>JAYUZE010000034.1:0-7759 GCA_043752035.1 Gammaproteobacteria bacterium
TCGAACCGCGATCGCGGTCTGAACTCTGCGAAGTCGCAACGCGGTTCGCGCTTCGGCCGCCTGATGGACCGGCTCGCCGAGCGATTCAGCGGTAGTTGAAGCGCTACTTCTTGCCGAACAGGCACGCGAGTTCGGCACGCGCCTGATAGGCGGTGGATGAAGGCGGCGTCCAGGCCCCGGGCCGCGGCCGGAAGTGATCGCAGAAGTTGGCCCGCTGCTTGTCGCTGACCTCTTCGGCGGTGGGTTCGCGGCAATGCTTGGCGACCGCAGTGTCGTACTCCACGCACATGCGGCACACATGCAGTTCGGCGCGGCAGCGCGCGCATTCATCGCGTCGCGACAGCGGCAGTGTCAGCTGCTCGAGGCTGGCACCGCATTTCCAGCACACCAATCCGTGCGCCATCATCCAGCTCCGTCAGTTAAGTTGCTACAGAGAAACAGCGCCGCGTCAATCGCAGCGGGCGCTGAGAAACGGTGCCAGCGCAGCGCCAGTATGCGAGCGTGCGTGACGCGCGGCAATCTGCGCCGGCGGACCTGCGACCACGACGCGCCCGCCACCGGCGCCGGCTTCCGGACCGAGGTCGATGATCCAGTCGGCCTGTGCCATCAGATCGAGATTGTGCTCGACCATCACCACCGAGTTGCCCGCATCCACGAGCCGGTGCAGCACGGTGGTCAGGCGCTCGACATCGGCCATGTGCAGCCCGACAGTGGGTTCATCGAGCACGTAGAGCGTGTGCGCCGTGCCGGCGCGGCCGGGGCGTATTGCTGCAAGCCGCGCCAGCTCTGTGACCAGCTTGATGCGCTGTGCTTCGCCGCCCGACAGCGTAGGACTGGGCTGGCCCAAGGTCAGGTAACCCAGGCCGACATCGCGCAGCAGCAGCAGCGGGCGGTGCAGGCGCGGTTGTGCGGCGAAGAATTCCACCGCGTCCTCGACGTTCATTGCCAGCACATCGGCCACTGAACGCCCGCGCCAGTGCACTTCCAGCGTCTGCGCATTGAAACGCCGGCCGTTACACAGGTCGCAGGGCACTTTGACATCGGGCAGAAAACTCATCTCGACCGTGCGTTGCCCCTGGCCTTCGCATTCTGCGCAGCGGCCATCGCCGGTGTTGAAGGAAAAGCGGCTGGCGCTGTAGCCGCGCATGCGCGCCTCATCGCTGCCCGCATACAGGCGCCGGATGTCATCCCAGAATCCTACGTAGGTTGCCGGGCACGAGCGCGGGGTGCGGCCGATCGGTGTCTGATCGACTTCGAGCACGCGGGTGATGGTCCCGGCGCCGCGCAGCGCGCGCAGGCCCTGCAGCGCGCCGGGCCGGCGCGCGAGCGCGGCCTGCAGATTGGTATAGAGCACATCGCGCGCCAGTGTGGATTTTCCGGAACCTGAAACTCCGGTGACGATCACCAGGCGTGAGAGCGGAATTCGCACGTCGATGTTGCGCAGATTGTGCAGGTTCACGCCTTCGAGATGCAGCGACGGTGTTGCCGCGCTGACTGCGCGCCGCGGGCTGCGCGGATGGCGCAGTGGCGTAGCCAGCAGCCGGCCGGTTACCGAGTGCGGATTGCCACTGAGCGCCGCCGCGTCGCCGGTGGCGATCACGCGGCCGCCGCGCACGCCGGCGCCAGGGCCGAGATCGATGATGTGATCAGCCTGGCGGATCGTGTCTTCATCGTGCTCGACCACGACCAGTGTGTTGTGTGCGGCGTTCAGGTCCCTGAGCGCACTGAGCAATATGGTGTTGTCGCGCGGATGCAGGCCGATGGTAGGCTCATCGAGCACATAGCACACGCCCTGCAAGTTCGAGCCCAGCTGCGCCGCCAGCCGTAGGCGCTGTGCCTCGCCGCCGGCGAGCGTGGGCGCGGCGCGATCGAGACTGAGGTAATCCAGTCCCACGCGCGCCAGGAACTGCAGGCGCGTGGCGATTTCCGCCAGCGCATCGCCGGCGATCGCGCGCGAGCGCGCATCCAGTTTCAGCCGTGAAAGGAATTGCTGCAGTGCTGTCACGCTCAGGGCGCACAGCGCACTGATCGAGTGTGCGCCCAGCCGCAGATTCAAGGCGACGGGATTCAGTCGCGCGCCAGCGCACGCCGGGCAGGCGATTGTCTGAGTCCGCTGTTCCAGCCACTGCGATTCCTCGCCGCTCTGCTCCTCGGGATCGAAGTCTTCGAGTTTCTGGCCGGTGCCGCGGCACTCCGGGCACCAACCCTGCGAGGAATTGAACGACAGCAGGCGTGGATCGGTGGGCGCGAAGCCGCGGCTGCACTGCGGGCAGGCGCGCCGGCTCGAGAGCACCTCGATGGCGCCGCGCTGATCGAGCGCGTGTGCCACGCCCTTGCCGGCATCGAGCGCCGCGGCCAGCGCGCTGCGCAGCTGCGCTTCCTCGCGCAGCGACACCACCAGCTCGGCTACCGGCAATTCGATATTGTGTTCGACGAAGCGCCTGAGTTTCGGAAACGGTGCGCTGGGCACCCATTGGCCGTCAACCCTTAAAGTGCGCGCACCGCGCGCCGCCGCCCAGCGCGCCAGGTCGGTGTAGATGCCCTTGCGCTGTACGATCAGCGGCGCCAGCAGTTGCAGCCGCTGGCCGCGATGCTTGCGTAGCAGATGCGCTGCGATCTGTTCCGGACTTTGCGGTGCGATCGCGATCTGGCAGTCGGGGCAGTACTGCACGCCCAGGTGCACGTACAGCAGGCGCAGGAAGTGATAGATCTCGGTAAGCGTGGCCACCGTGCTCTTCAGGCCGCCGCGACTGGCGCGCTGCTCGATGGCCACAGTGGGCGGCAGACCCGAGAGGCTGTCGAGATCCGGCCGCGCTGCGGGCTGTACGAACTGGCGCGCGAAGGCGTTGAGCGATTCCAGGTAGCGGCGCTGGCCCTCGTGAAACAGGATATCGAAGGCTAGCGTCGATTTGCCCGAGCCCGAGACACCGGTGATCACTGTGAAGCGATCGCGTGGAATGTCCACATCGATATTGCGCAGATTGTGTTCGCGCGCGCCGCGCACGCTGATCGATGCCGGTGAGGTCGCGTGCCCACGCGCGGCTGCGGCCACCCGCGCCCCGCTGGCAGACGTTGCGACGGCGCCTGGCGTGGCGGTGCGCGCGGCCGCATCGCGCACACCAGGCTCGCGCCGGTATTCGCGCAGCGCTGCGGCAGTGTGCGAGTGCGCGTCGGCCATCAATTGCGCCGGCGTACCGCAAAATACGACTTCGCCGCCGGCGCTGCCGCCGTCGGGTCCCAGATCGATGATCCAGTCGGCAGCGCCGATGATGTCGAGATTGTGCTCGATCACCAGCAGCGAGTGACCGGCCGCCAGCAGCAGGCCAAAGGCGCGCAGCAGTCGCGCCACGTCTTCGAAGTGCAGCCCGGTGCTGGGCTCATCGAACAGCAGCAGCTTGCCCTGCGCAGCGGCGGTGGCGCTGGCTGCGCCTTTGCCTTTGCCCTTGCCGTTGCGCTGCGTGCGCGCGCTGTCGATAGCCGCTGCTGCCAGACATCCGGCCAGTTTCAGCCGCTGCGCTTCGCCGCCTGATAGCGTGGGCACCGGCTGCCCGAGGCGCAGGTAGTCGAGGCCGACATCGGCCAGTGGCTGCAGCCGTGCGCCGATCTTTGGCACGTGGGCGAAGAACTGCAGGGCTTCGCGTACCGTTAACTCCAGCACTGTGGCGATGTCAGCCTGGCGGCCATCGGCGCCGGTGCAGCGCACCTGCAGCGTCTCGGCCCGATAGCGCTTACCGTCACACTCCGCGCAGCGCAGATACACGTCAGCCAGAAACTGCATTTCCACGTGCTCGAAGCCGTTGCCGCTGCAGGTGGGGCAACGTCCGGTGCCGCTGTTGAAGCTGAAGGTGCCGGCGCGGTAGCGGCGCAGCTGCGCGTCGGGTGTCGCGGCGAACAGCGCGCGGATCTCATCGAAGGCTCCCACATAGCTCACTGGATTCGAGCGGGTGGTGCGGCCAATCGGGGTCTGATCGATCATCACCGCTGACTCGATCAGTTCGGCGCCACGCAGCGCGCGATGCTCCAATGGTGCCTCGCCGCCCTGCGCCTTGGCCTTCTGGATCGCGGCATACAGCACATCCTGCGCTAGCGTCGATTTGCCCGAGCCGGATACGCCGGTAAGGCACACCAGGCGCCGCAGCGGAATACGGACGTCGATGTCTCGCAGATTGTGCGCGCGCACGCCTTGCAGCTCGATAGCCGCAGTGGCAGTGCCGGCGTCTTGCTGACCGCGGTCGTACGGCGCAGCGTCGGCTGCGCGCAGCGGCGGCAGGCGCTTGCGCCCCGACAGCCAGGCGCCAGTAATCGAGGCAGGATCGGCGGCCACCGATTCCGGGGTACCAAAGCTAACGATCTGGCCGCCCAGTTCGCCGGCGCCGGGCCCGAGATCGAGCAGCCGATCGGCCTCGCGCATGATCTGCGGATCGTGCTCGACCACCAGCAGCGAATTGCCGGCATCACGCAGCCGCTGCATCACGCCGATCACGCGGCCCATGTCGCGTGGGTGCAGGCCGATCGAGGGTTCATCGAGCACGAACAGCGTGTTGACCAGTGAGGTGCCGAGCGCCGTGGTGAGATTGATACGCTGCACTTCGCCGCCTGAGAGCGTGCGCGACTGCCGGTCGAGCGTCAGGTAACCCAGCCCCACATCGCACAGGTACCTGAGGCGCGCGCGCAGCTCACTCTGCACCAGGTCGGCCGCGTCATCGAGTGGTGCGGGCAGTTTGAGCTCATCGATATATTGGCGGCACTGCGTGATCGGCAGTGTGGTCAGTTCGCGGATCGTCAGGCCACGCGCGCCCGCGGAACTCCCCAGCCGCCACAGCAGTGCGTCGGGCTTGAGTCGCGCACCGGCGCACACTTCGCAGGGCGTGTAGCTGCGATAGCGGGAGAGCAACACCCGTACGTGCATCTTGTAAGCGCGGCTTTCCAGCCAGGCGAAGTATCGCTTGATGCCGTACCAGACTTTCCTGGTCCAGGCGCCCTCACCATCGATGACCCAGGTGCGCGCTTCGGCAGGCAGTTCGTTCCACGGCACGTCGAGGGCGATGCCGCGACGGCGTGCATGGCGCTCGAGATCGTGCTGGCACTCGCGGAACGATGGCGTCTGCCAGGGCTTGATCGCGCCACCGGCCAGGGTCTTGCGCCCATCCGGAATCACCAGCGAGTAGTCGATGCCGATCACGCGGCCGAAGCCGCGGCAATGTTCGCAGGCACCGATCGCCGAGTTGAATGAGAACAGCGCCGGCAGCGGATCCTGGTACTGGATGTCGCAGTTCGCGCAGTGCAGGCCGCTGGAATAACGCCACAGCTGCGCAGGTTCGCTCTGGGCATGCACCGCAATCTGTCCGTGGCCGGAACGCAGCGCGGCTTCAAGCGCTTCCTGCAGCCGCGTGCTCTCGCCAGCGGCGCGCAGCCGATCCTGTACCACTTCGAGCAGCCGCGGTGACTCGCTGCGCAGGCGCGCATAACCCTGGCGTTCGAGCTCGGCGCGCACGTCGGCAACACTCATGCGCTCGGGCACCTTCACCGCGAAACAGATCTCCAGGCGCGGATCGCCAGCGCTGGCCGCGCGCCGCTGTACTTCCGCGGCAATGCTGGCCGCGCTGTCGCGGCGCACCGGCTGCTGGCAGCGCCGGCAATGCAGCGTGCTGGCGCGTGCGTACAGCAGTTTCAGATGGTCGCTGATCTCGGTCATCGTGCCGACCGTGGAGCGCGAGGTGCGCACCGGATTAACCTGGTCGATGGCGATCGCCGGCGGTATCCCCTCGATGCGCGTCACCTGGGGCTTGTCGCAGCGATCGAGGAACTGGCGCGCGTAGGGCGAGAAGGTTTCGACGTAACGCCGCTGGCCCTCGGCATAGAGCGTATCGAACACCAGCGAAGACTTGCCCGAGCCGGACACGCCGGTGACCACCACCAGCTGGTTCAGCGGGATGTCCAGATCGAGGTTTTTGAGATTATTCTGGCGCGCGCCACGCACCAGAATGCACTCCGTGGGGCGGGCTGGCATGACGGCAATTTTAACCGAGTATTCCAACCGGGTGGAGAGCGCCGGCGACTATAATCGGGCTATGCAGACCGCCCCCGCATTGTCAGGTTTTGCCGCAGCCGTGCGGCCGGTGGCGCCGTTTCTGCCGATGTCGCGCGCCGAGCTGCAGCAGCTGGGCTGGGAGCAGTGCGATGTCATCCTGATCAGTGGCGATGCCTATGTCGATCACCCGAGTTTCGGCATGGCGCTGATCGGCCGGGTGCTCGAGGCCCAGGGATTGCGCGTGGGCATCATCGCCCAGCCCGATTGGCACAGTGCCGAGGCCTTTCGGGCGCTTGGCAGGCCGCGCCTGTTCTTCGGCATCACCGCAGGCAATATGGATTCGATGGTCAATCGCTACACGGCTGACCGGCGCGTACGGAGCGATGATGCCTACACGCCGGGCGGTGAGGGTGGCAAGCGGCCCGATCGCTCGGTGATCGTCTACGCTCAGCGTGCGCGCGAAGCCTATAAAGATGTGCCGATCGTGATCGGCGGCATCGAGGCATCGTTGCGTCGCATCGCGCATTTCGACTACTGGTCGGAAACCGTGCGCCGCTCGGTGCTCTTCGATGCCAAGGCTGACCTGCTGGTGTTCGGCAACGCCGAGCGGCAGATCATGGAGCTGGCACGCCGTCTCGATGCGGGCGAGCAGCTCGCCAACATCGATGATCTGCGTGGCACCGCCTTCGTACGCCACGCCTGGCCGCAGGATTTCATCGAGATCGATTCCACCCATCTGGATGCACCTGGGCCGCTCAATCCACCAATCGATCCGTATGCAATGAGTCCGCGCGGCGCTGTTGCCGGAGCCAGCGCTGGCCCGGTGCCCGGCGCCGCGCCGGCGCCAGCCGTGACTGCGGCGCCCGCCGTTGCCAGCGAAAGCGTGCGTTTTGCGCGCGCCGTGCGCAATCAGGATCGCGCCCGCAGCGCGATCCGCCTGCCTTCCTTCGAGCAGGTGGAGCAGGACCCGGTGCTGTATGCGCACGCCTCGCGCATCCTGCATCTTGAGTCGAATCCGGGCAACGCCCGCGCATTGGTGCAGCGTCATGGCACCAAGAACCTGTGGCTGAACCCGCCGCCGATTCCGCTGGCGATGAGCGAGATGGACTGGATTTACGATCTGCCGTTCCAGCGCCGGCCGCACCCGGTCTACGGCCAGGCGAATATTCCAGCCTACAAGATGATCCGCTTCTCGGTGGCGATCCAGCGCGGCTGTTTTGGCGGCTGCACTTTCTGTTCGATCACCGAGCACGAAGGCCGCATCATCCAGAATCGCTCGGAAGGCTCGGTGATTCGCGAGATCGAAAAAATTCGCGACACCGTGCCGGGATTCACTGGGGTGATCTCGGATCTGGGCGGCCCGACTGCCAACATGTATCGCATTGCCTGCAAGAGCAGCGCGATCGAGAGCGCTTGTCGCCGGCCTTCGTGCGTGTTTCCGGGTATCTGCCCCAACCTCAACACCGATCATAGCTCTCTGATCCAGCTCTACCGCCGTGCGCGCGAACTCCCGGGTGTGAAGCAAGTGCTGATCGCCTCGGGCGTGCGCTACGACCTGGCGATCGAGTCGCCCGAATATGTGAAGGAGCTGGTGCAGCATCACGTCGGGGGGTACCTGAAGATTGCACCCGAGCATGTGAGCGAAGGGCCGCTCTCGAAAATGATGAAGCCCGGCGTCGGCACCTACTATCGCTTCAAGGAATTGTTCGATAAATACTCGAAGGAAGC
>JAYUZE010000035.1:0-3412 GCA_043752035.1 Gammaproteobacteria bacterium
ATGGCGCGCGCGATCACGCTCATGATCACAATGAAGCCTGTGACCACGAACAGGCCCTTGAGGAGCGACCACAGTGAGAACTGGGACTTGCCCGGCAACAGGTCGATACTGTCGAGCGCCCGCTCGATGGCATCGAACCAGCCGACCACCTGGAATGCGATCGCCAGCCAGATGAACAGTGTCAGGCGTGCTTCCCACTTGTGTAGCCAGGATTGCGGCCCGACCAGCAGCCCGATCGCGTAGGTGCCGAGCCGCACCAGCAGCAGCGCTGCCGCCAGTTGCAATCCCATGTCCAGCACCGCAGTGGCGAGGCCACGGGTCACGTACAGCGCATGCGTGCCGAGCAGCAGCACTAGTGCGCACAGCGCCGGCGTCAGCACCACCAGTGCCTCGAGCGCGGCTGCCTGCCAGGCCAGGTGCGGTGCCGCACGGCGCTGCCAGGCGACGCGTGCCGCGTGACCGAGCAGCACCGCGAGCCCGGCTACACCTACGACGATCAGCAGTTGCGTCAGGTATTGCGGCGTCGACAGGCGCGTCAGTGATTGTTGCAGGGTTTCGTTTAGGGTATTCATGGTGCGAGCGTTCAGGCGTTGAGATCGGGTATCAGCTGGCTCTCCAGCATCAGAATCTGGTCCTTGAGCATCAGCTTGCGTTTCTTCAGACGCTTGAGCTGCAGTTCATCGATATGGATGTCCAGCGACAGTCGTGCGATGACTTCATCGAGGTCGCGGTGCGCAATGCGCAGCTCGCGCAATTTCTGGATATTGCGAAACAGTTCGCGATCGATGTTGTCACCGGACTCAGTCATGGCTATGCAGGCTGTAGCGCGCCGGCCGGCGTGAAGCCGAGCAGCTGGGTTATCGGAGTAATGCCTTCGGCTAGCTTAAGCCAGCGACCGAGCGGGCGCCACGGCAGGCCGGGCATATGAAAATCGGAGCCCAGCGAGCCCGCCAGACCATAGCGGCGCGCCAGCGACGCGGCTTGTCCGCAATCGCCCGGACCCATGCCCGCCAGGCTTACTTCAATACCAACGCCGCCACAGTCGCGAAACCAGGCGCACAGCTCGCGCAGGCCGCCCGCCGAGAGTTTATAGCGGTGTGGATGCGCCAGCACCGCCAGCCCACCGGCGCGCGTGATCACCTCGACGCAGGCCTCGGGAGTCGGCCACGCCGGTGGTACGGCGGCACGCTGGCCGCGCCCCAGGTAACGTTTGAAGGCTTCCTCGGCATCGCCGACCGCACCGCAGTCCACCAGTGCCCGCGCCACATGCAGGCGCGTGGGCGTGCCGGGCAATGCCAGCACGGGCCCAATCAGGCCGGCGCCGTCCAGTCCGCAGCGCGTCAGGCGCTCGCCGATGGCTCGCAGGCGCGCCACGCGCAGCGCGCGTACGGCCAGCAGATGTGCGATCAGTTCGGGCGTCTCCGGCGCTACCCGCAGCCCCACGATGTGCAGCTCACGTCCGCGCCACAAGGCACTGAGCTCGCACGAGGGCAGGAACTGGATGGCGCGCGCGAGGCAGGCCTGGGCTGCCGCGGCGCAGCCGGCCGTGGTGTCATGATCGGTCAGTGCCAGCAGCTGCAGTTCGCGTGCTGCGGCGAGCTCTACCAGCTGCAGTGGCGTAAGCGTGCCATCGGAATGATCGCTGTGCGTGTGCAGGTCGACGCGCGCGTCCACGACGCTGTGCCTCAGGGTCCGCTGGCCAGCGCCAGCCAGTCGCGGCTGCCGTCTGCCCAACACAGGAACGAGGGGTTCAACAGCGTGTCGTGCGCGTTGTAACGCAGCGGCGCACCGTCGAGACCCACCACGCGGGCGCCGGCAGCTTCAGCGACTGCCTGCCCAGCGGCAGTGTCCCACTCGCTGGTCGGTGACAGCCGCGGATAGAAATCGGCGCGGCCCGCCGCGAGAAAACCAAATTTCAGCGCGCTGCCGACGCCCACCAGCGTATGCTCGCCCAGGCGTTCCAGCAGCGCATCGAGACTTGCGCCGCGGTGTGAACGACTGGCCAGCACCCGCGGCGGCTGCGCCGCCGGGGTCGCGGCCAGCAGCGCCGCATGCCGGCCCTGTTCGTCGACCAGCCAGGCGCCCGCACCGCGCGCCGCGGCATACAGCAGTCCCGAGGCTGGTGCGTACACCACGCCGAGCACGCTCTGGTGCTCGTGCACCAGCGCAATGTTGACGGTGAATTCGCCGTTGCGATTCACGAACTCGCGCGTGCCATCGAGCGGATCAATCAGCCACAGCGACTGCCACTCATGGCGTGCGGCCGTTTCCCCAGGCGCCGACTCCTCGGAAAGCTGCGGCAGTTGCGGTGTGATACACGCCAGGCCGGCGCTGATCACTCGTTGTGCCGCCAGATCGGCGGCGGTGAGCGGCGACTGATCGTCCTTGAGCGTGACGCTGAAATCGCGCGCATACACCGCCATGATTTCGCTGCCGGCAGCACGCGCCACCGCGATCACCTGCGGCAGCAGTTCATAAGGGCGTTGCAGGTCCAGGCTCATGAGCGCCATGATACCTAAGCATATGAATGAGCATAAGAACTGGAATGGTGCGGCGCTGACTGCGGCCCAATGGGCCGCGTTCGATCACGTACTGCTGGATCTGGATGGCACGTTGCTGGACCTGGATTTCGACAATCACTTCTGGCAAGTGCTGGTGCCGCGCATCTGGGGCGCAGCAAACGGCCTGGATGCGGCGGCGGCGCTGCGCGAACTGCAACCGCGCTTCGCCGCCTGCCGCGGCACCTTGCCCTGGTACAGCACCGAATACTGGAGCCGCGAACTCGGTCTCGACATCGCCGCACTCAAGCGCCAGGACGCTAAGCGGATTCGCTGGCTGCCTGGTGCGCAGCGCTTCCTGGCTGCGGCGCGCGCACACGGCAAGCAGCTGGTGCTGCTCACCAACGCGCATCCCGAGGCGCTGGCGATCAAGCACGAGCGCACCGACGTGCTCGCGCATTTCGATCACAGCTACAGCTCGCACACGCTGGGTGCGCCCAAGGAAGACGCGCGCTTCTGGCAGGCGCTGCGCGCGGTGCTGCCGCACGAGCCGGCGCGCTGCCTGTTCGCGGACGACAGCGCCACGGTGCTGCGCGCCGCACGTCAGGCCGGCATCGGCCTGGTGCGCGCGATACGCCGGCCAGACAGCTTGCGCCAGGCGCACGCGCACCAGGAATTCTGCGCGGTCGATGCGCTGATCGACCTGCTGGAGCCGTCTGAGGGTGTGGGCCTGGTGCCGCCGGCCTAGCGGCTTGCGGCCAGGGGTCTGCGCAGCGCTAGGTGGCCCTGGCCGGCACCGTGGGCCGGCGCCGCGCCCCGGGCCGTGAGCTGGCGCCGAGGTCGGCGAGCAACTGTGCCGCGGCGGCCGTAAAGCGCGCCGGCTGACCGTAGGAGCGGGCGAGCAGCATAGCCCC
>JAYUZE010000036.1:0-7614 GCA_043752035.1 Gammaproteobacteria bacterium
TGGACGTCTCTGGAAGTGGGTCTGGTGCCGGAGATAGGAATCGAACCTACGACCTACGCATTACGAATGCGCCGCTCTACCAACTGAGCTACTCCGGCAGGGAGCTGGACCCGATACTTGCTGAAAGGCGCGGCATTCTATGAGAAGCCGCGGCAGGCAGGCAATCTCAGGCCTGCGGGCGCAGGCGGATCACCATGTCGATGCCGGCAACCTCCATGCCCTGGGGCGGCGCCGGCAACTTGCTGAACTGTACTTCCGGTAGCGCCACATCAATGAGCGCACCCGAAGTCTCGTCATGAAAATGATAGTGGACCTGCACGTTGGAGTCGTACCAGCTGCGCTGGGCATCCAGGCTCAGCTGGCGTACCAGGCCGTGGGCTGCGAACAGGTTCAGGGTGTTGTAGACCGTCGCCTTCGAGACGCGCACGCCGGCGCGTTGCAGCGCGTCGGCCACCTGGTCGGCCGAGAGATGCTGCGGTGCTGTCAACAGCAATTGTGCGATCTGCAGCCGCTGCGCGGTCATGCGTATCCCACAGGCCTGCAGGCGCGCGGCCACATCGATCGGGGCGTTCGCGGCGGGTTCCTGGGCGTGCTGCAGGTATAGGTTTGCGGCCATAACGGCTATATGTACCGCACTGCGTGGCAATTCGCCAATTCAGGCCGGCAAACTGTTAACTGGCGGGCCGCAGGGAGCGCGGCAACGCGAACACCACGCGCTCTGGAGTGCCGGCGGACTCTGCCGGCTCGGCCCCGCCCCACTCGCGTAGTTTCGCCACCACCTCGCGCACCAGCGCTTCGGGGGCCGAGGCGCCAGCGGTAACACCCACTGCCGCGCAACCCTGGATCCATTCACGACGCAGATCACCGGCACCATCCACGAGGTAGCCCGGCACACCGGCGCGGTCGGCGAGTTCGCGCAGCCGATTGGAGTTGGAGCTGCTGCGCGAGCCCACAACAATCAGCAACGAGCACTCGCGCAGCAGCTGCTTGACCGCGTCCTGCCGGTTCTGCGTGGCGTAGCAGATGTCTTCTTTGCGCGGCGCCTGCAGCTCCGGAAATCGCTGTCGCAGCGCCTCGACAATAGCGGCTGTGTCATCGACCGAGAGTGTGGTCTGTGTGACGAAGGCGAGGCGCGCAGGCTCGTGCACCTGCAGCTTCGCCACGTCGGCGACACTCTCAATCAGCATAATGCGGCCACCATGCGACGCATCGAAGCGCCCCATGGTGCCTTCGACTTCCGGATGTCCGGCGTGACCGATGAGTATCACTTCACGCGCCTCGCGCGCGAAGCGCGCCACTTCCATGTGCACCTTGGTCACCAGCGGACAGGTGGCATCGAAAACCTGCAGGTCGCGGCGCTGCGCTTCCTGTTCGACCGCTGTCGAGACGCCATGCGCAGAAAAGATCACGGTCGCGCCGTCGGGCACCTCGTTCAGTTCCTCGACGAACACTGCGCCCAGTGCCCGCAGCCGCTCAACCACACTGCGATTGTGCACCACCTCGTGGCGGACATGGATCGGTGCCCCGAACATCTCCAGCGCACGCTCGACGATCTCGATGGCGCGATCGACACCGGCACAAAACCCGCGCGGATTGGCGAGTAGGATACGCACGATCAGTGGCCTGATGTTTGCCGTGAGCTCATGAATGCATCGAGCAGCAGCAGCGTCGCACCCACGGTGATGGACGAGTCGGCCACGTTGAATGCCGGAAAATAGTGCTGGTGCCAGTGCAACTGCAGGAAATCGACCACCGAACCCTGCCGCAGGCGATCGATCAGGTTGCCGAGCGCGCCGGCCAGTATCAGCGCCAGCGCCGCGGCCATCAGTTGCGCGCGCCGCTCGAGACGTGAGAGCCAGATGATCAGTGCGGCGCTGACCGCGAGCGCCAGCGCACTGAAGGCCCAGCGTTGCCAGCCACTCGCGTTGTTGAACATGCTGAAGGCCGCGCCGCGATTGTGCGCCCGCACCAGATCGAACACCGGCAGGATCAATCGGGTCTCGAAGTTATCCAGGTGCGTTTCGATCAACTGTTTGGTCCACTGATCGAGTGCGATCAGCGCGGCGCTCAAGCTCAGCCAGCGCAGCTGGCCGCGCGCGGCGCGCCGCTGGGGGTCATCCACACGTATGCCCAACCCCGCTCCCTCGCGCGCCATCAGGCGTACCGGCGTGATTCGCCGGGCTCGGCAAGATTGGTGACACAGCGGCCGCACAGCTCAGGGTGCGCGGCGACAGTGCCGACGTCGGCACGATGATGCCAGCAGCGCACGCACTTCTGATGGCTGCTCGGCTGCACGCGCAACCACACGCCGCCGCCAGGCACATCGGCCGCAACGCTCGTGCCTTCAGGCTGCGCTTCTGCCTGCTGCAAGCGCGCGGTGGAAGTGATCAGCAGAAAGCGCAGCTCATCGCCGAGTGCGTTGAGGCGCGGATACAGCGCCGCGCTGCAGTGGATATCGACCTCGGCCTGGAGCGGTGCACCGATGCGGCCCGCGACGCGCAGCGCTTCGAGCTCACGCGCCACGGAACTGCGCAATGCCATCAACAACGGCCAGTCGATGTCGCGCGCAGCGGCGGCCGGCAGCTCGTACCAGGTGGAGAGAAACACCGACTCGGCGTGCTGCCCGGGCAGGAAGCGCCAGACTTCCTCGGCGGTGAACGAGAGGATCGGTGCCAGCCAGCGCACCATTGCTTCGGCGAGGTGCCACATCGCGGTCTGCGCCGAACGGCGCGCCTGTGAATGCGCGGGCGTGGTGTAGAGCCGATCCTTGATGATGTCGAGATAAAAGCCACCGAGGTCGACCACGCAGAAATTGTGGATCTTCTGGTAGATCAGGTGGAACTGGTAATCGCGATAGGCCGCGGTGATCTCGCCGTGCAGCGCACGTGCCCGTTCCAGCGCCCAGGCATCGAGCGCCAGCAACTCGTTCACCGGCAGCGCCTGCGCCGGCTCGAAACCGTGCAGATTGCCGAGCAGGAAGCGCACCGTGTTGCGCATGCGCCGGTAGGAATCGCTCATGCGCTTGAGGATTTCCTGCGACAGGCTCATCTCATTGGCGAAGTCGGTGGCTGCCACCCACAGACGCAGCATGTCGGCGCCAAGCGTGCGCGTGATATCCTGCGGCTCGATGCCATTGCCGAGCGACTTGGACATCTTGCGGCCCTGCTCATCGACCGTGAAGCCGTGCGTAAGCACGCCGCGATACGGCGCGCGCCCGTACAGCGCTTCGGACATCAGCAGCGAACTGTGAAACCAGCCGCGATGCTGATCGGAACCTTCGAGATAGAGATCGACCGGCGAGTGAAAATCATCGCGCAGCGCGGCGACGCATTCGAATGACAGGCCGGAATCGGCCCAGACATCCATCACGTCGCTGGCTTTCTCATAGTGCTCGGCCTCACTCCCAAGGAGCGTAGCCGCATCGAGCGCAAACCAGGCATCGATGCCACCGCGCTCAACCAGCGCGGCAATCTCGCCGATCAGCTCGGCGGTGCGCGGATGCAGTGCTCCGGTGCCGCGATGAGTGAACAAAGTGATCGGCACACCCCAAGTGCGCTGGCGCGAGAGACACCAGTCGGGACGATTCTCGATCATGCCGGTGATACGCGACTGGCCCCAATCGGGCGTCCAGCGCACAGCCTTGATGTCGCGCAAGGTGCCGGCGCGCAGCCCCTTGTTATCCATGCTGATGAACCACTGCGAGGTCGCGCGGAAAATCAGCGGACTCTTGTGCCGCCAGCAATGCGGGTAGGAATGCGGGAAGGGTTCCTGGTGCATCAGGCGTCCGGTGGATCGCAGGCGCTCAACGAGCACCGGCGTCGCCGCATCGATCTTCAGGCCCTCCACCAGTTCGGTGCCCGGCACGAAGCGCCCGTCATCGCCCACGGGATTGTTCACCGGTAACTTGTACTGCTGGCCGATGGCGAAGTCTTCCTGACCATGCGCGGGCGCCGTGTGCACGGCGCCGGTACCCGCATCGAGCGTGACGTGTTCGCCGAGGATCACCGGCACCTCGCGCGCAAGCCAGGGATGCTCGAGCATCAGCCCTTCCAGCGATTGACCCTTGAAGCGGCCCAGCAGCTCGCCTTTGAGTCCGTAGCGTGCTAGACAGGTCGCCGCCAGCGGTTCGGCCAACACCAACACTTCCGCGCCGCCGCTACCGACTGCACCGCCGCTATTGTCCGCGCCGACGCACGGCACTGCGTAGGCCGCGTAGTCAAAATCTGCGCGCAGCGTTACGGCCTGACTGGCTGGCAGCGACCAGGGTGTGGTGGTCCAGATCACGATCGACACGATGGGCGCGCCGGCCGTGGCAGAGCCCAACGCGGTTGCGGCGATGCCGCTGCGCCGCACGAAATCAGCTACATCGACGCAGCGGTATTCGACATCGATCGCGGTCGAAGTGCGATTCTCGTACTCGACCTCGGCCTCGGCCAACGCCGAGCGGCAATCGAAACACCAGTGCACTGGCTTGAGCCCGCGATACAGGTGGCCGTTGGCGATGATCTTGCCGAGCGCGCGGATCTGCTGGGCTTCATAGCGCGGATCCATGGTCAGGTAGGGCCGCTCCCAGTCGCCGAACACGCCCAGTCGCTTGAAATCGGCGCGCTGTGCATCGACCTGCTTCGCGGCGAACTCGCGGCAGGCGGCGCGAAAAGCCGCGGCGTCGAGCTTCTTGCCGGGTCGACCGTGTTTCTTCTCGACCGCCAGTTCGATCGGCAGGCCGTGGCAATCCCAGCCCGGCACGTAAGGGGCATCGGCGCCATCGAAGCCGCGTGCCTTCACAACGATGTCCTTGAGCACCTTGTTGAGTGCATGACCCAGATGGATGGCGCCGTTCGCGTAAGGTGGCCCATCGTGCAGCACGAAGGGCGGGCGGCCGCGCGCGTACTCGCGGATGCGCGCGTAGATATCGAGCATTGCCCAGCGCTCGAGCTGCGCAGGCTCGCGCTGCGCCAGGTCCGCCTTCATCGGGAACTCGGTCAGCGGCAGGTTGATCGTGCTTTTGTAATCGGTCACAGCAATTCCACTTCAGGACAACAATTGACGCGCAGCCTCGGCGTCGCGGTGCATCTGCGCCGTCATTTCGGCCAGCGAGTCAAAGCGCAGTTCGTCGCGCAGCCTGGCGACGAACTCCACTTCGATCTCACGGCCATAGAGGTCGCCGTTGAAGCGGAACAGATGCACTTCGAGCAGCGGCTCGACGCCATTCACCTGCGGACGCGTGCCGAGGCTCGCGACGCCGGGCCAGCCATCGAGCGCTGCGCCCGGCGCAGCCGCGACGCCAGCCGCGACACCAGCTGCGGGCGCATGCACGCGCACCGCAAAAATACCTGAAAACGGCACCGCGCGTCGATGCATTGCCAGATTGGCAGTGGGAAAGCCGAGCGTGCGTCCAAGTTGCGCGCCGCGCCGCACGCGGCCACGCATGGCATAGGCGCGGCGCAGCATGCGCTGCGCGGCCGGCAGATCGGCGTTGGCGAGGGCCTCGCGCACCATGCGCGAACCCACGCGCTCGCCATCGAGCAGCACCGGCGCCACGATTTCGACCGCGAAGCCCAGCCGCGGGCCGTGCTGCGCCAGCAGCCCGGCGTCGCCAGCGCCGCGATGACCGAAGCGAAAATCGTGGCCCACGGTGACATGGCGCGCACCGACGGCGGCGAGCAATTGCATGAAATCGGACGCACTGAGCTGCGCGAGCTGCGCATCGAAGCGGATCAGCAGGAATTCATCCAGCCCCAGCGCCTGCAGCAGCCGCCAGCGTTCACGAAAATTGGTCAGGCGTGCCGGTGCCTGCTCGCGCTGGAAATACTCGCGCGGCAGCGGCTCGAAGCTCAGCAGGGCAGCAGGCAGTTGCAGTCGCTGGGCGGCGTTGCGCGCACAGCGGATCAGTTCCTGGTGACCGACATGCAAGCCATCGAAGCCACCGATGGTCACCGCCCTGGCGCCAGCACAGCTGCGGCGCGCAGCCGACAGGCGCAGCAGTCTCAAGTGGGCACCCGCGTCTGCAGATCACGGCGGCGCACGCCCAGCGCATACAGCACCAGGAAATACACCAGCGCCGCCAGCGCAATGCCGCCGAGGCAGCGCAGCAACCGCTCGGACTGCCGGAAAGCCAGCCAGGCTTCCAGGCTCGAGGACATCCACCACAGCAGCGCTGCCATCACCACACAGGCCGCAGCCACGCGCAGCAGCAGCGAACCCCACAGCTTCGAGGGCTGATACACGCCGCTGCGGCGCAGGCCGCGCCACAGCAGCACGGCGTTCACCGCCGAGGAGATGCAGGTCGTGGTCGCCAGCAGCAGATACGGTGCGCCGAATTTCAGTTTTACCGCCGGCACCACCACACACAGGTTCAGCAGCATGTTGATGCCCAGCGCAATCATCGCCGCGCGCACTGGCGTGCGGGTGTCCTGGCGCGCGTAGTAGCCCGGCGCCAGCACCTTCACCAGGCTGAAGGTCATCACACCCCAGGAATAGGTAATCAGCGCCAGGCTCGCCATCTGCATGCCGACGGGCGACACCTTTCTGAAACCGAACACCGCGGTGACGATAGGACTTGAGAAGAACATCATGCCGATCATTGCCGGTGCCACCAGCAGCACCGTGATACGCAGCGCCCAATCGAGCGTCGCGGAAAATTCCGCCCCGGCCTGCTTGGCGTGCTGCGCCGACAGGCTCGGCAGGATCACCGTTCCCAATGCAATGCTGAAAACGCCCAGCGGAAACTCCATCAGCCGATCGGCGAGATACAGCGCGCTGATGCTGCCAACCGCGAGAAAAGTGGCGATCGCCGAATTGAGCAGCAGGCTCACCTGCGACATCGAACTGCCGATGATGCCCGGGCCCATCAGCCTGATGATGCGCCGAACGCCTTCGGCCGCCGGTCGCCAGCGCGGCCACGCCAGCAGCCGCAGGCGCGCCACCGACGGCAGGAGCGTGAGCACCTGCAGCACGCCGGAGATGAATACGCCGATCGCCAATATCAGTCCGGGCTTCTCGCTGCCCGCAGCCAGCCACACCGCGGCGACGATCATCACGATGTTCTGAATCACCTGAGTGAAGGCCGGCAACGCGAAGCGCTGATAGCTATTGAGCACGCCGGCGTACAGCGAGGTCAGCGAGATGAACAGCAGATACGGAAACACCCAGCGGAACAATTCGATCGCGATCGCCATGCGATCGCCCCCGGCATGCGCAAAGCCTGGGAGAAAGAGATAGACGATCACCGGCGCTGCCACCACGCCGAGCACGGTGACCACCAGCAGCACCGAGCCCAGGGTGCCCGCGGTATCGGCCACCAGCGCGCGCACCTCGGCGTCGCTGCGGGTCTGGCGGTATTCCGACAGCACCGGCACGAAGGACTGTGAAAAGGCCCCCTCCGCAAACAGGCGCCGCAGGAAGTTGGGGATCGCGTAGACCGCAAAAAAGGTGTCGGAAACCGCCCCCACGCCCATGGCGGCGGTAATGGCCATATCCCGGCCCATGCCTGTCAGGCGCGAGAGGAAGGTCGTTACGCCCGTGACGGCAGTGTTCTTGAGGATCGGGCGGCTCATGGACCTTATCGACAACGCGGCCACTCACTATACCGGAGCCGCATTGACAAGACCCGGG
>JAYUZE010000037.1:0-7085 GCA_043752035.1 Gammaproteobacteria bacterium
GTGCTGATGGGCACTGTGGGCGAGGGCAATTCGCTGCGCGCCGCGGAGAAGCGTCAGGTGCTGGCCGCAGCCGTCGAGGTCAGCGCCGGCAAGGTGCCGGTGATTGCCGGCGTCTCTGAATTCACCACCGACCTGGCGGTGGAGTTTGCCCGCGATGCCGAGCGGCTTGGCGCCGACGGGCTGATGCTGCTGCCCTCGATGGTCTACGTGCCCACGGCGGCGGAACTCGAGTTCCATTTCAGGACCGTGGCGGCCGCGACCGGCCTGCCAATCATGCTGTACAACAATCCGCCCTCCTATCGCGTCAACATCGACGTGGCGACGCTGCGCAGCCTGGCCAACGTGCCCAATATCGTTTCCATCAAGGAATCGGCCCCCGATTCGCGCCGCTTCACCGATATCTACAACGCGGTGGGTGAGCGCTACGTGCTGTTCGCCGGCCTCGATGACATCGCCTTCGAGGGCCTGAGCCTTGGCGCAAAGGGCTGGGTATCCGGGTTGACCAACGCCTTTCCGGCCGAATCGCTGATGCTGTACGAGGCACTGCAGGTGGGCGATCTGGCGCGTGCGCGCACGGTCTATCGCTGGTTCATGCCGCTACTGCATCTCGACGCGGAACACGATCTGGTGCAATCGATCAAACTCGCCGAACAGGTGATGGGTCGTGGTTCCGAGCGCGTGCGGCCGCCGCGGCTGGTGCTCGCGGGCGAGCGGCGCGCGGCAGTGTTGGCGATGATCGAGACTGCGCGCAACAGCCGGCCGCACTGATGAGTTCGATCCGGGTCATCGATTCGCATACGGCCGGTGAACCCACGCGTCTCGTGATCGGGGGCGGACCGGACCTGGGCGAGGGCCCGCTGGCGCAGCGCGTCGAGCGATTTCGTGCGCAGTTCGACAGCTACCGCTCCGGTATCGTCAACGAGCCGCGTGGCTCCGATCCTCTGGTCGGCGCGTTGCTGCTAAAGCCACATCGCCCCGACTGCCAGCTCGGCGTGATTTTCTTCAACAATGTCGGGTATCTCGGCATGTGTGGGCACGGCACGATCGGCCTGATCGCTTCGCTCCATCACAGCGGCGCGCTTGCACCCGGAACTGTCCACATTGATACACCGGTCGGTGCGATCGAGGCGCGGCTGGCCGACGACGGCACCGTGAGCGTAGCCAATGTTGTCAGCTATCGAACTGCGCACCGTCAGAGCGTCAATGTGCCCGGCATCGGCACCGTGGTCGGTGATGTGGCCTGGGGCGGCAACTGGTTCTTCCTGGTGTCGGAGCACGGGCAGACTATCGACCTCGCGCACGTGGAGGCGCTGACCGACTATGCCTGGCGCCTGCGCGCAGCGGTGAACGCGCAGGGTTTTCCGCTGGTGGATCACGTCGAGCTGTTCGCGCCGGCGCGGATGCCAGGGGCCCACAGCCGCAACTTCGTGCTGTGCCCTGGGAAAGCCTACGATCGCTCGCCCTGCGGCACCGGCACCAGCGCCAAGCTGGCCTGCCTCGCGGCCGACGGCAAACTGGCCGAGGGCGAGGCCTGGGTACAGGAGAGCCTGATCGGCAGCAGCATGGTGGGGCGCTATCGTTGGCAGGATCGCGAGCGCGGCACGGTCATCCCGACCATCACTGGCGCTGCGCATGTGACCGGCGAGGCGACGCTGCATTTCGATCCGCGCGATCCTTTCTGCTGGGGCATACGCGCGTGAACCAGCCGCTGGTGCAATCGATGACCAGTCAGCTGATCGTGCACCTGCGCAATCGCATTCTCGCCGGCGCCTACGCGCCTGGCGCGGCGTTGCGGCAGGACGTGCTCGCGGCCGAATATGGTACCAGCAAGATTCCGGTGCGTGAGGCGCTGGTGCGGCTGCAGTCTGAGGGGCTGGTGAATATTTTCCCGAATCGCGGCTTTCAGGTGCGGCCGCTCGTGACTGCTGAGCTGGAGGAGATCTTCAGCCTGCGCCTGCTGATGGAGCCGGCCGCCGCGGGCGCAGGTGCCAGGCTGGCCTCGGCGGCTGAACAGCAGGCGGCCGGTGCCGGGCTCGAGCGCCTGAATGCGGCGATGGCCGCTCATGACTGGTCGGTGTCCGGGCAACTGAATTGCAGCTTTCACCTGCAATTGCTGGTGCCGCGTGCGCAACCCATTGCTGCGGAAATACTCGGCCGGCTGCACACGCTGGCGCAGCGCTATGTGCAGGTGCACCTGCAGCCCGAAGGCCGGGTGAAACGCGCGGCGCGCGAGCATGCCGCGCTGTTGCAACTCTGGACAGCGCGCAAATCCGCGCAGGTGCGCGAGGCGCTGCATGCGCATATCAAATCAACGTGTGACGATCTGGCGCGCGCAGTGGGCGGCTTCTGAGCGGCAGGCCGTGCGTCTACAGCTTGTGGGTGGATAGCAGCAGGCTGGTTTCGGTACGCACGATACCCTCGATGCGGCGGATGCGGCTGATGGCTTGATCGAGGGCCTCGACGCTGTCGACGGCAACTTCGGCGATCAGATCCCAGCGGCCGTTGGTGGTGTGCAGCGTGTGCACTTCCGGGTCGCCACGCAACACGCGCACCACTTTTTCCAGGTGGTTGCCTTCCACTTCGATGGTCATCAGCGCCGCGATGCGATGTGCCTCGACCTCGGGCCGCACTCGTACGCTGTAGCCGGCGATGGTGCCGGCGCGCTCGAGCTTGGCGATGCGGTTCTGCACCGTGCCGCGCGCTACCTTCAGCGACTTGGCGAGCGCGGCCACGGTGCTGCGCGCGTTGGTGCGAAGCAGCGAGATCAGTTGGCGGTCAAGATCGTCCATCGTGCTGTTCCCGATCAAAATGCCAATTTAATATGGCATATTGACCAGTATATGTGAACAATATGACACTTTGCTGCCTTCTTGTTAGCGCAGCCAGGGTTGATGATGGGCGCTCAACAGGAGAGCTTCCATGGTCGACTACATCGGCGTCAGCGACGTTGCGCGCATCATCAATACCATGGGCGCGGGCGAGTTCATCGAGCGCCTGGCGGGCGAAATCGAAGCGGACTACCGGCGCTGGAGCCAGTTCGAGAAGTCCGCGCGCCTCGCCAGTCATTCCCCGGTCGGGGTGATTGAGCTGATGCCGACCAGCGATGGCAGCCTCTATTCCTTCAAGTACGTCAACGGCCATCCCAAGAACACCGCCGCGGGCCTGCTCACGGTCACGGCATTCGGCGTGCTGGCCGATGTCGCCACCGGCTATCCGCTGCTGCTATCGGAACTCACTGTCAGCACTGCGCTGCGCACCGCTGCGATGTCGGCGCTGGCTGCGAAGTGGCTGGCACGTCCCGACTCGCGCGTGATGGCGCTGATCGGCAATGGCGCGCAGAGCGAGTTCCAGAGCATCGGCTTCCATCGCCTGCTGGGCATTCGCGAGCTGCGCCTGTTTGACGTCGATGCGCTCGCCACTGCTAAGCTGGAGCGTAATCTCAGTGCCATGCCTGAGCTCGCCGATCTGCAAATCATCCGCGCGGCTTCCAGCGCCGAGGCCTGCCGCGGCGCCGATATCATCACGACGGTGACGGCTGACAAGTGCAACGCCGTGATCCTGACACCGCCGATGGTGCGGCCCGGTGTTCATATCAATGCCGTGGGCGGCGATTGCCCCGGCAAGACCGAACTGCATGCCGATGTACTGCGCATGCCGCAGGTACGCGTGGTGGTCGAGTACGAGCCGCAGTCGCGCATCGAAGGCGAGATCCAGCAGATGCCGGCCGACTATCCGGTGACCGAGTTTGCGCAGGTGTGCAGCGGACAGGTCGCCGCGCGCAGCTCGCGCGAGCAGATCACGATCTTCGATTCGGTCGGCTTCGCGCTCGAGGATTATTCGGTATTGCGATTCCTCCATGCCCTGCTCAAGGAGCAGCGCACCGGCCGGCAGATCGATCTGGTGCCGGCGCTCGAGGACCCCAAGGACCTGTTCGGCGGCACGCTCGGCGGCCAGCGCCGCGCGACGCTGCGCCGGGTCTCGTAGTCCGAGCGTGGCAGCCCAGATTTCGCTGATCGGCGCGCCCACCGACATCGGCGCCGGCATGCGCGGCGCCTCGATGGGTCCCGAGGCGCTGCGCGTCGCACGGCTGTGCGCCACGCTGGTATCACTGGGCGTCGAGGTCAGTGATCGTGGTGACCTGACCGGCCCTGCCAATCCCGAGCTGCCGCCCGAAGGCGGCTACCGCCATCTGCAGCAGGTGCGCGCCTGGTGCCAGAACGTGCACGATGCGGTGCTTGCCGAATTGCGCTGCCACCGGCTGCCGATACTGCTGGGCGGCGATCATGCCTTGAGTGTCGGTTCGATCAGCGCGGTGGCGCGGCATTGTCGGGAGCAGCAGCGCCATCTGCGCGTGCTGTGGCTCGATGCGCACGCCGATTTCAACACCAGCCAGCTCACGCCCAGCGGCAACCTGCACGGCATGCCGGTCGCCTGCCTGTACGGCTTCGGCCCACCGGCGCTCACCGGCATGAGCGGCGCGACCCCGGCGCTGGCGCCGGGCTCGATACGCGAGATCGGCATCCGCAGCGTCGATCAGGGTGAAAAGCGCTTCGTGCACGAGGTCGGGCTGGAAGTATTCGACATGCGTTATATCGACGAAGTGGGCATGCGGCGCACGCTCGAGGTTGCGCTCGAATCGCTCCCGCGCGATGCCCATCTGCACGTGAGCTTCGATGTGGATTTTCTCGACCCGGATATCGCGCCGGGCGTCGGCACCACGGTGCCTGGTGGACCCTCGTACCGTGAAGCGCAGTTGTGCATGGAAATGATCGCTGACACCGGCCGCATGGCCTCGCTCGACATCATGGAACTGAATCCGGCACTCGACCTGCGCAATCGCACCGCCGAGGTAGCGGTTGACCTCGTGGCCTCGCTGTTCGGCAAGAGCACGTTAATGCGGCGTTGAGGACGCAGCTGCGCGGGCGACAAGTCAGCGAATCAGCGAATCAGAACACGCCGAGCGCTAGGCCCGCCACGAAAGTCTGCCCCAGTTCGCTGCAACGCTGCAGATCATCGCCCGTGGGTTCACCGCGCACGATGATCGGCTCGGCGACGCGCTTCCATTTGTAGCCCAGGGCAATGCGCTCGACCGAATTGACGGTGCCGCTGCCGTCAATCCCGGCGCTGACGAACAGCGCATAGGGCAGGCCCTCGACCTGGCCTTCAACCGCATAGTAGGTGCGGTCCATGAAATCCTTGAGCGCGCCGGACATGTAGCCGAAATGTTCGGGCGTGCCGATCAGCAAGCCCTGCGCCCAGAGCAGATCTTCGGCGCCCGCCTGCAGTGCCGGCAGCACGCGGCACTCGAAGGTTTCTGCAGCGAGATCCATGCCCGCACGCACCGCCTGCACCAGCGCCGCAGTGCGTCCGCCCGCATGTCCACCGTGTATCAACAGAATGCGCGTCATGCCAGCGGGTCCCCTGATCAGGCCCGGCTATTATGTGCCGGGGCCGCAACCAGTGGAAACGCTGGAAAATCGACGCTGCAACGCCGTCGCCCGCCCGGAAGCGTGAAGCGCGTCACATTGCGCTCCGGCACGCGCTTTGCACTGTTTCATGCAGCCAACGTAGCCATTGCCACGAGGATGGTCATGCCATGAGTGCCGGCGCTGAAGTATTAGCCCAGGAAGAAATCGATGCCCTGCTCAAGGGTGTCGACAACAGTGCCGTGCAAGTCGAGGCCGGAGCCTCGGTGCCCGGTGAAGTGCGCGCTTACGATCTCGCCAGCCGGGTGCGCGGTGTACGCGGGCGCGTGGCGGCGCTCGAGCTGATCAACGAACGCTTAGCGCGCCTGCTACGCGTCGGTCTCTACAACATGGTCCGCCGCAACCCGGAAATCTCCGTGGCCACGCTGCAGGTGCTGAAATACAGCGAATACCTGCAGACACTGCGCGTGCCGGCGAGCCTGAATCTGGTGAAACTCGCGCCGCTGCGCGGCAACGCTATGTTCGTGCTGGATGCGCGACTGGTATTCACGCTGGTGGACAATTTCTTCGGCGGCTCGGGCCGCAGCGCCAAGATCGAGGGGCGCGACTTCACCGGCACCGAGAGCCGCATCGTGCAGATGGTGCTGCGCCAGGTGTTCGCCGATTTCAAGGAGGCCTGGGCGCCGCTGCGCGCACTCGAGGTCGAATACCAGGGCTCCGAGACCAATCCACAGTTCGCGGCCATCGTCGGTCCTGCCGATACGGTCATCGTCAGCAGCTTCAAGATCGAACTGGAAGGCGGTGGCGGTGAGCTGCAGGTGGTCACGCCCAACGCGATGATCGAGCAGATCAAGGAATTGCAGGGCAACGCCACGCACGGCGAGCGCAGCCATGGCGATGAGCGCTGGACCCAGGCGCTGCGCGAGGAGATCAAGGAAGTGAGTGTCGAGCTGGTGCCATTTCTGGGCCAGACGGTGCTGACCGTCGGCCAGTTGCTGAATCTCAAGCCCGGCGATGTGATTCCCTGCGACTTCGATGGTCATGCCACTTTGCTGGCCGATGGCTTGCCACTGCTGCGCGGCACGCTGGGCGCCTCGCGCGGCCAGCAGGCCATCAAGGTGGTCGGACAATTGTTGCGCCCGGCATCGCTCGGTGCCGGTGAATCGGCGGACTACGCTGCATGAGCCTGTCGAACCCGGCAGCGCAGCCATTGGAGAATTTTCGCGCCGGCGCGCAAGGTACCACAGGCGCAGAGCCTGGCAGCCTCGAGGCGCTAATGGAACTGCAGGTGACACTGGCGATGGAAGTAGGGCGCACCACGATATCGATACGCGAGCTGTTGCAGTTGACGGCGGGCTCGGTACTCGAACTGCAACGCAGTACCAGCGAAGCCTTTGACGTGCTGGTCAACGGTACGCTGCTGGCGCACGGCGAACCCGTAGTGATGAACGATCGCTGCGCTGTGCGGCTGACCGAGCTCGTGCGGCCCAACGAACGACGGCAATTCCCCGGGCAGTGATGCTAAAGTGCACTGCCAATCGCCAGCCGGATTGGCGGGGGATTCTTGCACATGCATCCGCTTGCAGCCATTGCCGCTCTCGATGATCGATGCCTGATTTGGCTCAACGGCTTCGTCGGTCGCTGGCCGCTGTTCGACCG
>JAYUZE010000038.1:0-9347 GCA_043752035.1 Gammaproteobacteria bacterium
GCGGCGCGCGCCGCCGCAAGCGCCGTCTGCATTGTGGTGGAGTCTTCGAGCGCCAGGCAACTGAACTCCGGTCGCTTGTCGATGCGCCGGTTCAGTGCCGTAAGCACCTTGCCCGGTCCGCACTCCACTACCAGCGTGGCACCGCGCGCGGCGAGCGCCAGCACTGTGGCCGTCCAGCGCACCGAGCTTGCGAGCTGGCGGCCCAGTAACGCGCGTATGTCTTCCGGATCGCTGTGCTCTGCGGCATCCACGGCGCTGAGGTAAGTGACGCGCGGTGCGCTGAATTTCACCTCCACCAGGCGTGCGCGCAGTTTCTCGGCGGCGCTGCGCATCAGCGAAGAGTGTGCCGGCACGCTCACCGGCAATAACATCGCCCGCTTGGCGCCGCGGGCCTTGGCCGCGACGATCGCGCGCTCCACGGCAGCGACGTTACCTGCGATCACGATCTGACCCGGCGAGTTGTAATTCACCGCCTCGACAACTTCACCGGCGGCGGCTTCCAGGCAAGCCTGCTCGGCGTCCTTATCCTCGAGCCCGAGCAAGGCTGCCATCGCGCCACTGCCGGCAGGCACGGCCTCCTGCATGTAGCGGCCGCGATCGCGCACCAGCGCCACCGCAGCGGGAAACTCCAGCACGCCGGCGCACACCAGCGCGGTGAACTCGCCCAGGCTGTGACCAGCCACAAGATGTGGCACGACGCCGCCCTGCTCCTGCCATAAACGCCAGGTCGCAATGCCGGCGCACAGCATCGCCGGCTGCGTGCACTCGGTCTTATTCAGTTGTTCGGCCGGCCCCGTGCTGATCAGTTGCCACAGGTCGTACCCCAGTGCCGCGCAAGCCTCGGCGAAGGTACGCCTAACGATGGGATGGGCCGCGGCCAGCTCGGCCAGCATGCCCACCGACTGTGAGCCCTGGCCCGGAAACACCAACGCTATCGACATCCCCGGGATTATAGCGGCTAGTCAGCCCGCCCTGCGCCACAACCCGAGGACTGCAACGACGACGAGCGCGCCGAGCGCGCCGTAACGATGAGCTGCGGTCACTACCGGGAGCGAGGCCACCACCACGCTGGTGCCGAGCTGGTATTCACGCACCAGTTTTGCGGCCAGCGCAACCAGCAGCAGCCAGCCGGCCAACTCGCGCCGGCGCGCACTCTGCAGCGCGCCGGCAAGCCACAGTCCGTGCAGCAATCCTGAAATGCCGGCATACCACTGCACCTGTGGCGCCAGCCACCAGAGGCCGGCATCGATTGCGGCGATCGACCCCGCCGCCACCAGCAGCCAGGCGCGCGCGCCGTAGGCGCGTGCGAACAGCATCCACAACAGGCACAGCGCGGCACCATCGAGCAGCACATGTTGCCACCCCAGATGCACCATGTGGGCAGTGAGCAGCCGCCACCACTCGCCCGCAGCGATAGCGCTGCGCTCGTAGCGCAGTGCCAGCAACCATTGCGCACCACCTGCGGTGCATGCCAGCAGCAGCACCAGCACCGCCAGCAACGCGGCGCCGTAGGCACCGTCGCAGTTGAGCGACCGCCGCCATGACCTGGCGTTCATCGTGGGCTGCCCGCAACGTTCATTTGTTATGATCGCCCCCTGACTTCACATTGCCGAACGGCACGGATTCCACATGAAACAGTGTACCGCTCCAGGCCTGCCAGTACGCCGCCAGCAGGCCGGCTTCACGCTCATCGAGATCATGGTGGTGGTGGTGATCATCGGCCTGCTGGCCGCCGTGATTCTGCCCAACGTACTCGGCAACGTCGACCGGGCGAGCGTGGCCAAGGCGAAGCAGGATATCCAGGCCCTGCAAACCGCACTGACCATGTTCAAGCTCGACAACTTCATCTATCCGACCACTGACATGGGGCTCAAGGCGCTCAAGGAGAAACCCGATTCGCCGCTGATCAAGAGCTGGCGCGCCGGCGGCTACCTGCAGAGCCTGTCCAAGGACCCGTGGAAGAACGACTACATCTATGTGGCCCCCGGCACCCATGGGGGTGACTACGACCTGTATTCACTGGGCGCAGATGGCCAACCCGGCGGTGAAGGCGTCAATGCCGACATCGGCAACTGGAATCTGGATCAGTAGTCCAGGCCGTGCGCAACCGCGGCTTCACGCTGATCGAGTTGATGGTGGTCGTGGTGATCATCGGTCTGGTATCGGCCGGCTTTCTGCTGTCGCTCAATTCCACCGCCCGCGACAGCCAGCTCGAGCGTGAACGCGACCGCGTCGCGGCGCTGATCGACTACGTGCGTGAACGCGCCGCGCTGCAGACGGTCGAATATGGACTGCGCTGCCAACAGGATGGTTATCAGTTCGTGACCTACGACACCCGCAAATCACTCTGGACCGAAGATCCGCTGGATGACACGCTGCGCGCGCGCATTCTGCCTGCGGGCCTGGCCATTGCGCTCAGTGTCGAAGGCAAGCCCATCGTGCTCCCGCAGCGCCGTACGGGCCGTAACGGCAAGTCCGTCGAGATCGACCTCACCCCGCAACTGATGCTGTTTTCGAATGGCGACCTCTCGCCTTTCAAGCTGACCCTCGAGCGCAGCGGCACGGGACGTAGCACCATCGTCAGCACCGACAAGCAGGGCAAGGTCGTGAGCGGCGAGCTGCTCGAGGCACCCACTTGAAACGCAGGCATCTGGCTGGTTTCACGCTGATCGAAGTGCTGGTAGCTTTGATGATCGTGGCGCTCGGCATGGGGGCGCTGCTGTCAGCGCTGAATACCGCGGCCGGCAACACGATACGCCTGCGCGAGCAGACCTTCGCCACCTGGGTGGGCTTGAACCAGCTCGCCCTCACACGCTTAAAGCAAGTGTTTCCGAGCCGCGGAAAAACCGAGCGCGATGTCGAGTTCGCCAATATCCGCTGGCACTGGCAACAGCAAGTCGAGGACATGCAGATTCCAGGCCTCAAGCGCATCACCGTCGCGGTGCGCTACGCCGACAAGCCCGGCGATCGCAACAGCCCGGCTATCCCGAGCGCGCGCCAGCGCAGCGATTGGCTGACCACGGTGGTCGGGTTTCGTGGCGATGCGATGAGCGCACCCCAGGGCACGTTGTCAGGATGGCCATGAAGCGCGCCGGCAACACCCTGCGTGGCTTCACGCTAATAGAACTGCTGGTAGCGCTGTTCATCACCGCGGTGGTGTTCGCGATGGGCTACGGCGCGCTCAACCAGTCCCTCAACAGTCGCAAGCAGGTGGACGAACAGGCCGGACGCCTGAGCACCGTGCAGCAGGCGGTGCGGGTGATGGAACAGGATTTCGAATTGTTGCAGCCGCGACCGGTGCGCGACCTGCTGGGCTCGGGCTACCTGCAACCGCTGACGCTCAACCAGAACGCCGCCAATGGCTCTGGCACCGCGTTGTCCGGCACCGCCACGACCAGCGCCGCACAACAGGGCCTGGCACTGCTCAGCCTGACGCGCGGCAGCTGGGCGAATCCCGCAGGTCTCCCGCGCAGCGAGCTGCAGCGTGTCAGCTATCTGCTGCGTGACGACAAGCTGCTGCGCCAGTATCAACCGGAACTCGATACCACCGGTGCCGCTGGCTTTCAGGAGCGCGAGCTGCTCGACATGGTGGATGCGCTGAGCTTCCGGTTCATGGATGCCAGCCTCAACTGGTACAACACTTGGCCGACGCCACTAGTCCAGAGACTTCCACCCACCGAACTGCTGCGTGCGCGGCCGGTCGCGGTCGAGATCACGCTCACGCTGAAAGACTGGGGCAAGCTGGTGCGCGTGATCGAGGTCGCCGGATGATGCGGCCGCGTGCACAGCGCGGCATCGCCCTGCTGACGGCGATCATCCTGGTGGCCATCGCCACCATCATTTCAGTGTCGATCGCCTGGCAGAGCGCGTTGCACGCGCGGCGCGCCGCGGCCGTGTTCACGATCGACAAAAGTTTTGCCTACGCCGAGCTCGCCGAAGCGGGGGCCGCGGCCTTACTGCGGCAGAGTCGCCAGGACAACCCGCACATTGTGTCGCCGACTCAGGAGTGGGCCAAGCCGCAGGGACCGCTGGAAGTCGACGCGGGTGCGGAGCTCGAGGCTGCGCTGGAAGATCAGGCCGGCAAGTTCAATCTCAACAGCCTGGTGATGCAGCCCAACGCCGGCGGACCGCTGGTGGCCAACGCCACGGCGATTAAGGAATTCGAAGCGCTGTTGCAAGGGTTGAACATCGACGTGGCATTCGCCGCGCGTCTCGTGGACTGGATCGACACCGACAGCGACCCCAGCTCCCTGGGTGGGGCCGAGGACAGCTACTACCTCGCGCAGGATCCGCCCTACCGTACGCCCAACATGGCGCTGACCAGCATCTCGGAACTGCTGGCGATGGGTATGGATCGCGCCAGCTACGACAAGCTGAAAAACCTGGTGACGGCGCTCCCGCCCGACACCAAGCTCAACCTGTGCACTGCGCCCGGCGAGGTGCTGGAGGCGCTGGCCGGTGAGCGCAGCTACGGACTCGACCCCAAACAGCTCGCCGATCAACGCACGCGATTCAACTGCTTTCCGGATGTGGCGCAGTTTACCGCCGGATTGACGCCGTCACTGAAGCAGGTGGTGCAGGCGCAAGTCGGCACCACGTCCAACTATTTCCGCCTGCGCACCTGGATCACTATTGGCACTACCCGTTTCACCTTGTACAGTCTGATTAACCTGGATGCGAGCGGGCAGAACCGCATTCTCCTGAGAACCTTTGGCACGGAATAACTAATGGCGGAATGGCTGATCCTGCGACTGGCGCGCAGCGCTGAGTCCGGCGCGAGCTGGCTGCAGGCCGACGGCGAAGGCCGGCCGCTCTCGCCGGTGCAAATCGGCGCGCTGAGCGCTGCTGTGGGCGCCGCTACCGGTCGACGGCTCGCGGTACTGGTGCCTGCCAACCAGGCGCTGTGCACGAGCGTGGAACTGCCGCGGGGCGGCGCCGCGCGTACGCCGCAGGTAGTCGCCTACGCACTCGAGGAGCAACTGGTCGCCGAGGTGGAATCACAGCACTTCGCGGTCAGTCGCGCAGCGGCCGGCACTCACCTGCCGGTGGCCGTCGTCGCGCGCAGCGCGATGGAGGGCTGGCTCGCCGAGCTGGCTGCAGCCTCGCTCAGTCCAGACGTGATGGTAGTCGATGCTTCGCTGCTACCGCGCTACAGCGGCTACGCGGTCGCATTGCTGGAAGGGGAATCGCTGACCATCACCGATGCCACTGGCGCGACCAGCTCCTTGAGCGCCCCGCCCGGCGGATTCGAGGCTGCGCTTGCAGTGGCGCTCGGCGAGCAGGCGGGCGTCACTGCGCTGCTGTTTCACGCCACGCCACTCGACTGGCAGCGTCGCTCGACTGAGATTGAAGCCGCTCGGCCGAAACTCGCGAGCCTCAAGGTGCAGCTGCTCAGTTCCGGCGTGCTGCCCTGGCTGGCAGCGCAGCTGCATAGCGCCGCGCCGATCAATCTGCTGCAGGGCGACTACCTGCAGCGCCGTGGCGGCTCGGCGCAGTGGCAGCGCTGGCGCCTGGCCGCGACGCTCGCGGCCGCACTGCTGGGCCTGCACCTGGGTGTGCAGGGATTCCGACTCTGGTCGCTCACCCGCAGCGAACGCGATCTCGATGCCAGTATCGACCAGCTGGTTGCGCCCGTGCAGGGTGCGCTCGCAAATGCCGGCCCGGGCAGTAGCCGCGCGCGCCTGGAGCGCGCGCTCGCAAGCGCTGCGGCCGGCGGCGATGCGGCGGGGCTGCTGCCCGCGATGCAGGTACTCGCACAGGCCATGAGTGGAGTCGCCGGTGCGCGGGTCGAAGCGCTGAATTTTCGCGACGGTTCGCTGCAGCTCAAATTGCGCGCTGGCGATGCTCAGGGCGTGGAGCGCATCATGCAGTCGCTCCGCAGTGCCGGCTGGCCATCGGAGCAGGTCTCCGGCCAGGCTGCCGGCGATGCTTACATAGGCGAGATCCAGGTGCACGGCAGGAACTCCTGATGGACGCAGTGCGCGCCTGGTTCGAGAAACTGACACTGCGCGAACAGCGCATCGTGCTGGTCGCGGCGGTACTGGCCGCAGGCCTGCTGCTGCTCGCGGTAATGCTGCCGCTGGAAAGAAAAGTCGGGGCCGCACAGCAGCGCGTGAGCGCGAAGCAGGCCGACCTGGCCTGGATACACAGTGTCGCTCCGCGCCTCGGCACACTGCGCGTCGCTGCCGCCCACGGTGGCAACGAATCGCTGGCAGTACTGGCCGATCGCGCGGCGCGCGCGGCCGGGATCGGGCGCGCATTGACCAACAGCCAGGCCGCTCCTGATGGCAGCCTGACGCTGCGCCTCGAGCGGGTGCCCTTCGACGCGCTGGTCGCGTGGATGGCAGCACTGCTGCAGCAGCACGGCGTGCACGTGGCCGCCTCGACCATCGATCGTACCGCGACCGCAGGAATCGTCAGCGCCACCGTGATCCTGCGCTCGCGATGACCCTCCGTGTATGGCTGGCAGCGCTGCTGCTGTTCCTGAGCACGGTGCTGGTACGCCTCCCGGCAAATTGGGCGCTGCACCTGCTGCCGGCCAATCTCAGTTGCGAGCAAGCAAGCGGAACGCTCTGGCACGGCAGCTGTGCGCGACTGCAAGCCGCAGGTCTCGCCATCGGCCCGGTCAGCTGGCAGCTGCACGCGCTGCCACTGTTGATCGCCCGCATCGATGCCGAAGTACACAGCGACGACGCGCGTCTGCCGGCGCAGGCGCATGTCAGCCTGCGCAGTGGCGGGCGCGTGGAAGCGAGCGCCGTGCGGGCGCAGTTCGAACTCTCCCCGGATCTGCTGCCCAGTTTTCCCGAGGGCTGGCAGGGACAAGTACGTCTGAACCTGGCTGCGCTCAGCGCTGCCGCAGGCCGGCTGATATCCCTGCAGGGCACAGTGGATGTCGCATCGTTGCGCCAGCAGACTCCGGCGATGTCGCTGGGCAGTTACCAGCTGAACTTCGCGCCGGTCGCTGGCGCGAGCGATGGCGTAGTCGGGAACCTGCGCGACACTGCCGGTCCACTGAGCGTTGCCGGCACGCTGCGCTACACGGCCAGCGGCGGCTACGAGATCAATGGCACGGTAGCCGCGCGCAACGAGGCGACGCCCGATCTGGCCAAAGCCGTCGAATATCTGGGCGAGGCCGACAGCCAGGGGCGGCGCCAGTTCTCCCTGGCCGGCACCCTGTAACGGCTACTGCGCGTCCAGGCTGATTTCGCGAAATTCCCCGAGCAGCGGAAAGTAGAGCGCCGCGCGCAGGCGCGCACCACCCGGCTCGCGGGCCAGGTCGGCGTAGCGTTGCAATTGCGGGCGATAGCGCAGCGCCTCCTGATCCAGGAAGGCTTCCAGATCGCCGCCCTCGTGGGTGCTGGTCTTGTAGTCGACGATCCAGCGATCGCCCTGCTCATCGTCCAGCAGCCGATCGATGATGATGTTGATCACCCTGCCCTCATGTGCGCCGGTCAGGCGCAGCTCGCTATGCGCCTCGCGGCCTGCCACACCAGTGAGCAGCCAGCGGCCGCGCACATCGCCCAGCGTGCGCGACAGCGCCGCGACGATGCGCTCAGCTGCCAGCGGCAGTTCGCTCGCCGTAACGCCGAGCTCAGTGAGCCAGCCGTGATAGTCGCTGGCGCTGCGATCACCAGTCGCCGGCAGCAACACGCTCGCGGCGAGTCGCTGCAACTCCGCGTGCACGATCGTGCCTGCCGCGCGGGCAGCGAGTCCGACCCAGCTGTACTCGGGCGCCGCGCCGGGCTCGCGCAGCGCTAGCTGCAGCGCATCGACGCTGACAGCCGGGGGCAGCCCCGTAGGTTGCCAATCGGCCGTAAGTCGCTGCGCGCGTGGCAGCGCGCGCTGCATTGTTGCAGGCGCTGCCACGACCGGCGCGGCCTCGGCGGCCCCTGAGTTTTGGTATTGCGACGCGAACTGCGCACCCAGCGCCGGCCACAACAGCGCCAGCGAGGTGCCGCCGCGTGGCTGTCGCTCGCCCTCGGCATCCTGCAGCGCCGCACCCAACCAGTGCAGTTCGAGTCTCGCCCGGGTCGCAGCCACGTACAGCAGGCGCGCGCGCTCGAGCCACAGCCGCTGGCCGCGCAGTCGCTTGATGTAAGTGGCGAGCGATCGCTGCGGGGCCTGCGCAGCGTCATTGATCGGCGCCAGCAACAGCAGCGACTCGCTACCTGCGGCGGGCAGCTCCAACCAGTGCAGCAAGGGATCGCGCCCGGAGCGCGTGCCGCGCGACAGGCCTGGTACGATCACCACGTCCCATTCCAGGCCCTTGGCACCATGCATGGTCAGGATCTCGACGGCACCCGGCTGTGCCGGCGCCGCCGCGTACAACTCCGCGGCAAAGCGGTCGAAGGCATCGCCCGCGAGCCACGCCGCGTCGCGCTGCTGGCTCAGCGCCTGCAGGAAAGCCTGAGCATCATCGAGCTCACGCGCGTCGCTGCAGGCGGCGGGGCCACCGAGCCGCAGCCAGGCATGATCGACACGTTGCCACAGCGGGAGACTGCGCTCCGCACCCTCGAGCGCCGGACGCAGCGCGGCGCGTGTGCGCGCGAGGCGTGTGCGTGCTTCAGGAGCAAGTCTTGCGGTGACGGACTCATCGGCCATCAGCCGCGCCATAGATCCGGGCTGGTCTTCGCATAGCTGCTGCAGTTCCCCGAGTGCGAGCCCGCAACAGGGCGCGTGCAGCAGCGAGAGCCACGCGGTGCGATCGCCAGGATGCTGCAGCGCTCGCGCCAGCGCACACAGATCGCGCACGACCGAGCGCTCGCGCAAAGGCTCGAGCTTGACGCCGCGCACGCCGATGCCCGCCGCCTGCAGCGCGGCGGCGATCGGTGCAGCATGGCGGCGCGCCGCCACCAGCACCGCAACGCTGGCGCCCGGCTGGCGTTCGCGTGCGGCCTGCACGATCTGCACCACGCGCATGGCTTCGCTGTGCGGGTCGTGGTTCTCCAGCGCGTGCAATGCGACCTTGCCCTGCAGCTTGTCGCTGGCGGCGAGCGCCGGCAGGTAGCGGATCGCCGCCAGGCGCAGATTGTCGGTGGCCGGGAAAATCCGCGCGCAATGCTCATTGACCCAGTCGATGAGTTGCGGCGCCGAGCGAAAATTGCACCGCAGCTGCAAGGTCTCGAGCCGCAGATTCCCCACGCCCTGGTCGCGCGCGCGCAGGAACAGACCCACTTCGGCTTCGCGAAACTGATAGATCGACTGCATCGGGTCGCCGACCGCAAACACTGTGCGACCATCGCCGGTTTCCCAGCCGGCGGTCAGCGCGCACAGCAATTCAAACTGTTCGAGCGAAGTGTCCTGGAACTCGTCGATCAGCAGGTGGCGGATCGCCGCGCCACTGCGCA
>JAYUZE010000039.1:0-8357 GCA_043752035.1 Gammaproteobacteria bacterium
CCCCGTGAAGGCGCCGGCACGCAGCGCCTCGCTCCCCGGCGCCGGTGCGCCAAACCACCGCGGGCCGCGACCGTCAAAATCCAGCTCGAGCGCCAGCGAATGCCCCGCGGCGGCATCGAAGGCCAGGCGCTGGCCCTGAATCTCCAGCCAGCCCGCTTGCGTCGCCGCTGCACTCATCATGAAACCGGCGCCGGCGGCGCCATCACCGTGCCGCAGTGGCGGCAGGTGCGCAGCGCCAGATCGCCGAAGAAACGCGCGAACACCGGTGGAAACTGCGTCTCGATGTTGGTGAGTGCAAAGAATTTCTCGTACAGCAGCGTGCTGCACTGCTCGCAGTACCATTGCAGTCCGTCGAGCTCGCCCGCGCGTCGCTGGCGTTCGATCACCAGGCCAACAGAACCCGCGCTGCGCTGGGGCGAATGTGGCACGCCCGGGGGCAGCAGCAGGATGTCGCCGGCGCAGATCGGCACATCGCGCAATGTTCCCTGATCGGCCACGCGCAGTACCATGTCGCCCTCGAGCTGGTAGAAGAATTCTTCGGCCGGATCGACATGGAAGTCGCGGCGCGCGTTCGGACCGCCCACGACCATGATGATGAATTCCGTATCGTGGAACACCAGCTTGTTGCCCACCGGCGGCTTGAGCAGATGCCGGTGTGCGTCGATCCATTGGCGAAAATTGAAGGCCTGCAGGGCGCTCATGCTGCCGTTCCTGTCGAAAAAAGCCGACAACTGTCGGTCTGGCGTCACTCTCGCGTATGGTACGCATATCCGGGCGGTGCTTGCGACCGCCGCGGAGTTTTATAAGGCGGCCCTGGCCGCGAAGGAAGTGGCGTGGACCCGACCCGATCCCGCATGTGGGTGCGTACAGTTCGCGGCGACGCGCTGCCGGCAAAGCCGCTGCTTTTGGCCCTGGCGATCGGTGCACTGGCGCTGACCGGCTGCAGTCATCTGCACCGGCCGCACCCTTCCACCTGGCACGCGCATCTGCCGTGGCACCACCCGCCGGCCGGCCCTGAGCCGCTGGTGAACGAGCTGGTGGTCGAGGCGGTGGCTGGCGCTGCGGCGCCCGTATTGCCGCAGACCTGGGATCGCAACACGTTGCGCATCGATATGGTCGCGGTGGCGGGCGAGGGCGTGCTTACCGTGCGCCCGCTGCAGGGACACGACTGGCCGATCCGACTCGAATTCGGCGTGCAGCCCGGAAGCTTCGGGCACTTGGAGATCCGCGGCGAACAGCGTGTGATACTGAACGTTGCCGCGACCGGCGCGGTCAGCACGCTGGCCGTGCCCCAGGGCACCTACGCCCCGGCGACCAGGGAACTGGTCATCCACTACGGTCCCTGAGGCCCCTGAAAACAGCCGGCAGGGCCCGGTCGGCCGCGCGCGCTAACAGCCCGGCACGTCGCCATTGAGCATTGGTGCCCCGACACGTATCGTAACTTTATATTGCGTTACGGTGTCTTAACCCATAAGTGTCCCTCGCGCTCTCAACCCTGCTGTACGAATGGCGACGTTACCTTGCCGCGGTGATCGCACTGGCCGTGGCGGGCCTGCTGGTGCTCTCGCTCACCGGCATGTTCATGGGGATGATCAAGTCCTTTACTGCGGTGCTCGATCATTCGCCTGCTGAGGTGATGGTACTGCCGCCCCAATCGGTGAACGTGTTTGATACGGGCGGCGGGCAGCCGCGGCGGCTCATTCCGGAGATATACCAGCATTCCGCCGTACTCGAGGCGCGAGCCTTGAATATCGGTGGCACCTCGTGGTCCAACTTTCCGAAGCAGGGTCAGCCCTCCAAGGACACCGGCGTAGAGCTGTTCATCGTCGACCCGGTCAAGGGTTCCGTCACGCTGCCCAGCGACTTCAGCGATGCGGTGATCTCCGCGCTCAAGGAACCCTTTGCGGTAGTGGTCGATCGTTCAAGCCTGGGGGGGCTTGGTGTGCAGGTGGGCGACAAGGCCAAAATGAATGGCTTCACGGTCTGGGTGCGTGGCACCGTGAGCGGCTATCCTTCGATGTTTCAGTCGGTGGTGTTCCTGTCTCCGCAAACCGCCAAGCTGATCCGCAACTACAACGACGGGCCCCAGGTCGGTGCGATCGTAGTCAAGATAAGCAAGAATTCGCAGGCCTCGCAGGTTGCCAGCGAGCTGAACGCCATGGCCAAGGGCCGCTACAAGGCCTGGACGCGCAAGGATCTCGCCGATGCCAGCCAGCGCTCGATGTTGAAGGAGAGCGTCATTGCGGTCATTCTTGGCTTTGCCGTCGTCGTAGGCACATTCATTGGCGTCGTGATCACCTGGCAGACGCTGCAGGGTGCCATCATGGCGAATCTCAAGGAGTTCGCGAGCCTGCGGGCGCTCGGTGTGTCGATGCGCAGCCTGCGGCTGATCGTGATGGAACTGAGTCTGTGGGTAGGCCTGGCCGGTCTGCTGCTCACTGCGCTGCTGGCGGCAGCGGTCTGGGTGTTGTCGACGACTTTTGGCGTGCCCATGGATTTTCCGCTATTCATCGATGTTCCGGTGGCCATCGCACTGCTGATCATTGCCGTGCTCTCAGGCGCACTCTCGCTCCGCGTCCTCAAGAAGAGCCAGCCGGCGGACCTGTTGCGATGAGCAAGCTGGCAATCGACGCCCGGGGTTTGAGCAAGGCCTACCGGATCGGCAAGCGCAGCGAGCAGGTACTCAAGCACGTCAATTTCGACGCCTATCACGGCCAGGTGACGATGGTGATGGGGCCTTCCGGATCCGGCAAATCGACACTGATCGCCGCGCTCTCCGGGCTCATGCGACCCGATGAAGGGGAGGTGCTGGCGCTGGGCGAAAACCTCTGGCAGAAGCGCCCGGGTAAGATCGACAAATTCCGGCTCGACCATTGCGGTTTCATCTTCCAGGGATTCAACTTGTTTCCCTCGCTCGACGCCACGGACCAGGTCGCGCAGGTACTCAAGTATTGTGGAGTCGGCCGCAAGGAAGCGCGATCTCGCGCCGCTGCCGTACTGGAGTCGGTGGGTCTGGGTCAGCGATTGCACCAGAAGCCAGCTGAGCTGTCGGGTGGCGAGAAGCAACGCGTAGCCATCGCCCGCGCGCTGGCCAAGTCGCCAGCGCTCATTTTTGCCGACGAACCAACCTCGGCACTGGATTCCACCAACGGCCAGCTCGTCATCAAGCTACTGCATCAGGCGGCGAAGGAGCGCGGCGCCGCCATCGTCGTCGTCACGCACGATCCGCGCCTGGAAGCACATGCCGATCGTGTCATCCAGATGGAAGATGGCAAGATCAAGAGCGACCATATGATCTCGGACCCGCCGTCGGTCTGAGGCCCAGGCAACACCAGGAAATCACCATGCCGCGCCGACTCGCAAGTTTTTCCACGCTGGCCGTGCTCGCGGCAACGACCACCTGCCTGTGGCTCAGTGGCTGCAGCCACGTCGGTGCCGATGGCAAGGGCCCCGACGGCAAGCCGCTGGCGCCGCCGCCTTCTCCCTATGCCACCATCGCCAACGGCAAGATCGACGTCGAGGGCGGCGTGGTCGAGGTGGCCGCACGGCGGGCGGGTGTGATCCGCGCCGTGTATGTTCAGGAAGGTGCACAGGTGAAGAAGGGCCAGGTGTTGGCGCGCCAGGAGGATGACGATGCCGCGCTGGCCGTCAACAGCGCCAGGGCGGCCGTGGCGCAAGCCGAGAGCCAACTGACCCTCACGGAAGTAAACATCAACACCGCGCGGCGCGAGCATGAGCGCCTCGCGTCGCTGCTGCCCACCAACCTGGTCGCGCGCCAGCAGCTCGATCAGGCCAGCGATGCCATCGCAACGGCCCAGGCGCAGCTCGGCATCCAGCAGGCCGCCGTAGCGACTGCGAAGGCGCAGCTCGCGCAGGCCGTGTACAACCAGGACCTTACCGTGATCCGCGCGCCGATGGATGGCAAGATCATCCGCCGCTTCGCAAATCCCGGCGCGGGCGCTTCCACGCTCAACGTGTCGAACATGTTCGACCTGGAACCGGCCATCGCGCACATCGTGCGCTCGGAGATCATCGAAAGTGCGATTCCCGATGTTTACGTGGGCCAGGAGGCGGAGATCGTCCCCGAGGCCGACCCCGATAAGCTCGCCGTCGGCAAGGTGCTGCGCATTGCCAGCGCATTTGGTGCGCGCAAGCTCAAGTCGGATGGCGCGAACGAAGCCAGCGACGAGCGAGTGGTCGAGGTAGTGGTCTCGGCGGATAATACGCCGTACCTGATCGGCCAGCGCGTACTGGTGAAATTCATGAAGCGCGGCGAGAAGGCAGGAGTCAAGCGCGCCAGCGAGGGCGCCGGTTCAGTGCCGTCGACCTGAGTCACCTCATCACTGCCCAACCCGGGAGTTTGCCCATGCAAGACGCCATGATCACCACCGCACTCGAATTGCCAGGCTACCGCATTGTGAGAAACCTCGGCATCGTGCGCGGCCTCACGGTGCGTTCGCGCTCCATCGTCGGCAACATTGCCGGCGGCATCCAGTCACTGTTCGGCGGCAACATCACGATCTACACCAACCTGTGCGAGCGCACGCGTGCCGAAACCTACCAGCTGATGTGCCAGCACGCCACGCAGCTGGGCGCCAATGCGATCATCGCACTGCGCTACGACGCGACCGAAGTGATGGCTGGTCTGACCGAAGTGTTGTGCTATGGCACGGCCGTGGTGGTCGAGCCGCTCGCAGCGCGCTGAGCTGCGCGCCGCGCTGTCCTGCGGCTAGTCGCCGAGTGGCAGCCGTGTGCGCGAGCGCACGGCCACCGGTGGTGCTTCGGCATCGTCCATGTTGATCGCCGTCAGCGTACCGCCCCACACGCATCCGGTATCCAGCCCCAATACATTGTCGGCGCGGTGCAGCCCGAGCGCCGACCAGTGGCCGAAGATCACGCGCGTGGCGACGCTGGCGCGTGCGCTGATCGCAAACCACGGCTGCCACGGCGCGCGCACCTCGGCGGGTGGGCCCTTGAATTTAAGGTCGATGCGTCCGGCGGCGGTGCACACGCGCATGCGCGTCAGCACGTTGATGATGAAGCGCAGGCGCGGTTGACCGCCCAGGGAATCCTCCCAGCGGTCAGGCTCGTCGCCGTACATCGTGCCCAGCACTCGCTCAGGATCGTGGCGCAGCGCCTCGCTGACTTCACTGGCCAGCAGCGCTGCCTGGCGCGCATGCCACTGCGGCACGAGGCCTGCGTGCACCAGTAGGTCGTTGCGCGCCAGGTCATGATGAGCCAACGGGCGCTCGAGCAGCCAGGCCAGCAGCGCGTCCCGATCCGGTGCGCCCAGAATGTCGGCCAGCGTGTCGTTGCGCCGCGACTTGCGATCGGGCACCAGCGCCAGTGCCAGCAGATGCAGATCGTGATTGCCGAGCACCACGGTGGCATTGGCGGCCAGCGCGCGCACGCGGCGCAGCGTGGCCAGCGATTGCGGCCCACGATTGACCAGATCGCCGGTGAACCAGAGCTGGTCGCGCTCGTCATTGAAGCCAATGCGCTGCAGCAGCGCCTCGAGCTCGGCGCAGCAGCCCTGCACATCACCGATGGCCCAGCGCGTCATGCCCCTGCGCCCGGGTCCTAGTGCAAAGTGCCGGGCTTGGCGAGCCGGAACACCGGAATGGGGGCATCGAAGCGCGAGCCGTCATCGGCCAGCATCTGATAGCTCCCCTGCATCGAGCCGACCGGCGTTTCGAGTACCGCACCGCTGGAGTAGCGAAAGCCCTGGCCCGGCCGCAGATGCGGCTGTTCGCCGACCACGCCTTCGCCGCGTACTTCCTGAATGCGGCCGTTGGCATCGGTGATGATCCAGTGGCGGGTCAGCAGTTTGGCCGGTACCTTGCCGCTGTTGCGCAGCGTGATCGTGTAGGCGAATACGAAGCGCAGCTCGGCCGGCTCCGATTGTTCTTCCAGGTAAACCGTTTCCACCTGCACCTGGATCTCATGTTGCGACTCGCTCATACCTTAGGCTCTTTGCCCATACGCATCGCCAGCAGGTCGCAGGGCGCACCGTACAGCACTGTGTCTTCGGTGTGGTTCGCCAGGTCGACAGGCCTTGAGTGCGCACGCCTCTCCTCGTTAAGGTCGACGGCCAGGGGCAGTTGTTGATAGCAAGCCATGAGCCCTAGTGAATCACAGCCGCCGCCGCCAGCGCTAGTGCGCCGAACTGTTCAGGCGCCAGCGTCTCGGCGCGCGCGCCCGGATCGACGCCGGCGGCGCTGATCTGGGCGGCATCGAGCTGCCGGGCCAGCGCGTTGCGCAGGGTCTTGCGTCGCTGTCCGAAGGCCGCCGTCACCACTGTGCTGAACCAGGGCTCGGCCGCCCAGGCCGGCGGCGCGTCCTTGATCACCATGCGCACGACTGCGGAGTGGACTTGTGGCGCCGGCCTGAACGCGCCCGGCCCCACGTCCAGCAATTTATGCGCCTCGACGCGCGGCGCCAGCATCACGCCCAGGCGCCCGTACTGGCGCGAACCCGGCGCCGCGACGATGCGATCGACGACTTCCTTCTGCAACATGAAGTGCATGTCGATGATGTGCGCGGACGCCTCCAGCAGATGAAACAGCAATGGCGTGGAGATGCTGTAGGGCAGGTTGCCGATCAGCCGCAGCTTCTGCCCGCGCTCGCGCGCGAGTGCGCCGTAGTCGAACTCGAGCGCGTCGCCTTCGAGCACCCGCAGCGCGGGCTGCGCCGCATACTGCAGCCGCAGCGCTGCGACCAGGTCGCGATCGATCTCAATGACATCGAGCGCGCCGGCGGCGGCGAGCAGCGCGCCGGTGAGTGCGCCCTGGCCCGGGCCGATCTCGACCAGCACTTCGCCGGGGCGCGGCGCAATCGCCGCGACGATGCGCTCGATCGCCACAGGGTCATGCAGGAAATGCTGGCCGAAGCGCTTGCGGGCGCGCATCACTGGCGTTGCTGCGCAGGTGGCGCGCATTGCGCGAGCTGCGCGGCCAGCGCCACGGCTGCACGCAGACTCCCCGCATCGGCGCGCCCGCTCCCGGCCAGATCGAGTGCCGTGCCGTGATCGACCGAGGTGCGCACGATCGGCAGGCCCAGCGTCACGTTCACTGCGTTGCCGAAGCCGCTGGCCTTGAGTACCGGCAGGCCCTGGTCGTGGTACATCGCCAGCACCACATCGAAGCCTGCGCGATGCTGTGGCACGAACAGCGTGTCGGCGGGGAAGGGGCCGTGCACCTCGAGGCCTGCGGCGCGCGCCTGGCGGAGCGCAGGCTCGATGACCTGCTGCTCTTCACGTCCAAGGTGACCGGCTTCGCCCGCGTGCGGGTTCAATCCGCACACCGCGATGCGCGGCCGTGCCAGGCCCCACAAGCTGCGCAGGTCACGATCGAGGATCTTGAGCACGGCCACCAGCCCTTCAACGCTCAGCGCGTCGGGCACGGCGCGTAGCGGCAGGTGCGTGGTGGCCAGCGCCACCTTGAGTCCACCCGCGACCAGCAGCATCACGGGTAGCGGGCTGCCGCACAGGGCTGCGAGGTATTCGGTGTGGCCGCTGAAAGGAATGCCGGCATCGTTGATGACGCTCTTCTGCACCGGCGCAGTCACCATCGCCGAGAACTCCTGCCCAAGGCAACCCTGCGCGGCGCGCTCGATCAGCGCCAGCACCTGGCGCGCATTGCGCATCTTGAGCTGCCCGGGCATCGCGGGGACCGCCAGCGGCAGGTGCAGCACGCTCAACTGGCCCGCGGCCCGGGCCACGGCTGCGCCGCGACGATATTCCGCGAGTGTTACGCTGAGGCCGAGCTGCTGCGCACGCGCGGCCAAATTGTCGCGATCGGCCACACACACCAGCGGGAAATCGCGCGCTGCCGTGGCCATCGCCAGGCACAGGTCGGGGCCAATCCCGGCACTCTCCCCAGCGGTGAGCGCGATCGGTGCGGCGGCGTTCACGGCCGGTCGGCGTTCACGGTAAGAGGGCGCTCAGAGCCGCAGTTCGACGTAGGCCTCGTCGCGCAACTGCTGCAGCCAGACGTCGGTGGCTTCATCGACACGGCTCTCGCGCAGCTGCATGTAGGCCTGCTCGCGCTCCGCGGTAGCGGTGTTGTCGAAATCGCGGTGGCCGAGCACCTGCAGGATGTGCCAGCCGAACTGGGTGTGGAAGGGTTCGCTGATTTCGGAGTCTTTGAGATTGGCGGCCACCTTGGAGAATTCGGGGACGAAGGTATCGAGCGTGGTCCAGCCCAGATCGCCCCCTTCGACCGCCGAGCCCGGATCGGCCGAACTGGCCTTGGCGAGCACGGCGAAATCGGCACCCGCCAGGATCTGCGCGCGCATCTCCGTGAGCTTCTGCTTCACAGTGGCGTCATCCTGCACTTCGTTGGTGGTCAGCAGGATGT
>JAYUZE010000040.1:0-3153 GCA_043752035.1 Gammaproteobacteria bacterium
ACCGAACACTTCGTGGCCTACTTTGGACTGGCGCTTGGCGGCGGCATCGGCGTGACGGCCTCGCTCGCCGGTCTGCGCTACTGGGTACGCTGGCTGGAACCATGGCCGCGCCGACTGTAAAGAGTTGGCAGCCGCTGGCCGATCGCATGCGGCCGCACACGCTGGACGAATTCATCGGCCAGCCCCAACTGCTCGCACCCGGCAAACCGCTGTACGAGGCGATCACTCATCGCCAGCTGCACTCGCTGATTCTCTGGGGCCCACCCGGCACCGGCAAGACCACACTGGCACGTTTGATGGCTGCGGCTTCCGATGCCGAGTTCATCGCGCTCTCGGCAGTGCAGGCGGGCATTAAGGATATCCGCGAGGCGGTGGCGCGCGCCCGTCAAGTGGCCGCAGCCGGCAATCCGACCGTGCTGTTTCTCGATGAAGTGCATCGCTTCAACAAGGCGCAGCAGGATAGTTTCCTGCCGCATGTTGAAGACGGCACACTCACTTTCATTGGCGCCACTACCGAGAACCCTTCGTTCGAGATCGTAGGCGCGTTACTCTCGCGCGCGCGGGTCTATGTACTGCGATCGCTCGATGCCGCGGTGCTGCGCGATCTGTTGCAGCGTGCGCTGAACGACAAGGAGCGTGGACTCGGCGACACCGGGCTCGTCATTGACGCCGAAGCGCTGGATCTGCTGGCTCAGGCCGGTGACGGCGACGCGCGCCGCGCACTCGGGCAGCTGGAGTTGGCCGCGGGGCTCGCGAGTGCCACCGACAGCCAGCTCATCACGCTGGAGATGGCGCGTGAGGTGGCAAGCGGCGGGCGACGTCGCTTCGACAAGGGTGGCGAGCAGTTCTACGATCAGATCTCGGCGCTCCACAAGGCGGTACGCGGGAGCGATCCCGACGGCGCGCTGTACTGGTTCGCGCGCATGCTCGATGGCGGCTGCGATCCGCACTACATCGCGCGGCGCGTGCTGCGCATGGCCACCGAGGATATCGGCCTCGCCGATCCGCGCGCGCTGGCGATTGCGCTCGAGGCCTGGCAGGCCTACGAGCGGCTGGGCAGCCCTGAGGGCGACCTGGCGCTTGCCGAAGCGGTGGTCTACATGGCAGTGGCCGCCAAAAGTAACGCCGTCTACGCCGCCCTGGGGGCGGTCATGGCGGACGTGGAAAAATACGGCACGCTGGAAGTGCCATTGCAGCTACGCAACGCACCCACCAGGCTGATGAAGGAGCTGGGCTACGGCACCGGCTACCGCTATGCGCACGATGAGCCGGGCGCCTTTGCGGCCGGCGAGCGCTATCTGCCCGCCGGGCTCCCGGAGCGGCGATACTATGAGCCGGCGCCGCGCGGTCTGGAGCTGCGCATCGGCGAGGCGCTGGCGAAACTGCGTGAGCGCAATCGCGCTGCTGCCGCGGGGGCTGCGCCAGCAGCGCCGGACTCGAAGTGATTTTCAACTTTAGAGTGGAATACGATGATTGATCCTAAACTGTTGCGCAGCGCACCTGAAGACGTGGCGCGCAATCTGGCCCGCCGCGGCTTCAAGCTCGATGTGGTGGCGTTCCAGGCGCTGGAGGACAAGCGCCGCACCCTGCAGCTCGAGGCCGATCGCCTGCGCGCCGAGCGCAATGCGCACGCCAAGTCGGTAGGTCAGGCCAAGGGCCGCGGCGCTGATATCGCCCCGCTCCTGGCGCACGGCGAGGCGCTGGCACGCTCGGTGGAAGAGGCCGACCTCGCGCTGGGTGCAGTGCAGACCGAGCTCAGCGACTGGCAGCTGGGCCTCCCGAACCTGCTGCACGAATCGGTGCCCGAAGGGTGCGATGAACACGCCAACGTCGAGGTGCGCCGCTGGGGCACGCCGGCGCAGTTCGCCTTTACGGCGCTCGATCATGTGGCACTTGGCGAGGCGCTGGGCGGCCTCGATTTCGAGGCCGCCAGCCGCATCAGCGGCGCGCGCTTCGTGGTGATGCGCGGCGCGATGGCGAGCCTGCAGCGTGCGCTGGCGCAGTTCATGCTCGATCTGCACACCCGCAAGCATGGTTACACCGAAGTGTACGTGCCCTACCTGGTGGCAGCGTCGACACTGCAGGGCACCGGCCAGCTGCCGAAGTTCGAGCAGGACCTGTTCGCGCTGCGCGGCGAGCAGCGCTTCTATCTGATACCCACCGCCGAAGTGCCGGTCACCAATTTGGCACGCGATCAGATTCTGGCGCCCGAGACACTGCCACGCCGCTACGTGGCGCAGACACCGTGTTTTCGCTCCGAGGCCGGCGCGGCGGGTCGTGACACGCGCGGCATGATCCGCCAGCACCAGTTCGAGAAGGTCGAACTGGTACAGATGGTGCGGCCCGATGATTCCTACCGCGCGCTCGAGGAACTGGTGTCGCACGCCGAGGAAGTGCTGCGTCAGTTGCAGCTCCCGTATCGCGTGATGGCGTTGTGCGCCGGCGATGTCGGCCCCTCGAGCGCCCGCACCTATGATCTTGAGGTGTGGCTGCCCTCGCAGAGCACCTATCGCGAAATCTCATCGTGCAGCAATTGCGAAGCCTTCCAGGCCCGCCGCATGCAGGCCCGCTGGCGCAATCCAGAAACTGGTAAGCCCGAGCCGCTGCATACGCTCAATGGTTCAGGCGTAGCCGTCGGCCGCGCACTGGTCGCGGTGCTCGAGAATTACCAGAATGCCGATGGTTCGATCACTGTGCCCGAAGTACTGCGCAGCTACCTGGGCGGCATCGAGCGCATAGAACGCATTGCTTAAAGTGTCAGGACGCGCTATGTAAGGCGCCGCCGGAGAGGTGGCAGAGCGGTTAAATGCACCGGTCTTGAAAACCGGAGGCCCTTTACGGGGCTCGTGAGTTCGAATCTCACCCTCTCCGCCAATAAAAACAAGAACTTAGATGTTCGGAAGACGAACGATTCGAGCCGCAAAATGAGCCGCAGTTGCACCGGCAGTTACACTGGGGTCAGTCGACACACTATGATGGCAAGTGTGTTGCATGGCTGTAGGTGTTCTGTGCGAATAAGGAGCGTGCGCGATGGCTACCAGCGATCTCGGTGCAAAAGTTTTTGAGCTCGGCGAAACCGTCAACGATGATGGTGACATGGTTCCGGCCTACGGATTCGTGCACAACGGCGTGTTCATCGCTGATCCATATGTG
>JAYUZE010000041.1:0-11283 GCA_043752035.1 Gammaproteobacteria bacterium
CGCGCAGTGCATCAAGGCGCAGCAGATCGATCCGGTGTTCAGGGTGCGGCTCGGCGCCGACGATATCTCGCGCGGCGATGGCATTACTTACAGGATCGACTGCGCCGTCGTGCATCCGGGCTGGAACCCGGCCAGTTTCTATCACGACGACATCGCACTGCTGCACTTCTCTGCCGACGGGCCGGCTCCAAAGCGTGACCCGGAGAAGATCCAGCAAATCAGGATGCACATGCGCGCAGCACCGGACATCGGCACGTCAGTCACGGTTACCGGCTGGGGCAAGAGCGAGCCCGTGGCTGGCATCAAGCCGAGCGCGGTGCTCATGCAGACCGAGCTGCAGATCCAGGACAGTCGTCACTGCGCCAGGCGACTCAAGGTGACGTCCGATCAGGTGGACGACAACGTGCTGTGTGCCGGCGCCTCGGCACAGAAAACCTGCTTGGGCGACAGCGGGGGCCCGGTGGTACTCACCGAAGGGCGCCCCTACTACCTGGTCGGCGTCGTCAGCTGGGGCGCGAAGGACTGCAAAGGCGACGCGGCGCCCGGCGTGTACACGCGTGTTGGCGCCTACGCGGCCTGGATCGACGACGTCTTGCAGGCTGGGCGCGACTAATTCGCGCGCGGCCCGGCTTCAGGGCTTCTTGAGTACTTCGCCGTCGCCTTGTTTGCCATTGGCCGTAGCTTCGGCCGCTGCCGGAGCTGCCGCCGGAGCATCGGCAGGCGCAGCAGCCGCAGGTGCGGCAGCAGGCGCCGGCGGAGCCGGGGCTTCGGCAGGCTTGCTGCAGCTGGCGAGGCCCAGCGCGCCCGCCACGATTGCCGTTGTGGTCACGAAGGTCTTGTTCATTGCCGTTATCCCTCTTGTTGTGAGCCAGCGACCCAAGCCTACCCGAAACCAAGTTGCAGGCGCAATGCATCGAAGCCGGGCATACCGCGCAACGGATCGAGCAGCGGATCGGTCTGGAGGTAGATCAGTCCCGAATCGCCCAAGGAGCGAGCACGCGTCAGCAGCTTGAGCGCCAGGTCGCGCTCGCCCCACTGTGCCGCTACTTCAGCCTGCTGGTACAACGCGCTGTCACCCAGATCGTCGCGCAGTTGGTCGAGCGCTTGTGCGGCCAGCGCCTGATTGCCCACGCTGTGCTCGACGATGGCCACGCCGGTCACGCGCACCAGCTTGTGTGGCTCGCGCGCGAAGGCTGCGCGTGCCTCGCGGGTACGGCCGAGCTGCAGCAAGGCGCGGCCGATCGCGGCCTGCGCGTTGGCGAGCTTCGGATTCAGCGCCAGCGCCCGCTGCAGCGGTGCCAGTGATGCGGCGTACTGGCGCGTCGCGTACAGCACACTGCCGAGTGCACGATGCTCGAGCGGATTGAGCGGATCGAGCGCAACCGCACGGTTCATCGCCGCAAGCGCCTCGGCAGCGCGCCCGGTCAGCGCGCAGTAGAGCGCGTAGCGGCCGAGCACGGTGGCATCGCCCGCGCCCAGCTCATAGGAGCGCTGGTAAGGTTGGCGCGCGCCCCGCACATCGAGGCGCCCCTGGAACAACGCGAACGCCAGCGTCGATTGCGCATCGGCAAGGCCGGGCGCAAGTTCAGTGGCGGTGCGCGCCGCGATGATTGCCGCATCGTAAGTCGTCAAAGTATGCGCACTGTCTTCGTACTGGTTGGCGATAACGATCAGCGAGCGTGAGCGCGCCGCATGGGCGGCGGCGAATTTCGGATCGGCAGCGATCGCCGCCTCGAACTCGGCCAGCGCCCGCCGATCGGAGGCTTCGCCGGCGAAGCTGTTGTAGTCGGCGCGCCCGCGCAGGTAGGCATCGAAGGCTGCAAGATTCGCGGTGCCGCCAGGCACGGCGCTGTTGGCGAGCGCTGCAGTTGTGACCTGGCCCGAACGTCGCATCTGATTAGTCAGGGCCGCGAGCACCAGGCTGGCGATTTCCGACTGCACTGCGAACACGTCATCGATAGGCCGATCGAAGGTCTGCGCCCACAGACTGAAGCCCGTGAGACCATCGATCAGCTCGGCGGCAATACGCAAAGTCTTACCCGCGCGGCGCACGTTGCCGTCGAGCAGATAGGCCACGCCGAGTTTCCCGGCGATGGCGGTCGCACTATCCGGCGTGCTGCGGAAGGCTTCCGAAGAGATCTGCGCCATCACGCGCAGCCGCGGATTGTGCGCCAGCGCCGCGCGCACCTCGGCCGACAAGCCGTCGGAAAAATAGTTTTCGCCCGCGTCGCCGCTGATGTTGGTGAACGGCAGTACCGCCACACTGTTGGCATCCACGCTGCGCACCGCCCCTTGCATGCGCCGCCAGCCCAACCAGCCGCCCGCGCCCAGGGCCAACACCGCAAGGCTGCCGCCACCCAACAGCAGCCGACGACGCGCCATGCGATCCACTGCTGCGCCAGGCCGCGAACCGGACAGTTGCGATGCATGCGACCGCACCGTGCCTGGCCTGGGCTGCAGCTCCTGGGTCTGCGCAGTCTGCACCGCGTGCACCAGCGCGCGGATCTCCGCGGCGTCCGCATTGCCGCGCCAGTTCGCCAGGTCAATTACCAGATATTGGCGAAAGCCGATCGGCGGCTCGACGCCATCGAGCGACACCGGAACCAGGCAGCCGCGATCGCGCCCGCGTGTTGCCTCATCGCGCACCCAATGTGAGCCGACCGATGATTGCGACCACAACACGATCACAGCGCTCGCGGTTTCGAGTGCCTGCTCGGTGGTGCTGGCAAACTCGGTGCCGGCGATGATCAGTTTGTCCCACCAGACCTTGAGGCCCGATTGCGTGAGCGCCTGGATGAGCGGCTGCGCGCGCGCACTGTCCTCGTGCGCGTAGCTGACGAATACATTCAGCGCTTCGATCACGTCCGCCCTCGATTGATGAGACGGCGATTATGAGCTGTAAACCCCTAATAACCTAGGCCAGCGCGGGCCAGCGCGGACCTCAGGCGGCGCCGTCGAACTCGCGCCTGACGTCTTTCAGCGCCTGGAAGCGGCCGGTAGGCGAGAGCGCTTCATGCGGCGTCTGCGCGGTCCACAGTTCCTTGCGGCGCGCCGCAAAACTGCTGGCAGCGAGGCGAGCCAGTGAATCGGCCTTCTGGAACAGGAAACCCTGGCCGGCAACGCAGCCCAGTGCCAGCAACGCAGTCACATGCGCCTCGGATTCGATGCCCTCGGCGATCGTGTCCAGTCCCATGGATTCACCCAGCGTAATCACCGCCGAAGCCAGCTCCGAGCCTGTATCCGAATCGCCCAGCTTGCTGATGAACGAACGGTCGATCTTCAGGATGTCGATCGGGAAGCGATGCAGATACGACAACGAGGAGTAACCGACGCCGAAATCGTCGATCGCCAGGCGCACACCGAGGCCCTTCAGACCACGGAATTTTTCCAGTATCGCGTCGGTCTTGTGCAGGAGCGTGCCTTCGGTCAGCTCGAGCACCAGATTGCCCGGCTCGAGGCCACTCTCCTGCAACGAGGCGCGCACTTCCGCGACCAGGTCGTCGTGCTGCAGGTGCAGTCCGGAAATATTCACCGCTAGTCGCAGTTCACGGCCGCCGGCTACGCTGGTGCGCCACGCGCACAGCTCACGACAAGCCTGGCTCAGCACCCAGCGATCCAGCCTGGAGATCTGCCCGCGCTCCTCGATCACGTGGATGAAACTCGCGGGCATGAGTATGCCGGCCTCGGGATGTCGCCAGCGCACCAACGCCTCCACGCCCAGCAGGCTGCGGCTGCCCAAATCGACGATCGGCTGGTATTCGAGGAAGAATTCCTCGTTTGCCAGTGCCCGATCGATATCGGTCTCGAGCCGCAGGCGCTCGCGCAAGGCATCTTGCATGTAGGGATGGAAGGTGACGCTGCGGCCGCGGTCGGCGGCCTTGGCATGATACATCGCGATATCGGCGTTGCTGAGCAGTGTCTCGGCGTCGGTCTCCTGCTCGAACCAAGCTACACCAATGCTTGCGCCGACCCGCACCTCAGTTCCGTCCAGCTCGATTGGTGCACTCAGGGTGGCGAGCAGTTTGTCCGCCAGCTGCTCGACCTGCACGCGCGACGCGCAACCTTCCACCAGCACCGCGAATTCGTCGCCGCCCAAGCGTGCGACCGTGTCCGCCGAGCGCACCGCTGCGACCAGGCGCTGCGAAGTTGTCTGCAACAGGCGGTCGCCGGCATCATGCCCCAGCGTGTCGTTGACGCGCTTGAAGTGATCCAGATCCAGGAACATCACGGCAATCGAACTACCAGTGCGCTGCGCCAGCGCGATGGCGTGCTGTACACGATCACGCAGCAGGCTGCGATTCGCCAGCATAGTCAGCGGGTCGTGGAACGCCAGATGGCGCAACTGCTCCTCGAGCGCCTTGCGCTCGCTGATGTCGCGCAGGTTAAGCGCATAGCCCTCCACTGCCGAATCGTCAGTCAGATTCTGACCGACGCATTCGATGACTGCGCAACTGGATCCGTGGCGGTAGTGCAGCTCCACCGGGCCCACCGTGCCGGAAGGTGCCGCGGCAATATCGGCCAGCAACTCCGACAACCTGCCGCTGGTTTCGCCTGACCAGACATCGGTCAATTTTTTGCCGGCTATCTCGCTGGGCTTCAGCCCCAGCATCCGCTCCGAAGCTGGCGAGATGAAACGCAGCATTCCTTCGGGATCGACGATCATGATCACGTCGGAGGCGTTGGCGATCAACGAGGCGTACCAGCGCTCTACGCGCTGCGTGGCCTTTTGTTCACGGATCAGCGCATCGCCGCGCAGCACTATGGTTTGCCTGACCATCATCAGCAGCGTCAGCGCGAATACCACGATGGTCATGATGGTCGAGGGGCTGAGCACGTCGAAATGGCTGAAGTACACCAACACCACGAATGCCGCCAGCATCGCTGCGTAGGGCATCACGCGCGAGAGCGTGTCGGAGGATTTTGAGGTCGCACGCGCCGCGGTTGTAGCGCTGCGCAACTGTTCGAAGGCCGCTGCGCCGAGCAGCAGGTAATAGAAAAGGTACAGCACATCCTGCGACTGTCCCGGCAGGTAGAGGCCGCGCAGCTTGGCATACGACCAGACAATATCGGCCACGAACATGGTGGCCAAGCCGGTCAGCAGGAATAGCGAGGCACGTCTGAAGCCCTGACCAGAAGTGCTGCCTGCCAGCAACACCACGCCGGACATAAGCAACAGCAGGCAATCGAGGCAGGCGTAGGCTTGCGCAATGAACTGGCCCAGCGAGTTGACCCTTACTGGCGAGGTCACCGGGTGAATCACGAAGAACCAAAAGAAAGTGCCGAATCCGACTATGAAGATGGTGGCATCGAGCGTCAGCTGGATCCACTGCACACGTACCGGCATTGAGCGGATCAGCAGCACGCAGGCGATGGTCAGGGCTGTGTAGTACGAGAAGAAGAAAATGTCCGCCGGACCCGGGAAGGGGTCGCGGTTCATCAGCCATGAGACCACGCCGATGTTGTCGCCGATCAAATAGCATATGAACGCGGCAACCAAGAACTGCCACGCTGCACGCTGTACACCGGCTGCCGTGCGGCGTGCGGCGGCAATCGCCAGTACAACTGGCACGATCGTCGCCGGTACGCTGGCCAGCAGTGCGATATAGTGCATGACGCCCGGACCGCCCACACCGGTCAGCAGCCATACCGCCATCACGGCCGCATAGATGATGAAGCCGCGCATCAGCCGCACTGACCAGCGAGGAGCGCCCTCACCCATGGGTGCGGCCGCGTTCAGGTTGTCAAGACTCGACATGAGGCATCTGCATCAAGGGGTCTCTGCGGCCAGGCGGGAACTCGCTTCGTAGCGGATATTTCGACCTTAATGGACGGACACTTTAATTTTGTTGTGCCACCCGCAACATCCGGGAATCGGGATGTGACCCAGTTCTCGCTGGCGCCTGGAATCGGGGCGGTACCCATGAGTGCCGTCGTAAGAATCCACCAGACCGGCGGACCCGAGGTGTTGCGTCTCGAGGACCTGCCCGTGGGCCGGCCGGGACCCGGCCAGGTCCGGGTGCGCGTGCAGGCCATCGGCCTGAATCGGGCCGAAGCCGCGTTTCGTGCCGGCCAATATCTGCGCACACCGACGTTGCCAGCGCCGATCGGCATGGAAGCCAACGAGCAGTTGGGCAAGATCGTGGTAACGGTGCCATAGCACGACGCAAGAGAGTGTGGGCCCGCCAGGATTCGAACCTGGAACCAAGGGATTATGAGTCCCCTGCACTAACCGTTGTGCTACAGGCCCGCCGGAGGGGAGCGCGCGATTCTAGCAGGGCGCCGCCGGCCCCGCCGCGCTTCAGGCGCCTGCCAGGAAGGCGTCGCAACTACCGCGGGCGGCTTCGCTGGCCGGAATCTTCACGCAGATCATTTGCAGGCGCGAGCGCAGGCTGGCGAGCACTTCCTGGTGCGCGCCTTTGGCCGCGTCGTTCCACTTGCGCAGCGCACTGTCGAGCGTCGCCAGCCGCATGCGGGCACGGCGATAAATGCGATCCTTGCCATCGAGCTCGCCCAGCACTTCGATGGTGACACTGCGCACGCGCTCGGCGTCATCGGGCTGCAGGCGCAGCAGGCTGCCCACATAACGCACACCCCACTGAAAACGTGTCGCCGCGCCCTGCGCCTCGGTGTAACTCTCGGCGTACCACTTCAGTGCTTCGCTCTTCCTGCCCAGCGCCTCGGCCAGCTCGCCCAGGTCGGCCTTGTAGTAATAAGGCGTCGCGCTCTTGCGCAGCTCGCCCTTCACGACTTCGTAGGCCACCTCGTTCTGATCGAGCAACTCGAAGATCGGCAGCACAGCGTTGATAATTCCGGAGCGCACGTAGGGAATCTGATTGCCTGCCAGCGCGGCATCGACCCGCGCGCGCGCCGCGCGCGCAGCCCCGACCGGCACGGCACCGTTGATGGTCTTGATCGCCTGCAGCTTGGAGCCGACGGCTCCGAGCTGGTCGGCCTCGGCGTAGTCAGGCGCAACCGCCACCGCATCCATCACCCTGTTGTAGTGACGCAACCAGTTGGCGGAATCCGCGCTGGCCTTCACGGCGCGAAAAAAATCCTCGTCGAGGTATTGCAATGCATCGCCCACCTGGTTCGCCTGGCGCTCGCTACCGAGTATCGATGCCACCGCAGCGACATGCGCAGCCAGTTCCCGGCTCGGCGCCGTGCCGCCTGCGAGCGCCGTGGATTCCGACCGGCCGGCGAGGCTCGCAGCGATTACCTGCAGCCGCGCGCGCTCGCGGCGCGCGCCGCTCGGGCAATGCAGCGCCGCTGCGTCAAGCGCGCGGGCGCGCGGCGCGATTTCACCTTCGGTCAGCTCATCGAGTGCCCAGCCGTTGTAAGCCAGCCGGCGACACTGGCCGGCATCGAGCGCGCGACCAGCCAGCGCAGCGCTCAGCAGCTCGCCTGCAGGCTGCAGATCGGCCAACGCGGTATCGAGCACGGAGGCGTAAAGCGAGAGATCCATGCTGCCGGCGATACGCATCAGTTCGTGACTGCTGGCGTCGAGCACGACCAGCGTCGGGTAGCCGACCACCTTGAATTGCTCGCCCCACTTCTGGGCGCCGGCCTCATCGCCATCCAGGTACACGGTGACAAACTGCCGGCTCCTGGCGATGAAATCGGGTCGCGAGAACACCGTGGCCTTCAGCTGCTGGCAGGGCGGGCACCAGTTTGCACCCCAATAGAGCAGGATCGGCTTGTGGGCATTCCGTGCGGCAGCAAAGGCATCGGCTACATCGCCCGTAAACCAGTCGATACCGGGGGAATCGGCGTGCCGGACGCTGTGCCGCGAAAGTTCCGCGGCTGTGGCTGGCGCGGCGTCGAGCGGCGCGGCCCCGAGCGTCACGGCCGCCAGCACCGGTGCCAGGCCGCAGAATAGTTGTTTCATGCTGTAACAATAGCCGTACGGACGGCGCTTGCCAAACAGCGGCGAGCCGCTAGCATGTACGCCCCATTTGTGCCGGAGCGGAACATGAAACTGTATTACACGCCTGGCGCCTGCTCGATGGCAGCGCACATTGTGCTCGCCGAGAGTGGGCTCCCCTATTCACTCACGCGCGTCAATCTCAAGGACAAGACCACCGAGAGTGGCGAAGACTACAACCAGATCAATCCCAAGGGCTACGTGCCCGTCGTGCGCCTCGATAACGGCGCGATGATCGGCGAGAACACTGCGCTGCTCGCCTATCTCGGTGAGCTAAGGCCCACTACCGGACTGATGCCGCCGACCGGAACGATCGAGAACTATCGGGTGCGTGAGTGGCTGGGCTTCGTCAGCAGCGAGATGCACCGCAACTGCTCGCCGTTCTTCCGGCCCAACACACCCGAGGCCACCTTGCAGGCGCAACGCGAGGTGTTGCACAAGCGACTGGCCTACCTTGAAGGCGAACTGGCCGAAAAAGCCCACCTCACCGGCCAGGCCTTCACGGCTGCCGATGCCTACCTGTTCGTGGTGCTGAACTGGTTCGGGCATGTGGGCATCGATCTTGGCCCCTATCCGCACGTCAAGGCCTTCCACGCCAGGGTCGCGGCGCGCACCGCGGTACAGCAGGTGATGAAGGACGAAGGCCTGCTGAAGGCGGCCTGAGGCAGACTGCGCAGTTGCAGGCGCGCCGCCGCAGGCTCGTTAGCGGCGGCGGCGTGCTCCGCACGACGGCGCTGCCTGCATCGGATCCTCGGGCCAGTGATGCCGCGGATAGCGGCCGCGCATTTCCTTGCGCACTTCGTGGTAACTGCTCTTCCAGAAGCCGGCCAGGTCGCGCGTGATCTGCACCGGTCGCTGCGCCGGCGACAGCAGTTTGAATGTCACGGGCACGGCGTTGCCGCCGATGCGTGGCGTGGTACCCAACCCGAATACCTCCTGCAGACGCACTTCGATACAGGGCGCATTGTCATTGGCGTAGTCAATGCGGATGTGCGAGCCCGAGGGCACGCTCAGCTCGCGCGGCGCGAGTTCGTCGAGCGACCGGCGCTGGCTGGCATCAAGGCGCGCGAGCAATGCGTCCTTGAGCGGCAGGCGTGCCAGCTGCTCGCGACGCGTGATCCCCGGGAGCCAGGGCAACAGCCAGGTTTCCAGATCACTCAGCAGCGCGGCGTCGTCACTTGCGGGCCAGGCCGACAGCGCCGCGCGCCCGAGCTTGCGCACGAACTCCATGCGCGCCTGCAGATTGCGCGTTTCGCGATCCCAGGGGAGCGCATCGATCCCGAGCTGCCTGACACCGCTCAACATCGCGCTCGCCGCCAGCTCGGCGGGTATCTGCGGCAGCGGGTGATCATCCAGGATCAGCGCGCCGAAACTCCGTACGCGGCGCGCGAGCACGGCGGCAGCGCGCGCATCCCAACTCACCGGTGTGGCATCGACGATCTGCGCAGCAAAGTGTTCGTCGATCTCGGCGCGGGTGATCGGCGCCGCCAGGTCGATACGCGCCTCGCGATCGCGATCGTCTAGTTCCACGGCCACCAGGAATTCCTGCGTCCCGAGGCCCGTCTGGCCGGGAAATGCGGCGCCGCGACCATTGCTCAGCAGATAGCGACCGCCGCCTTCACCGCGGCGCTGCGCGATGCGATCGGGGTAGGCCAGCGCCAGCAGCGCGCCCGCAGACGATTCGTCATGGGCGACAGCGGCGAGCCGCTGCAGATGCGCGGCGCTGCGGCGTACTCGCTCGAGCGTGCCGCGATCAACGCCCGTGGCGCCGCGCTCACCGTGCAGCAGCTCGAGCCGGCTGCGGATGTCCGCATCGCGCGCGGCGCCCGCACCGCGCAACAGATCGCGCTCCGAGAGCAGCGCTGCGAGTTCGGCGGCAAGGCAGGGGCCAGCGGTGCCCGGTTGCGGGCGCGGCTGGGTGCGCCGCGACGACGCCGTGTCGGCGGTGTCGGCAGTGCCGGCCAGCAGCATATGCGCCAGACGCGGATGCAATGGCAGTGCTGCCATGCGTCGACCCATCGGCGTGATCGCCGCCGCCGCATCGAGCGCCCCGAGGCGCTGCAGCAGCTCGCGCGCCTGCTGAAGTTGCGGGGCAGCGGGCGCGTCGAGCCATTTCAGGGCCTGCGCATCGGCTGTGCCCCACTGCGCCAGCTCCAGCGCCAGTGGCGCGAGATCGGCTGCGCTGATCTCCGGTGCCGTGTGCGCCGCGAGACTGGCGTGTGCGCCCTCGCTCCACAGCCGATAGCAGACGCCCGGCTGCGTGCGACCGGCGCGGCCAGCGCGCTGATCGGCCGAGGCGCGTGAGATGCGCATGAGTTCGAGACGGCTCATGCCGGTGGCAGGATCAAAACGCGAACGGCGAGCGAGACCCGCATCGATCACAACGGTGACGCCGGGTATGGTCACGCTGGTCTCGGCGATATTGGTCGCGAGCACGATGCGGCGCAGGTGCGGCTCATGACCTGCCAGCACGGCATCCTGCTCCCGGGCATCGAGCTCGCCATACAACGCCAGCACCTGCAGGTTCGGTGCGAGCAGATCGCCGAGCAAACCCTGGACCCGGCGGATTTCGCCGGCACCCGGCAGAAACACCAGCAGGTCGCCGTCGGTCTCGCTGAGTGCGCGCCGTATGATCTGCGCCGCAAAGCGCTCAGGCGACTCGCCGGGCCCGGGGAGCAATGGCAGCGCGCGCCCGACGTAGTGCACACTCACCGGAAACTGCCGACCCGGAACTTTGACCACCGGCGCGTCATCGAGCAGTGCGGCCACTCGCGCACCATCGAGCGTGGCCGACATTGCCAGCAGCCTGAAGCCCGCGTCGAGCTGCGCACGTGCATCGATACAGAGCGCCAGGCCGATATCCGCCTGCAGGCTGCGCTCGTGGAATTCATCGAATATTACGCAGCCAACACCGGGCAGTTCCGGATCGTCCTGTAGCATGCGTGTCAGCACGCCCTCTGTGATCACCTCGATGCGGGTCGCGCGCGACACACGCGTATCGAGGCGCATGCGATAGCCGACCGTCGCGCCCACCTGCTGCTGCAGCAGCCAGGCCATGCGCTGCGCCACGGCACGGGCGGCCACACGCCGCGGTTCGAGCAGCAGGATGCGGCGCCCCTGCAACCAGGGCTCGGCGAGCAATGCCAGCGGCACCACGGTACTTTTGCCTGCGCCTGGCGGCGCCTGCAGCACTGCATCGCGATGCGAGGCAAACGCGGCGCGCAACGCCGCGGCCAGTGGGTGATCGGCGTAGGACTCCGCACTCAAGGCGTTGCGATCGCTCCCGGCGCCGCTATCCCTAAGCCCTGCAGCACGGTATCGGCCAGCTGCGCATAGGCGCCACTGAAATGATGCCCGCTGCC
>JAYUZE010000042.1:0-9109 GCA_043752035.1 Gammaproteobacteria bacterium
ATCCCGCCGGCGATCTATGCGCTCGTGCGCGTGCGCTGGAAGCTGGAGCACGACGCGCGCTCGATCACTTACGGCCTGCTGATCGGTCTGCTGGGCGCGGGCGGCCAGATGCTGCTGTTTCACGCGGTGCGCGTGGGCCCCACTTACCTGATCTTTCCGATCATTTCGCTCTCGCCCGTGGTCACCATTGCGATGTCGTTGAGCCTGCTGCGTGAGCGCACCGGAAAACTGGGCGCCCTGGGCATCGTGCTGGCGCTGTGCTCACTGCCCCTGTTCGATTATTCGGGCGCGGCCGGTGCCAGTGGCTTCGGGCAAGTGTGGTTCGCGCTGGCACTCGGCGTGCTGGGTGCCTGGGGCGTGCAGGGTTTCTTCATGAAGCTGGCGAACGCGACCATGAGCGCCGAGAGCATTTTCTTCTACATGACCTTGAGCGGCCTGCTGCTGGTGCCGGTGGCAGTGGCAATGACCGACCTGTCGGTGGCGATCAACTGGGGCTTCAAGGGGCCCTGGCTCGCCGCCGGCATACAGATACTGAACGCCATAGGCGCGCTCACACTGGTGTACGCGTTTCGCTATGGCAAGGCCATCGTGGTCTCGCCGCTGACCAACGCCGGGGCGCCGCTGATCACTGCGCTGCTGGCGATCGTGTTGCTGGGCACGACGCCCACCGCGAGCAAAATCGCGGGCATTGCGCTGGCCTTGCTGGCGGCCGTGCTGCTGGCCATCGAGCCCGAACCTGACGCAAGTGTGGCCACGCCAGCGGCTGGCACCGTCGGCGGCGGGCGCTGATTCCCATGCGCCGCGCCATTGTCCGCCGCGATACCAGTGCCCGCCGCGAGCGCATCGTCGCGATGCTGCGCGGGCAGGGCAGTGTGCAGATTCCGTCGATGGCAGAGCAGTTCGGGGTTTCCACGCAGACGCTGCGCAAGGATCTGAACTTTCTCGATGCGCGCGGCATTTGCACCCGCTCCTCGGGCGGGGCGTTGCTGCGCATCGGCGTGCAACCGCCGAATGAGAATGCCGTCGAATTCAAGACCAAGCTGTACGCGGCCGAGAAGGCGCGCATCGGCCGCGCAGCCGCGGCACTGATCGCGCCGGGGGATTCAGTGCTGCTCGATTCCGGCACGACCACGCTGCAGGTGGCGCGCCACCTGCACGCGGCCGAGCCGCTGGTGGTGGTGACCAACGATGTGGGCATCCTCAACGAACTGGCAACCCGTGAGTCGGTGCAGCTGGTGTTCCTCGGCGGAACCCTGCGTCGCAAGAACATGTCCTTCTATGGCATGCAGACCGAACGGGCACTGCACGATCTGCATGTCGACAAGCTGTTTCTGGCAGCCGATGGCTTCCACATCGAGAAGGGCATCACTACGCACTTTGAACCCGAGGCACTGCTTAATCGCCTGATGTGCCAGGCCGCCAGCGAAATCATCGTGGTCACCGACTCGTCGAAGTTTAGCCGACTGTGCCTGCACAAGATCGTCGAACCGCAGCGCATTGCGCGCGTGATCACCGATGCCGGCATTCCAGAGGACGTTCGTGAAGCGCTGACAGCCGCTGGCGTACAGGTGCAGATCGCCTTATGAAGGCGCTGCTCGACATCATGGCCCGGCATAAGGCCGGCAAGGGCGTCGGCATCTACTCCGTGTGCTGCGCGCATCCCCTGATTATCGAAGCGGCGTTGCGCTTTGCGAAAGCCCAGGGCAGTCCGGCACTGATCGAGGCCACTTCGAACCAGGTCAACCAGGATGGCGGCTACACCGGCATGCGGCCGGCGGACTTCGCGCGCCTGGTGCAGCAGATTGCCGTGAAAGTGGGTTTGCCGCTCGAGCAGCTGATGCTCGGTGGCGATCACCTGGGACCCAACTGCTGGCAGCAGCTCCCGGCTGAAACGGCGATGCGCCATGCCGAACGCCTGATCGCCGACTACGTGGCGGCCGGGTTTCGCAAGATCCATCTCGACTGCTCGATGTCCTGCGCGGGCGACACCGTACCGCTCAGCGATTCCACGGTTGCCGCGCGCGCCGCGCGCCTGTGCGCGATCGCCGAGCAGGCCTGGCGCAAGGCCGGTGGCGAGGCTCCGGTCTATATCGTCGGCACCGAAGTGCCGGTACCAGGCGGAGCGCACGAAACTCTGCATGAGTTGACGCCGACGGCGCCGGCCGCTGCGGCAGCAACGATCGCGGCGCATCGCCGTGCTTTCGACGAGGCCGGGCTGCACGACACCTGGTCGCGGGTGATGGGCCTGGTGGTGCAGCCGGGCGTGGAGTTCGACCACTACCAGGTGGTGGATTTTCGCCCCGAGCGCGTGGGTCCACTGAGCGCCGTGATCGAGACGCAGGCGCAGATGCTGTACGAGGCGCACTCCACCGACTACCAGACCGCGAGCCATCTGCGGGCGCTAGTGCAAAGTCACTTCGCGATCCTGAAAGTCGGGCCGGCGTTGAGTTTCGCGCTGCGCGAGGCGCTGTTTGCGCTCGATCAGATCGAGACCGAGCTGCTGGGGAGCGAGCGCGCTTCCGGGTTGCGCCGGACCATACTCAAAGCCATGGAAGCCGACCCCCGACACTGGCAGCGCTACTACAGTAGCAGCGGTGCGCAGCTGAGACTCGATTGCCAATACAGCCTCAGCGATCGCATCCGCTATTACTGGCCACACCCGGCGGTGGTTGCCGCACTCGAGAAACTCGTCGCCAACCTTGATGCGCACGCGCCGCCGCTCGCGTTGCTGAGCCAGTATCTGCCCGCGGGGTATTGGGCGGTGCGCGAGGGATGGATCAAACCCGGTGCCCGTGAATTGGCCATGCACCATGTGAGCCTGGTGCTCGGGCAGTATGCGTTTGCCTGTGGCCAGCGTGCCGTAAGGAGCGATGATGTATCTGCAGCTTGAAGAAGCCGCGCTGAATCGGGCCGGTGCACTGCATACCGCGCGCGAGATCGAACAGCAGCCTGAATCCTGGGCTCGCACCATGGCGGCGCTGCGCGCGCGTCGCGCGCAGCTTGAGAGTTTTTTGGCGCCGTTGCTGGTGCGGGCGGAGCTGCGCATCATGCTCACTGGCGCTGGCAGTTCGGCATTCATTGGCGAGTGCCTGGCGCCGACCCTGTCACGCAGCCTCGGACGGCAGGTGCGGGCGATCCCGACCACCGATCTGCTGTCTGGTCCGCACGAATTCCTGCTGCCAGACGTGCCCACCCTGCTGGTGTCGTTCGGGCGTTCGGGCGGCAGCCCCGAGAGTGTGGCCGTGGTGGAGCTCGCCGAGCGGCTGCTCTCCGAGTGCCACCAGCTCGTCATCACCTGCAATGAACAGGGCACACTCTATCGACGCTGCCAGGACCGGGCCCGCAACCTGGCGTTGCTGATGCCACCCGAGACCCACGATCAGGGCTTCGCGATGACCTCGAGTTTCACTTCGATGATGCTGACGGCGCTGTTCGCGTTCGGCAGCGGCGCTGCGACCGCGGAGCAGCACAGCCTGGCGCGCCTGCGTGCCGGCGCCGAGGGAGTGCTGAGCACGCATCATGCCGCGTTGCGCACACTCGCCGGCAACAACTACTCACGCGTTGTGTATCTGGGCAGCAATGCGCTGAAAGCCATCGCGCGTGAGGCGGCATTGAAACTTCTGGAGCTGACCGATGGCCGGGTGGTGGCGAGCTATGATTCGCCGCTGGGCTTCAGGCATGGCCCCAAGACCATCGTCACCGCCGATTCGCTGCTGGTGTTGCTGCTTTCCAATGATCCTTACACGCGTCGCTACGATCTGGATCTGCTGCGCGAGCTGCGCGAGGAAAAGCGGGCCGGGGCAGTGCTGGCGATCAGCGGGCAATCGCAGGATGCGAGCGCAGTAGGGCCGAGCCTGCAGCTCGCCGGGCTCGCCGAGGCCAGCGATGCCGAACTCGCGTTTGCCTATGCCTTGTGCGCGCAGCTCTATGCCTTTCATCGCGCCTTACAGCTGGGCAACAAGCCCGATGAGCCCAGTGTGTCCGGCACCGTGAACCGGGTCGTGCGCGGCGTGACAATTCATCCCCTGTAAGCTCGGAGGCCGATCATGTTCCTGGGAGTGGATGGCGGCGGCACCAAGACAGCGCTGGCGCTGATCGATCGCGACGGACGTGTGCTGGCGCAACACCTAACTAGTGCCGCGCACTTCGTCGCCACTGGCATGGATAGTGTGCGCAGCCTGTTGCACGCCGCTGTGCACACGCTGCTGGCCAAGGCGGCAGTGCCGGCCAGCGCGGTCGAATACGCCTTCTTTGGTTTGCCTTCCTATGGCGAAGATTCAGCCGTAGCCGGGGCACTCGATTCCCTGCCCGCGGGTTGTCTGCCAGCCGGTCACTATCGGTGTGGCAACGACATGGTGTGTGGCTGGTCGGGGTCGTTGGGCGGTGCCGACGGCATCAGCGTCGTGGCCGGAACGGGTTCGATCTGTTACGGCGAGCGCGGTGGCGTCGCCGCGCGCTGCGGCGGCTGGGGCGAGCTGTTCAGCGACGAGGGTTCGGCCTACTGGATCGCCATTCGTGGTCTCAATCTCTACTCGCGCATGAGCGACGGACGTGTGCCACGCGGTCCCCTGCATCAGCTGTTCAATGCGCACCTGGCGCTCGAACATGATCTCGACCTGTGCGCGCGGGTATACGGCGAGGCCGGCGCTGATCGTTCAGCACTCGCGCAGTTCTCGAAGATCATCCACGAGGCGGCGTTGATGGGTGATCAGCAGGCCGGCGCAATCTTTGCGCAGGCCGCCGAGGAGCTGGCCGACCTGGTCGACGCGACGCGCCAGCGACTGGGGTTCAAGACAGGTGAACCGGTGCTGGTGTCCTACTCGGGTGGCGTGTACGCGAATGCCGGGCAGATGCTGTTGCCGCGATTTTCGGATGCGCTCGCGGCGCGCTGGGCCAGCTACCAGTTGCGCGAACCGCTGCTGCCACCAGACATCGGCGCGGCGCTTTACGCGGCGCGCATTCACCGCCAGCCGCTGGGCCCCGGCGCTGTCGAGCGGTTGTGCCGCAAAAGCCAATCATGAAAAGCACATTGACGATCCCGCTGCTGCTGCTGGCGGCCTGCGCCCATGCGCCGGCCCGCTACGAACTGGCCGACTTTGCCGCTGAGCCCAAGATCGACGTGCACGTGCACATCAATTCGGCCTCGGGCGCGCTGGTCGAGCAGGCGCGCGCCGATGGCTTTCGACTGCTGAGCATCAATGTGGACTATCCGGATTTTCCGCCACTGCCTGAGCAACTGTCGCTGGCTCGTGCGAATCTGCAGCAGCATCCCGACATCGTAGCCTTCGCCGCTAGCTTCTCCATGCAGGGATGGGATGATGCAGGCTGGCAGGCCAGGGTGCAGGGCGAGATGGATGCCGCCTTTGCCGCGGGCGCAGTGGGCATCAAGGTGTGGAAGAACATTGGCATGGAATTCCGCGATCGCGCCGGCAAGCTGGTGATGATCGACGATCCGCGTTTCAACCGGCTGTTCGAGCAGGTGCGTCAGCGCGGCAAGGTGCTGATCGGTCACCAGGGCGAGCCGCACAACTGCTGGCTGCCGCTCGAGCAGATGACGGTCAGCAACGATCGCGAGTATTTTCGCGAGCATCCGCAATACCACATGTACCTGCACCCCGAGCTGCCATCTTACGAGGCGCAGATGGCGGCGCGTGATCGCATGCTGGCTCGCCATCCGCAACTGCATTTCATGGGCGCGCACCTCGCCAGCCTCGAGTGGAGTTTCGCCGAGCTGGCAAAATTCCTGGATCGATACCCGCTGGCCGAGGTCGACCTGGCGGCGCGCATGGGCCAGGTGCAGTATCAATCGAATCGCGATCGCGCCGCGGTACGCGCTTTCTTCGTCAAATACCAGGATCGTCTGCTCTATGGCACCGACCTGACACAGGATGCCGCCGCCGACACCAGTGTGCTGCGCAAGGAAGCGCATGATCGCTGGCTGTCGGACTGGCGGTTCTTCAATACCGAGGAAACCCAGAGCGTCGCCGAGCTTGATGCTCCGGTGCAGGGCCTGGGTTTGCCGCGCAGCGTGATAGACAAACTGTACTATCGCAATGCCGAGCGCCTGTTCGGCAAGGCCTGGAAGCCGAACAACGCGCGGAGTACACCATGAAGAAAACCGCAATCATGCGCGCAGCTGCGGGTTGGTGGGTGTGCGTGGTCGTTGCAAACCTGCTGCCCGCATTCGCTGCGGCGGCCTCTGCAACGCCGGTTGCGGCGGTGGTTACGCTGCAGAGCAGCGAGCTGCGTATGGAATTCGACGCGCAGCTGCACAGCCGAGTGACTGCACTGGTCAACGGCGTGCCGCATCGCATTGGCGGGTACGTGGCTTCGGAGACCCTGGCGACCGACCACGGCGAACTGCGCGACTTCAGATTCGAGCGCCACACGGAGGAGGCGGTAAGTGATCAGCTCGGCATCGGTCATCGGCACGAGCTGATCGGCCACCAGGGCAACGTTGAGAAGCGCGTTGCCGTTACGCTTTACGATGAGTTTCCGCGCTGGGCAGTAGTACAGGTGCGTTATAGCAATCATGGTAAGCGCGCCCTGGCGCTGCGTGGCTGGAGCAATGGTGCTTACAGTATCGCGGCAACGCCTGGTGTCCCGGGCACCAACGATCATGGCGCGCTGTGGTCGTACCAGAGTGGCTCCTACGCGAACCGTCCTGACTGGGTGCTGCCGCTGAAGGCGGGCTTCAGGCGCGGCAATTTCCAGGGCATGAACGCGGCCGATTATGGCGGCGGCACTCCGGTGATCGATATCTGGCGACGCGATGCCGGTATCGCGGTCGGCCAACTGGAACTCGCGCCGCGGCTGGTCTCACTCCCGATCGCCAGAGTCGATGCCGTGAGCGCCACGCTGGCCGTGCACTACGCGCTGCACATGACCCTGGCGCCTGGCGACGGCATCGATACGCTGCGCACCTTCGTCGGCGCGCATCGTGGCGATCACTTCAGCACGCTCAGCGACTACCGGCGCTACATGGTGAAGCAGGGCGTGCAATTGCCCACCTCGCCCCCAAGCGCCTTTGAGCCGCTGTGGTGTGCCTGGGGCTATGGGCGCGATGCCACGCTCGAGCAGGTGATTGCAACCCTGCCCATCGTCAAGCAATTGGGGTTCGGCTGGGTGACACTCGATGATGGCTGGCAGATCGCCGAGGGTGACTGGACGCCGAATCCGGCCAAGTATCCGCACGGCGATGCCGACATGAAGGCGCTGGTCGATAAAATTCATGCCATGGGGCTCAAAGCGCAGCTGTGGTGGACGCCGCTGGCTGCGGATCCGGGCAGTCCGGTCGAACGAGTGCATCCGGAGCAACTGTTGCTGAAGCAGGACGGGGCGCGACGCAAGATCAGCTGGTGGAATTCCTATTACCTGTGTCCGGCCTACGAGCCGGTGCGCGCCGATGCCGCGGCCTTTGCGCGTAAGGCCATCGGTGAGTGGGGCTTCGATGGGCTCAAGGTCGACGGGCAGCACCTGAACGGCGCGCCCCGGTGTTTCAACCCAACGCATCACCACGCCGCACCGACCGATGCGGTCGAAGGCCTGCCAGGTTTTTTCAAATCCGTGTGGGATGCCTCGCATGAACAGAAAGCCGACGCGCTGGTCGAGATCTGCCCTTGCGGCACCAGCTATTCGTTCTTCAATTTGCCGTACATGAACATGACGGTCGCCTCGGATCCCGAGAGCTCGTGGCAGGTGCGGCTGAAGGGCAAGACGCTCAAGGCACTCGCCGGCGACGGTGTCGCCTATTTTGGTGATCACGTGGAGTTGAGCGAAGGCGGCGATGACTTTGCCTCGACTCTGGGTGTGGGCGGAGTGGTCGGCAGTAACTTTGTCTGGCCGGGCGCGCCGGGGCAGAAGGATCCGAAGCTGTTGCTGAGTCCGGCGCGCGAAAAGGAATGGGCCTTCTGGGTCAGAGAATACCAGGACAAGCGGCTGTCCGAGGGCGAGTACCTGGGCGCCTTGTACGACCTCGGCTTCGATCGGCCGGAGACCCATGTGATTCGTAAGGGCGACAAACTCTATTACGCGTTCTTTGCGCCGCGGTTCAGCGGTCAGGTGGAATTGCGCGGGCTGGGACCCGGCCGCTACCGCGTGCACGACTACGAGGCTGATCGCGATCTCGGCGTGGTACAGGGGCCGCTCGCCCGCCTGCCGGTGGATTTCAAGCGGCACCTGCTGATCGAAGCGCTGCCGGAACGCGAGCAGCCTTGAATATCGATACCAAGTACATGCGCGAAGCGCTGCTGCAGGCGCAGTGTGCTCTGGCGCAGGGCGAGGTGCCGGTCGGCGCAATACTCGTGCACGCGGGGCACATTGTGGCGCGCGCAGCGAATCGGCCTATTGGCGCCTGTGATCCGACAGCGCATGCCGAGATCGAAGTGCTGCGCGCTGGCGCGCGGGCACGGGGCAGCTACCGGCTCAGCGACAGCGTGCTCTACGTGACGCTGGAACCCTGCCTCATGTGTGCCGCGGCCGTAGTGCACGCGCGCGTGCAGCGCTTGGTGTTTGGCGCCTGGGATCCGCGCGCCGGGGCCGCAGGCAGCATGCTCGATGCCTTCGCGCAGCCAGGCATGAACCATCGGGTCGACGTGTTTGGTGGCGTGCTCGCTGACGAGTGTGGGGCGCTGCTGAAGGACTTCTTCGCTGCACGCCGCGAATCCGCAGCGATCAGCCGACTCTAGAAAGGACTGCGTGCCAGGCCAGGTGGCGGCGTGTGATCGTCCCCGTACCATTCCAGCACCGCGAGAAAACTGCGCACCTGCTCGACGAAGTGTACCGGCTCCCAGCCGCGGGCATAGCCGCGCCGGGCCTGTGCGTACCAGCGCTCCTGCGCGAGCATCGGCAGGTACTGGCTGACATCGGCCCAGGAATCGGCATCCTTGCCATGGCTCTGCGCGAGCACGCGCGCATCTTCAAGGTGTCCGAATCCCACGTTGTAGGCGGCCAGCGCCAGCCAGGTGCGATTGGGCTCAGCAATGCGCGCCGGAATCATCTGCAACACCTGCGCAAAGTAAGCCGCGCCGCCGCTGATGTTCTGGCGGCTGTCGCTGCGATCGCTCACGCCCACCGAGCGCGCGGTATCGGCCGTGAGCATCATGACGCC
>JAYUZE010000043.1:0-19604 GCA_043752035.1 Gammaproteobacteria bacterium
CGTTGACCGGGTCGAGCCCGCGCGCATAGGTCGAATAGGTATGGAAGATCGAGCCGTCGGCGTCCTTGTAGAACACGCTGATGCCCGGCAGGTCGCTCATCTTCCCGGAGTAGGGTGCGCTGTTGTACTGCGCTTTGCCTGCCGCGACGTCTTCGGGGCGGAAGGATACATGATAGTCGTAGTTGAAATCGGTGTTGGCGGAAGACACCCACTTGAACTGCCAGCCTAAGCGCTGTGCAAAGGCCTTGAGCTTGGAGTAGGGCGCGCGCGAGATCGCGGCAAGTGCCACATCACGCTGGCGCAGGTGCGCGGTTATACCGTTGAAATTATCCGCCCAGAAAGAGCAGCTCTTGCAGCCATTTTCCCAGTCGGGCGCGAACATGAAGTGGTAGACGATCAGCTGGCTGTGGCCGCCAAACAGTTCGGCCAGTGTCTCGCGGCCGGCAGCGCCCTCGAACACGTAGCCGGCCTTGAGCCGCTCCCAAGGCAGGTTGCGCCTGGCCTGGCTCAGCTGGTCACGCAGCCTGAGGAATTCCTTTTCCTTTGCCATCAGCGCGCGGCGCGCCTCGGCCCATTGCTCGGACGAAACGATAGTGTGACTAGTCATGGCGAGCTCCGTAGCGTGGTTCATTTTGTGAGTTTGGGGGGAGATCTGCGGGGAGACTTGGGTGGCGAGCTGCCAGCAACTCGGCGTTTGCTGGTGCGCGGCGCTGCGGTATTGCGACGCGCATCGATCTGCGCCAGCGTGGTGGCCAATACGTCGAACTGCTGCTGCCAGTACTTGGTGTAGCGATTGAGCCAGACCGCGGCCTCATAGAGCGGGCCCGCGCAGAGGTTACAGCGGCTGATGCGACCGGTGCGCTCCTGGCGGATCAGCCCGGCGCGCACCAGCACCTGGATATGCCGCGACACGCCCTGCAGCGAGATCTCGAAGCGGGCGGCCAGCTGTGAAACCAGCAGCGCGTGGCCGTCGAGATGCTGCAGGATTTCGCGGCGAGTGGGGTCGCTCAGGGCCTGGAATACTGCATCGAGGCGCACTTCGTCCGACTCCGGGTCGACGCCACCGGGCGGGACGAGCTTGAGCGTGGCGGGGCGGCTGACCATGGGGTTAGAATATCAACTATATTGGTGATTGTCAACAAATGTGTTGATCGATGGCGAAAGCGTGGATAACCAGCGCCCGAGCCGGTCGGCCTGGCGGCTGTGGTGCAGGCCGTTGATGCACCAGTTGCAGAAGTGCTCGCAGTTATTTCTCAACAGTGCGTAGTGGTGTTCGCCAAGGCGCGCCCGTGCCCGCGCCACGATTTCCTGGGCCGCAAACGCCGCTTCCGCGTGGTCGATGATGCGCAAGGGGCGCCCCCTCGCAAACTCGGGCAGCGGCACTTCTTCGATGGGCTCCGCCCGCCAGGAGCGGGCAAATCCCGCGTAGTGTATGACCATGCCATCGCCCGCGTGGATGCCGTGGTGGCTATAGCCGCGGCGTGGGCTGGCAAGATGTGCACCCACGGGCAGGGCATTCGTCAGCTGTACCGGCGTGCACAGCATCATGATTTCCGGGGCTGACTGGCGACTCACGAACATGGCGCCACTTTTTCATGGTGCGATCCGCCTCGCCACGAGCTAAGCGTTACATTCCCCTAAGCAGAGCTTGGGGGTCGAGTCATGACGCGCGCCGCCTACGATGTGATGGACCGGAAATTATTGCACTGCTTCTTTGCAATGGCGCGCCACGGCAGCCTTACGCGTGCTGGCACCGAGCTCGATATTTCTGAAGCGGCGGTATCGCAGCGCATCAGGTCGCCCGAAATCTACCTGGGCACCAAGCTCTACGAGACGCGCGGTGGCCGCGTGCAGCTCACCACGGCTGGCGCGCGCACAGCGCGCCTGGCAGTGTCGGTGTTCAGTGAGATCGAGGCGCTGGAGCAGGCCGTCAACGGTGCGCAGGAAACCGCCGAGATCGCGCTGGCTTCACACGACTCGTGCTGCGCTATCTGCTGCCCGACAAGGTCGCCGCGTTTCACCGAGCCCATTCGCTGGCGCGGCTGCGGTTGATTGCCCGGCCGGTCGAGGAGACGCTGCGCCTGGTGCGCGCCAACGAGTGCGATCTTGGTGTGATCCCTGTGCAGCAGCTGCCTGCGGAGCTGAGATTCCAGGCGATTGCGCGCTATCCGCCCTACCTGGTGCTGCCCCGGGGGGCATGTGCTGGGCCGCCGCGTCCGCGACGAATTCCAGGCGCTGGTGCGCGATGGTGTGACCGGGCACTATCCGCTGATCATCCTCGAAGTGCAGCGCGAAGACCCGCGACTGCGCGAAACTTTCGAGCGCCACAATGTGCCATTCAATGTCGCTCTCGAGGTGAGCACGATCGACACACTCAAGCACTTCGTTGCCTGCGGCCTGGGTATCGCGGTGGTCAGCGGCTTTGCCGTAACCCAGGAGGATCGCGCGCGACTGGACATCGTGGCGGTCCCGCAGGAGTTTGGCGGCGCCACGACCTACGGCGTGGTGATTCGCCGCGACAAGCATCGCAGTGCCTTGCTCAAGAGCCTGGTCGCGATCTTGATCGAGGCGAGCGCGAAGTTGCTGAACGCTGCACCAGTGTGGCAACCAGTACGCCGGCCGCCGCGGTAGCCAGCAAGTGCTTCAGCGTGTGACCGTTGACAAAGCCCAGTATTGCCAGTAGCTCGTGATCGCGAAGCTCGGCGAGCTTGGCCAGCACGTAGAGTGCAATGGCCACACCAAAACCCAGGCGATCGGCACGCGGCGCCTCGTAGATCGCCTGCCAGAGCGGAATCAATAGCAGCGCGAGTACCTGAAAGGCGAGAGACGGGCCCAGATCACCGGGGTGCTGCGGCTGGTCGGTGTAGTGCCACCAGGCCACACTCAGTGTCGCAATCAGGGTGAGCACCGTGGCGTAGCGCACGACGCGCGTATCGGCAACTGTTTCGGCCCGCACGGCGGCGAGCAACCCGGCCATGGTCAGCGCAATGGGCAAGCGGTCCCAGACCAGGCGCTGATTGTCGGGGGCGAGGTGATACCAGGTGGAGCCTACGGCGGTAAGCAACAGGCCGGCGAGAAATAAGCGGTAGCCGCACCAGCCATGAGCCAGCGCTGGCCCGTAACGCCGGGGCCACAGCCGAATCCATCCCCAGATGGCAACGAGCGCGAAGCCGAGGTTCGAGAGCACATCGGCACCATGGGCGATGCCGAGAATCCGGGAGTGATCTGCAAAGTTATTGTAATCAGGCGGCTGGGAGATCGGTCCGCTGAGCAGCAGCAACACGCCGGCGACAAGGGCCAGCACGGTGGGCAGGCGGTGCAGGGCGGGCGACATCGGCCCAGTATGCGCCCGTCCCCGCACCCGACGGAAACCCGCGTGTAGAATCCCGTGCGTGAAGAACGTGATATTCGATGTGGGCGGCGAATTGCTCGACTGGAACCCTGGTCGGGTGCTGGCAAGCTTCTACGCTAACGCTGCTGCAGCGCATCGGCGAGCGCGTCGGCCGGCCGGTGCCCGAGCTCGACAATCAATTCGAAGTGGTCCGCGATTCGCTGCATCCGAAGCAGGATACGGTGGCGCTGCTCGAGTCGCTTTCTGCACGAGGCGTGCCGCTGTACTGCCTGTCGAACGTGCCCTCCGGGATCTATAGCACCTTGAGCCAGTGCTTCGATTTCTGGACGCATTTCGATGGCATCGTGATTTCGGGCGACGTGAAAATGGTGAAGCTGGAACCCGCCATCTTCAGGCACCTGCTCGATTGCAATGGGCTCACCGCCGGTGACACGGTGTTTGTCGATGATCTGCCCGCCAACGTCGAGGCGGCGAAGAAGCTCGGTTTGCACGGCGTCGTGTTCGAGAATGCCGCGCAGTGTGAGCGCGCACTGCGGGAACATGTTGCCTAAGGCCATCATCGTGATGGGCGTGACCGGCGTCGGCAAGTCCACGCTCGGCGCCGCGCTGGCTGCTGAACTCCGTGTGCCATTCCTGGAAGGCGATACCTTTCATCCACCGGAAAACGTGCGCAAGATGAGCGCCGGCATTCCCTTGCAGGATGCCGATCGCTGGCCGTGGCTGAACCTGCTGGGGCTGGCGATCGCTGCACAGCGGCAGCCCAGGGGCGCGGTCGCCACCTGTTCGGCGCTGAAGCGCAGCTATCGCGATCGGCTGCGCGCAGTGATTGGCGAACCCTTGCTGTTCGTGTGCCTGCAGGCCGGGCGCGGGGCCATCGCCGCGCGCATGCAGGCCCGGCAGGGGCACTATATGCCCAGCGCCCTGCTCGACAGTCAGCTTGCAATACTTGAGCTTCCGGGTGCGGATGAACACTCGACCGTGCTGTCGGCCGACGACACCATTCAGGCTATGCTGGCGCAACTGTGTTCACAACTCTAGATCAGGAGTAGCTATGGCCAGGAAGAAATTGAAAAACCCCAAGTGGCTGTCTGCCGTCGAGGTGCACGACTATGCGGCGGCGGTGTCCTATCTCAGCCTGCTATACCCGGCACCTGAGGCCAAAAAACTGGCGGCCGCGCTGCGGCGCAGCTCGCTGGTGCAGTTCAAGGCCAAAGACATCTTTCGCGCTTCGCGCCTGTCGTTGCTGGGGGTGAGCAATTCGCATGTCGACAGGGATCGGCAGAAAATAAAGCGTGGCACCCGCATTTCACCATTACTGCTGGTGCGCGACAAACAAACCCCGACGGTGGTGATCGCGGATGGCTATCACCGTCTGTGCGCGGTGTATCGGTTTGACGAGGATGCGATGATTCCCTGCAAGATCGTGTGAGGATGATGTGCCGTGGTGAATTGAAGCATGCCGATGGCACTGCCGGCAGGTTAGTTGGCGCCTAACAGCGGGCGAAACGCACCCGGGATGTGAAAATCCGGCTGGCCGGGTGGCAGCTCGAACAGACTCCAGTAAGCGCGTGCATCCCCGGCGCCGAGCGCAGCGTAAGCATTGCCGATCAGCTCGAGCGGCTGGCCGTCATGCCAACCGATGGAGGTCAGTGGAATGAACATGTCGACCGCCCAGCCGCCCGCGGTCAATGTAGCCGTATGCGCAAAGCCATCGCGAACGCCGAAATAGTATTCCAGTCGCGGCGACATGCCATTGACCTGTAGCGCCTGATTGTAGGGACTTACCTCGAACTCGTAATACGTGGAACTGCCCGATCTGGCATTGCTGACGAACACCTCGACTACATCGTAGTCGTACGGATATTCATTGCGCGACAGTTGAGGTCTGGCGTTGACTGTGGTGGCTTTGATCTCGAAGTGGGCGCGCAGGGTCGCGCGATCGCGAATGAAACTCACGACCACTGGGACAGGCAATAATTCATTCTGGCGGGGATTGGAAAAGGCGAGTGACGTAGGTCCTACACGCTGGGAACCGCGACTGCCCTCGCGTACTGGCGAGCAGCCGGCAAGGAGCAGCAATACCAGCGTCAGCATCCCGGCGCTCTTCATATCGGCTCGCATAGACCGCGTGTTGGGAAGGTCGGCTGGATTGTACACAGTCCGTCCTAGCCCGCGCCGTTTCCGTCCTTTTCACAGATACGATGTCGCGCTTCTGCCTGGTTGGGTGCATACCAGAAACGTATGGGTCTTAGTGCGACTGGTGCCCTCCCCCAAGATCTTAAGAATCCGCAGGCGTGAGCCTTCGATTTCCTGGCGATTTCTGCCTTTGGCCGCGGAAAATCCCGGCTCTGCCTCCTTTCAATACCGGCAATGACCGGGAAGTGTACTTTCCTGGCGGCTGGTACTCCCCGGCTAATCCGACGGGAGTGATTGTTTGCCGCCTGTTGTGGTATGTTCTGGCTTGTCGAAAATGTGTGCATCACATACATGAACAGCAAAGGAGACAGGGATGTCTCACTTAGAATAGCTGGGCGGGGATTTTCGAGCTCCAACGGCGGCTTTCTGCGCCGTCATTTCTGACGCGTCCAGCTTCACGAGAGTCATCATTTAAATCGGGGGGTATGTCGTGATCAGAACATATAGATGGGCATTGGCACTGGCACTGAGCGGGCTTGGGGCGTGTGCAGGGACAGCACCAAAAGCAACTTTTCAGCATGCGCTGGCGGTCGAAAGCCGGGTAGGCGCTAATGATCACTTGCAGGTGACAGTGGATGCGGCACCAGGCGTAACTCTGATGGATTTCGAGAAAACCCGACTGTCTGAGGAGATAAAGACCGCGCTCGACCGCAAACGCGCTCTCAATGCCAGCAACAGTGGCGACCCGCGCGATCTCGAGGTCAATCTTTCAGTCACGCGTTATCAGAAGGGCAATGCCTTTGCCCGAGCAATGCTCGCAGGCCTCGGCCAGATACACATTGATGGTCATGTGAAGCTGACTAAGCGCTCGGACCATTCCTTATTGAGTGAATTCAATATCGCAAAGACTTTTGCCTGGGGCGGCATCTACGGCTCTTCGACTTCGATGGAAGATATCGAAAGAACCTTCGCAGATGGCGTTGCGGCGTCGTTGACAGGGCAGGCCGAAGAAAAGAATTCGAGCGCCAAGCCGAAATCCTGACGCGCAGCATTAAGTCTGGAGGCCGCAGGAACGCGGTTCGCCCGGCACTGTCGCGCTTTGGGATGCAATGCGCGCATTGGGTGCGCCGACACCTCAAACTACATGGCGGGCTATACTATCCATATGTTTGTACTGACAGCCGCGGGAATGACGTCCGGTGCAGTATCGGTCGCGGTGCTCGCGACCCTAGTGAGCTAGTGCATTGCGCTTCACACAGGCGATCGTTCGAACGCCAGGCGCTTGCTTCGCCAATGGGCTGACCACCGCCGCCGCGCTGGGCGCGCCCGTCCTGACCAAGGCTCGTGCGCAACACCTGGCGTATGTGGAGGCGCTATGCAGTTGCGGCCTGCACGTCACGACGTTGGAACCCGACGAGGCGTATCCAGACAGCACTTTCGTCGAAGACACGGCGGTGATCGCCGAGCGCGTGGCGGTGGCGACGCGTCCGGGTGCGCCTACGCGCGCCGGAGAGGTGTTATCGATCGTGACCGCGCTGCGTGCGCTCGGACGCGAGCCCGTGCCTATCCAGTCCCCCGGAACCGTGGACGGCGGCGATATCTGCCAGGCGGATGATCACTTCCTGATCGGCATGTCTGCGCGGACGAACGAGCATGGAGCCCGGCAATTAGCCGACATCCTGCGCAATCACGGTTATCAGGCCTCGCTGATCGATGTGCGAACGGTGCCCGGCCTGCTGCATCTGAAGTCCGGTATTTCCTACCTTGGAAATGGGCAAATGATAGTGGCAACAGGTGTGCCACGCGCCGGTGCGCTTGCCAGGTTCGAGCGCGTTGAAGTCGATGCCGGCGAAAGCTACGCCGCCAACTGCATTCGCGTGAACGACCGGGTGCTGATCGCAAGCGGGTTCCCGCGTACCGCAGCGTTGCTCGCGGCACGCGGCATTGCCACGATCAGTCTCGAATTGTCCGAATTTCAAAAGATGGATGGTGGGCTGAGCTGCCTGTCGTTACGGTTCTAACGCCACGGGTAAGACCGGAGCACCGTCCGTGCGGAAGCGCTAGAATGCGCGAAGATAAAATGGGGGAGCCAGCTATCATGGTTACACGTCGAGAATTCGTAACAGCCGCAACGCTCGGCGCGCTCGCCAACCCGGTTACCCGTACAGCCGCCGCCGCTACCAGCGCGGATCCCCATCAAACCATGCGTGCGGCGCGACTGCCGATCATCGTCTCTGCCGGCAACGGCTTTCCCTATATCGAGGCCGGCTATCGGCAACTGCACGAGGGCGCGGATACCCTCGAGGCCGCTTTGACCGTGGTGCGCGGGCCGGAAGATGATCCGAATGACGACAGTGTGGGCCTGGGTGGCCTGCCCAACGAAGAGGGTGTAGTCGAACTCGACGCGAGTTGTATGCATGGCCCGTCACGTCGCGCGGCCGCGGTGGGCGGCGTGCGCAACATCCGCAATGTTTCGCGGCTTGCGCGTGAGGTCATGCTGCACACCGGGCACGTGATGCTGGTGGGCGAGGGCGCGGAGCGCTTTGCGGTGGCGCGCGGCTTTAAGCGTGAAGACCTGCTCACCGAAGAGTCGCGCAAGGTCTGGTTGCTGTGGAAGGAATCGCACGCCGACTGGTGGGGGCCGGGCCTTGCCGACCCCTCTTGGAAAGACCGGCTCCGTGAGCGCCTGCATACGGGCGACGCCTCGCGCGAGTACCAGCGATTGCAGGCACTGGCGGAAGATCTGCATATCGCGCCCGACACACGCCTGGCCGCGATCCGCAAAATAGTATTTCCGCCCACCGGTACCATTCACTGTTCGGCACTCAGTGCACGCGGTGAAATGTCGGGCTGCACGACTACCAGTGGTCTCGCCTGGAAATTGCCAGGGCGGCTTGGCGACTCGCCCATCATCGGCGCAGGCTGCTACACCGACCAGGACGTCGGCTCCGCGGGCGCAACCGGAAGCGGCGAGGAAAACATCAAGGTGGCCGGCGCCCATACCATCGTCGAGAATATGCGTAAGGGGATGTCGCCCTTCGATGCCGGCATGGAAACGCTCAAGCGTATCGTGCGCAACTACAACGGCGACATGGATCGACTCAAGTACATCGATATGACTTATTACATCCTGCGCAAGGATGGCGCCTATGCCGGTGTCTCGCTGTGGACGGGCTACGAGCCCGGTAAGCCGCATGCGATCGCGGTGGACGATGGCACGGCGCGCCTCGAAAAGACGGTGAGCCTGTATGAAGGGGTGTCGCAGGAATGGCCGCCGCTGGTGGTGCCGTCAAATTCGGCACTCTAGATTTTGCGCTAGAATGAGACCATGGCTACCGGGTGGGCAGGCGAAGGCGCAGTTCAGGAGCAGATCGACGCGACCGTGAAGGATGGCATCCTGCGCGCGCGCAGCCGGCTGCCCCAGGGGCCGGCGCTGACGCACTGCGCAAGCTGCGGTGGCGCTATTGCGGAGCCGCGCCGGCTGGCGATTCCCGGTGTGCGCCTGTGCGTGCCCTGCCAGGAGGCGAAAGATCGCGAGGCGGAGCAATTCAGCGGCTACAACCGGCGCGGCAGCAAGGACAGTCAGCTGCGCTAGGGCACGCTCGCTGGCCTCAGACCATCAGGCGCACAGGCGGCGCCGGCGCAGCCGTGGCCTGCTGAGCCTGCACGCTGTGCGTGTTGTGGTTCAACCCGGCGCCAGCGAGTGCCGGAATCAGCGCCATCGTGCTGGTGATCAGAATGCTGAGTAGCGCGGCGCGGACTGCAAAGGGATGACGGATCGTTGAGCTGTTCATTTCGGTCTCCTGCACCTGACTTCCAGGTGGTTCGTGAGTGGTGCTGCGGTGCTTGTGGACAACGCTGCGATGGGGGTAAAACTCCGCAGCGGGCCAGAAGTTGCAGGGCCCGTTATGATTGCCAGATATGAAGCATTTCCTGCATGAAACCGCGCTGTTGCTGCTCCTCACCTGCCCGCTGCTGGCCATTTCCGCTGCTGCGCCGGCCGCGGTGACGCCCGAGCGCCAGCAACTGATTCGGGCGGCGACCTTCGAAGTAGTTCTCAAGAAACCCGAACACGATACGGTCAGTTACGAGAAACCACTGCCGCTGGAGCTGCTACCCTACGTCGAGAGAACCGATGCTTACCGCTCCATCGGCACCGCGTTCGCGCTCGGGCACAACACCTATGTCACGGCCGGGCACGTGATTCTGGTGGGTATCAACAGTCAGTACGGTGCGCCAGCGCTGCGATCCAGCGACGGCAAGGTCTATGCGATCGATCACATCCTGAAGTTTTCTGCGCACGAGGATTTCGTGGTGTTCTCGCTGGCGGGCGATCCGGCGCCGCCCGGCTTCGAATCCTCGCGCACGCCAAAGATCGACGATCCGGTGCACGCTGTGGGCAACGCGCTGGGCGACGGTGTGGTGGTGCGCGACGGCCTGTTCACTTCAGAGACGCCCGAGGAACAGGATAATCGCTGGAAGTGGATCCGCTTTTCCGCTGCGGCATCGCCGGGCAACAGCGGTGGCCCGCTGCTCGATCAGGACGGCAAGGTCATCGGCGTAGTCATCGGCAAGTCGCCCAATGAGAATCTGAACTATGCGCTGCCGATCGGCAGGGTGCTGGACGCGCCCGAGAGCAAAGCCTCGTTCGATCAGCGCGTGCTGACAACCTTACCTTTCCTGCAGGGAGGCAAGACTTACACGATAAAGGATGAATTTCATCTGCCGCTCAGCTGGCCGGAATTTTCCAGGGCCTATCAGGACGTGAGCGCGCGTCACCACGATCAGGCGCGCGCCGAATTCCTGCAGGCGCACGCCGATACGATGTTTCCGAGGGGCCGGGGCACCGAGTCACTGCTGTTCGATACCAATGTCAATCAGTTGAATCCCTGGCTGGTGACACAGCAGCCCGATGACAGCTGGAGCGGCTCCGCGCCGGCGTACTCGAGTGTAGATCTGGCAGGCGATGGCTCAGTAGGCGTGGCCAGTAGCGCCGATGTGGGCTTGCTGCACCTGGTACGGCCCAATCATGCTGCCGATGATGCGTTCTATCAGGATTCCCGGGCCTTCATGGATCTTGCGCTACGGGCGCTGAATATCCGGCGCAGTGTCGGCGCCGATCAGGTGAAGGTCACGTCGTTAGGGCCGGCGGTCAGCGACACCGAATACGTCGATCACTACGGCCGCCGCTGGCAAGTACGCGTCTGGGCATTGCCCTATGCCGACGAATATATTCTCGGTCTGCTGCTGCCGACGCCGGATGGCTATGGGGCGATCCTGGAAAATGTCAGCTCGGGTGGATTGCGGGAAATGAAACAGCAGGCGCTGTTGATAGCAGATCAGTTTGAGCTGTCGTACCAGGGCACGCTGAGGCAATGGCAGGCTTTTCTGGCGCGCCAGTCGACTTTGCCGACGGCACTCAAGGGTGTCCACCTCGCGGGTGCGCCGCTTTGGTCGCTGCGCAGCCGGCGATTCCAGATCCAGGTACCGACGCGGCTCTTTGCCATCGATCAGGATAGCCTGCTGGTACTGACCATGGGTTTTATGAACGACACGCCGGGCGTGGTGTGGGATATCGGCGATGTCTGGTGGTATCGCGATACGCACAAGGAGACGGCTCTGGGGCTGCTGCGGCGTCCAAAACCGCCGGAGTCGGCGCGACTCGAGTTGCGCAATGCGTGGTCGGACATGCAGAGGCGCCGCACTCCCTTCGACGGTTCGATTGATCGCGTGGGACCCAAGAGCTATGCGCTTTTCAAGGTGCTCGACGTGCCCGGCAAGACTGCGGGCGCCATCTCGTCCGTCCTGCAGTATTGCGTTACCGTTCTAGTGGACCGCGATGCGGCTATCCAGTATCCGGACGACCTGAGTTCGTCGATCATCGACGCGGTGCGGCTGTATGAGCGCGGCGTGGGGGAGGATGCAAAGCCGGCGCTGAGCGCTGCGACCAATGAACCGAGCGACGATGCCGCGATCAGCATCGAATCGAAACAGGTACTACAGTGGTTTGCCGAGCACGGCTTCCCTGATGAAAAGGATATTCGTGGGCGCCTGCTCAGCGAAGATGTGCACGACTACCTGGAAATCCTGAAGTCGGACGCCGGTAAGGCCGCGAAAACTGCAGCGAAGAGTAGTGACCCGGCACTGCCTGTCGCCGCTGAAGTGCGGCGCCGGTCGCTGTCCTTGCTCGCGTATTGGAGCCTGGCGTGGTCAGTCACTCACAATCGCGACTTGTGGGGTCCATTTCTGCAACACAATCATCTGCCCGCGGACACACCGCACAACAAGGGCGTAGTTGCGGCCGAATCCCTGCTGGCCACGACGCTGGCGCAGCCGCTGGGGTCAGAGTGGAGCAAGAGCGCCGCCACACTTGTCAATACTTACTCGGACGAGCGCAATGCGATGGTCAAGCAGATGAGTGGAGTGCAGCCCGCGGCCTTCCGCGCTCGAGTGTCGCCCTGTCCGCAGGCCGCAACGCACGGATCCGGTGGCAAAGTGGCCGGGATGGGCGAGGTACACTCACCTTTGACGGAGTACTATCCTACCGACCTGCGAAAGTACCAAGTGCAGGGTACGGTCGTGCTCGGGCTCCGTATCGATGCCACCGGCTGCATGACGGAAGCTGGAGTCGTCGGTTCGTCGGGATCTGAGGCTCTGGATGACTCAGCGCTGCGCTGGGTCGAGACTGCAAGCTTTTTCCCGGCGGAGCGCGATGGCACGGTGGTCGCCTCCGAGAAGCAGCTGGCCGTCAACTTTCACATGGTCGATTGAGCGCGCTCGATCCCACACTGGTCGGACACTATCGGCGCACCGAATACCGGGTGGCCGATGCCGGATACACTTTCACCTTGCATGTTGATCAGCCCAGCGCGGCATTGCTGGAGTGCATGCAGCATTTTCATGCCACGCAGGCCGCGTATCTCACCGCCTGGAATCCGCGCAGCGAACCGACCAGCTATGCGCGCAATGAGGTGGCGCAACGCGCACTGGAAACCGAGGTTGCCACCCACGGGTGGCGCTTTCTCTACGGCGAAGGCTTAGGGGCGGATGCGAGCTGGGCATCGGAACCGAGCCTGCTGGTGCTGGGCATTCCCTTCGATGCGGCCTGCGGGCTGGGTCGCAAATACGGGCAGAACGCGATCGTGTGCGCGCGTGCCGATGACGGCGCGGTGCCACAGCTGGTGTTGCTGGTGTAGTCGCGGGCGGCTGCAGCGCCGCCCGCAAGCGCAAACTCCAGTGGGCTATCTCATCTGGAAGCGCACGCGGAACACGTAGCAAGAGCTCACCGGCTTCCCATCCTCAGTGGTACTGCGGTAGTGACCCGAACCCGCCCTGGCCAGCGCCAGCGCGCCGCCATCAAGCCGTGCGTTGCCCGAAGAGGTGGCAATAGTCGGGTCAGCCGCGAGTTGACCACGATAATCAACACACACTCTGACCGCTGTCGAGCCCGCTTCTCCTCCGCGCCTCGATGCGGCGGGATAGAAAATTTCGGTGTCCGGGAACCCGACTCCGAGGCCACCCAAAACACGAACTACATTGTTTGCCAGCACCGGTGTGCCTTGAATCGGCGGGTGTTCAGACTCAATAGTCTCGCCGGTCAGCGGTGGAAGATTGTAGCCGGGTGGATAAACAGGCTTCGCGACAACCCAATGTGTGCTCGGCACCGTGGGTCCAGGCGGGGGCGTCTCTGGCGGTTTCGGATCGCTGAGTATCGCTCCTTTCAATGGCAGCGGAGGAGGCGCTTGAATGTGCAGCGGTCCGATAAATCCCGCCAGGAACGCCCAGACCACCGCCACATGCAGCGCGAGCACCAGCATCACCACAGTTGAGCGGCTGGAACCGGGTGAGAGCCCGGTTGGCGCAAACGCTGCGAGCGTGCTGTGTCCGGCGACCGCGCCGCGCGCGGTGACGCCAAACACAATGGGATCGTGCGCGATCACCTGCGTCGCCCAGCAGCAGCCGAGTGCGAAGCGAACTTGCGGGAGCAGGCCGGACTGCGCGTTCAGATCAGCGAGCCATTCCTCTTCGAGTCTGGGCGCCAGGTCTGGTGGCGCCCGGCGCGCCGCGCGCCGGATCAGCCAGTTCGCCAATGGAGCTGGTGGGTGGGTCGCCGTTGCGGGCGAGGGCGAGAGTTTGTCGCGGTGTTTCATGCGAGCACTCCTCGGCTGAAGGTGGCAAAGACTTCGCTGGCGCGGCGCAGTCCGGTCGGAGTCAGGCGATAGAGGCGGCGACGCGGGCGGCCGACGCTGGCGGGGTCTACGTTTTCCCAGCGGCTGACAAACCAGCCGCCGGATTCGAGTCGCAGCAGAATCGGATAAAGGGTGCCCGAGGCCAGACGGCCCAGCTTCTGCACGTCCGCGCCGGCGAGTTCACCGGTGGGGTTTTCCAGGAAGGCCTCCAGCACCCGTAGCGTCTGGAGGGACATCCTCACATCGCGATCCTGCTTACCCATGGTTGTAAGTCTACATAGGGTCTGCGAGCATTGCAATCACGCCCTTATGAGCACCTACCCAGGATTAGAGCGTTGCGGAGCAAAAAGGCGCGGGCTTAGTAGCCTTTGCCGATATCCACCACCGACAGCATTGGTTCGCCCGCGACGTAGCGGCGCAGGTTGTCCAGCAGCAGCGTCCAGCGGATTTCCTCAGCCAGCGGTGTCACTGCGGAAACATGCGGGGTGAGCACGACATTGGGCAGGCGCCACAAGGGACTGTCGGCAGGCAGAGGCTCGGGATCGGTGACGTCGAGGCCCGCGCCGGCGAGGCGATGGGTCTTCAGCGCCTCGATCAGGTCGGCAGTCACAGTGCTCTGGCCACGACCCACACTAATGAAATACGCCGAGGGTTTCAGTAGCGCGAAGAACGCTTTGTTGAAGATGCCGGTGGTCTGTGCAGTCAGCGGCGTGCAATTGACGATGTAGTCGGCGCCGGCCGCGAGCGTCGGCAGCTCTTCGGGCAGGCCGACGTAACTTACGTAGTCGGGCCCGTTGCGGCCGCTCGCACGGGTGGCGATCACGCGCATGCCAAACGCGTGGGCACGCTGCGCGACTTCGGTGCCGATGCCGCCCAGCCCTACGACCAGCAGCGTCTTGCCGTCCAGGTCGGTGAGCTGCGGCATCGATGGCTTATCGGCCCAACGTGCGTGCTGTTGTTCGTCCAGGAAATAGGGCAGCTGGCGACTCAGCACCAGCATCATCGCCATCACGTGCTCGGCCATGCTGGGGCCCGCGACGCGTTGCATGTTGGTGACCAGCAGGTGACGATCCTGCACCACCTGCTCGCGCACGCAATGCTCGACGCCTGCCCAAAGCGATTGCACCCATTGCAGCTGTGGCGCCTGCTCGAGGATCTTGGGCGCGCATAAGTCGATCGCCGCGTCGGCGGCCGCAAGATCGCGCGCTGCGGTCGCGGCATTGACTTCGACGAAGCGCACGTCGGGTGCCACCTTCTGCAGCGCATCGCGGCGAGGCCACACCTCGCTGCTGAGCAGGATGACCTTGGGTGCACGCCAGCCGGGGCGTGAGCGCACTGGTTGCTCGGCGACGCGAATCTGCAGCATCCTGATCAGCTGCTGCGCGTCGGGCGTCGCAGCGCCGGCGGGCAGTTCGGCAGCCAGCGCTCGCGGTGCCGGGCACAGCAGTGCCAACGCCAGTACCAACAGCGGCGTCACCGTGTGTATCCGCAACCGCGAGCTGGCCAATGCACGAGCATCACTCATCGTCGTACTCCGGTATCATTCAATGGGTTGCGATTGCACCTCACCCTTATACTCATTGTCGCCACTTTGTTGAGCGATAGCCAGCGCACCCATGTCCGAACACAGATCCGATGTACCTGCCAAGCTCGCCGCATTTGCCGGCATTTACCTGATCTGGGGTACCACCTACCTGGCGATTGCACTGGCTATCCGCACGCTGCCGCCGTTCACCACCGGTGCAATCCGCTATCTTACCGCCGGCACGCTGATGTATGCCTGGCTGCGCTCGCGCGAGTCGCGCCCCTTCGATGGCCTGCATGTTCCCGCTACGCTGGTGTGCGGTGTGCTGATGTCCGGCATCGGCAACGGCTTCGTGATGTGGGCGCAGAAAGGCGTGCCCTCGGGCGTAACCGCGCTGTTCGTCGCTTCGCTGCCGATGTTGATCCTGCTGTTCGACTGGGCGTTTTTCTCACGGCAGAAGCCGGCGCGCGTCGCTACGCTGGGTGTGATCGTCGGCCTTGCCGGTGTCGCGGTGCTTGCGACTCACACCGGCGGCATGTCGGGCCGCATACACCCGATCCATCTGCTGGCGGTGCTCGCGGCCGCAATATCTTGGGCGATTGCGACGCTGCTACAGCGGCGATTCGTGCCGATCAAGCGCATCGCCAATTTCACCTGCCTGCAGCTGTTTGCCGGCGGTGTGTTTCAGCTGAGCGCGGCGCTGATCGGGCGCGACTGGCAGGTGCTCGCGGCGCATGGCGTCGCGACCTCGTCGCTGCTGGCAGTAGCCTATCTCACGATCGCCGGCACACTAATTGCCAACAACTGCTATTCCTACCTGATCGCGCATGTGTCGGCGCACAAGGTTTCCACCTACGCGCTGGTGAACCCGGTGATCGCGCTGGCGCTGGGCGTAATGGTGCTGGGCGAGAAAGTCTCCTGGGCAATGCTGGTCGCGAGTGCGCTGGTGCTGCTGGGCGTGGCGCTGGTGCTGTTCCAGGGCGTGCGCCGGCGCTTCAGCGCGGCCGTTCAGCGCGCATGACCTGCAGCAGCTTGCTCATCATCTGTTCGAGCTGCGCGGCTGTCATCGGCCCCAGTACGCCGCGGCCTTCCGGCGCAATGTGCGCGGCCGGGTCACCGTGACGGTGAAATACGAAGTGTTCGAAGTGCTGCTGCCAGATCGCACGCTGATCGGGTGGCAATGAGCCGATTGCCATGATCGCGTGCATCAGTGCAGTGTAGGGCGGCCCGTCCGAGCGCGGCAGTTTGTTCCACCAGTAGTTCACCAGAATGTTGAACGGTGCCAGCGACTGTACCGCGTGCCACCACATGTAGGGAATGTAGATCGCATCGCCGGGCTCAAGCTCGGCTACCTGCGCAGCCGCATAGGCCTGTGCAAATTGTGGATAGCGCGCCAGGTCGGGGTTGACTACGTCGACCAGGCTGATCGGCACACCCTGCGGTGTGGAATGCAGCGGGCCCACATACAGGTTTTCCAGCTGCTCGGGCGGAAACAGTACGAAGCGACGCCGACCGGCTGCGACGCAGGCGATGTTGTCCTTGCAATCGTAGTGCGCGGCGACAACGGTGGCATTGCCGATCCACATCGTGGGCTGCGTGCCCGGCGGCGGCAACGCCAGGCTGTTGTGCTGATGGAGTTCCGGCAGATGCTGGCGCATCGACAGCGCCTGGATCGACAATGCCGGCGGATTCACCTCCTGGGTGCTGGCCAGCAGCAGGCGCAGCGTGTCGGCGAATTTTGCGTGCACGCGGCTGAAATTCTCGCCGGTCATGTTGTCGTTGTAGGAAAAGCGACCCTTGATCGCAGCATCGCCCCTGAGATATTCAATCTGGGTGCCCGGATTGAAGACCTGCAGGTAATCGATCACGGCGCCGGCCGATTCCAGACCCCTGCGCACCAGCGGCCAGTCGGCCACCAGGCCCCTGAGCACTGCCGGGCGGCCCGAAGCAACGATTTCGGTATCAAAGACCTGCTGATCCACGTCGCGCCACTGCCGTATGTCGGTTGCCATGCCTGAATCCTGCCGGGCCCGCGGCGGTTGTTCAGCGCCATATTAGTGCAGTTTCGGGCCAGCAGAGTGGGCAGCCGACCCGTACGCGGCCGTGCACAGGCGCGTGCACGAATCTTGCACATCTCCTGGCCATGAGCAGCCCAACGAATACGCCACAAGTGCCGCGACCCACCGCACTGTCCCCGGCCGCACTGCCTCCGGGTGCCGACCCCAACCCCAACCCCGACTACGACTATCGCACTGCGCTGTCGCGCGCCGCATTGAAGCGGGCCTTTCTCGACAACCTGTTGTACGTGCAGGGCAAGTTTCCGGCGCTGGCCACGACCCACGATTACTACATGGCGCTGGCCTACACGGTGCGCGATCGCATCATGCAGCGCTGGATCAGTACTCCATCGGCCTACACACATCATGGCTCGCGCACGGTGTGCTATCTCTCGGCCGAGTTCCTGATGGGACCGCACCTGGGCAACAACCTGCTGAACCTCGCCGTCCAGACAGAAGTTGCTGCAGCCGTGAGCGAACTGGGGCTCGATCTGGAGACCTTGCTGGCGCAGGAGAGCGAACTGGGCCTCGGCAATGGCGGCCTCGGGCGGCTCGCGGCCTGCTTTCTCGACTCGTTGGCGACGCGGCAGATTCCGGCACTCGGCTACGGCATACGCTATGAATTCGGCATCTTCCAGCAGCATATCGTCGGAGGTGCGCAGCACGATGCGACCGATAAATGGCTGGCCATCGTCGGCAGCCATGCGATCAACGGCGTTGCCGGGCTCCATACCGAGTTGCTGCGCACCGAACTGCTCGCCGATTTCTGTGAGCTCTGGCCCGGCAAGCTCAGCAACAAGACCAATGGCGTCACGCCGCGGCGCAGGATGCAACTCGCAAACCCTGGGCTCACCCGCCTGCTGACTGCCACGCTGGGCGAGGGCTGGACGCGCGACCTCGGCGAGCTGGCGGGCCTGGCAGCGCACGCAACCGACGCGGGGGCCAGCTCGAATGGCAGCGTTTGAAAAGCGCCAACAAGTCGGCTCTGGCGCAGTACCTTGGATCCGACGCGGCCCTGCCGATCGATCCGGCCAGCCTGTACGACGTGCAGGTGAAACGCTTTCACGAATACAAGCGCCAGCACCTGAACATACTGCAGGTGATTGCCAGCTATCTGCGGCTGCGTGCGCGGGGCCAGGATGCGGTCGTCGCGTGCACCTGCCTGTTCGGTGGCACGGCGGCGCCGAGCTATCACATGGCGAAGCTGATCATCCGCCTGATTTACGGCGTCGCCGAGGTCGTCCACAACGATGCGCTGGCGCACGAGGCCCTGCGCGTGGTGTTCATTCCGAACTTCAACGTCAGCAGCGGGCAGCGCATCTATCCGGCCGCTGAGCTCTCGGAGCAGATCTCGACCGCCGGCAAGGAAGCCTCGGGCACCGGTAATATGAAATTCCAGATGAACGGCGCACTGACTATAGGCATGCTCGATGGCGCCAACATCGAAATATGCGATGCCGTAGGCGCCGAAAATTTCTTCCTGTTCGGTCACGACGCTGCGCAACTGCGCGCACTGCGCCTGCAGGGCAACCGCCCCATGGACTACGTCGAGGCGGATCCGGAACTGCGCGCGGTGCTCGAAGCGATCGACGAGGGTCAGTTCTCCAACGGCGATCGCGAGCTGTTCCGTCCGCTGACTGACGGCCTACGCGGCTTCGACCCCTACATGGTGCTGGCGGATTTTCGCAGCTACGTGGACTGCCAGCAGCGCGTGGCGGCGGCCTACGCCGATACCGCGGCCTGGACGCGCATGGCAATTCTGAACTGCGCCCGCAGCGGTTATTTCATTTCCGATCGCACCATCGACGAGTATTGACGCGATATCTGGCAGGTGGCACCACTCCCGATCCGGCTGCTGACGGCCGGGCAGGTGCAGGCGGGCCTGATGCAATAGCGCCCAATGCAGCAAGCCGGCTCGGCAACCGGTGGATTGGCTGCACCAGCACGGCGCAGCAGGGTACGCTGCGGCCCTGATTTGGCGCGTGTCGCGGCGGGCAAGGCGTATGCTCCACCATAATTGTCGCTGGCACGAAACCCGCAGGTGCAGAGCCGATGTGCGCCGCAGCCTATGACGAAATGCTCGATTCCGCGGGCGCCGCCCGCGCGCATTGCCAGCGCTATTTCAGCTGGCTGCGGGCTCAGCCGGCCGAGCTGCTGGCGCGCAAGCGCGCCGAGGCCGATGCGCTCTTTCACCGTGTCGGCATCACCTTCGCGGTCTATGGCGAGGAAGCGGGCACTGAGCGGCTGATTCCCTTTGATATCGTGCCGCGCGTGGTGCCGGCAGACGAATGGCAGCTGCTCGCCACGGGCCTCACGCAGCGGGTGCGGGCGCTTAACGCCTTCCT
>JAYUZE010000044.1:0-13929 GCA_043752035.1 Gammaproteobacteria bacterium
CTCTGCCCTGGCGCCCGCGCGAAACAGTCCGGCGAGTCGACCGTGATCACATCCATCAGCAGGGGCTGGTAGATCTCCTTGTACAGCTGGACGTTGCCCAGCGCGAGCGCCCCGAGCGTCTCGCCGTGATAGCTGTTCGCGAGCGTGATGAAGCGGCGCTTCTGGGGTCGGCCGACGTTGCGCCAGTAGTGGAAGCTCATCTTCACGGCGACTTCCACCGCCGAGGAGCCATTGTCGGCGTAGAAGCAGCGCGTGAGTCCCTTGGGTGCCGCGGCGGTCAGCTCCTCGGACAGGGCGATGACCGGCTCGTGGGTGAAGCCGGCGAGGATTACCTGCTCGAGCGACTCGAGCTGCTCGCGCACCGCGGCGTTGATGCGCGGGTTGGCGTGGCCGAAGAGGTTCACCCACCAGGAGCTGACGGCATCCAGGTAGCGCTTGCCCTCGAAGTCCTCGAGCCACGCGCCGCTGCCGCGACGGATTGGGATCGGCGGCAGTTGCTCGTGATCCTTCATCTGCGTGCAGGGATGCCACACGTGTCGCAGATCGCGCGCCGCCCATGTGGCATTGTCGTCGGTAGCGGATCGCTTGCTGTGCTGTTGTGTCACCGGAGCATTTTGGCATTATGGAGCTCGTGTTGCAGTCTGCCTTTAGCGTCCATGCGGCCACGGGCCTGCTGACCGGCGCGCGCCAGGTGCTCTCGCCCCATTGGGACGAGCGTCCGGCCGGCGTCGTGCCCGAATTGATCGTCGTGCACGGCATCAGCCTGCCGCCGGGAGAATATGGCGGCCCGTGGATTGAGCAGCTCTTCAGTGCCAACCTGCCTGCGGACCGGCACCCCTATTTCGCCGAGGTGGCAGCGCTGCGGGTCTCCTCGCACCTGCTGGTGCGGCGTGACGGTCGCGTGGTGCAGTTCGTGCCCTTCACGCAGCGCGCCTGGCATGCAGGCGCATCAAGCTGGCAGCAGCGCGCCAACTGCAACGATTTTTCCATCGGCATCGAACTCGAAGGCACGGACGACACGCCGTACGAGGCCGCGCAATACCGCGTGCTGGCAGAGCTTATCGCTGCGCTGTGCGCGGCGTACCCGGGACTGTCGGCGCAGCGCGTGGTGGGACACAGCGATATTGCGCCGGGGCGCAAAAGCGATCCGGGCGAGGCCTTTGACTGGCCCGAGCTGCGCGATCTGCTGGGCTAGCCGACTGCTGCCCCGGCTGCCTGCTGCCCTAATTGCCTGAGACGGGCGTGCCGCGCTCTCGCCGCCACAGTACTTCGCTGCCGCCGGCGCCGCGCGCCAGTACCCGGGCCACCACGAACAGCAGATCGGAGAGCCGGTTCAGATAGTGCAGCGCGTGCGGCCCGAGTGCCTCGACGCGGGTCAGTGCCCAACAACGCCGTTCAGCGCGCCGGCAGATCGAGCGCGCCATGTGACAGGCGGCGGCGGCGACGCTGCCGCCGGGGAGCACGAACTCGCGCAGTGGCGGGAGCGGTGCGTTCCAAAGTTCCACCTGCTGCTCCAGCTTTTCGACCTGCGGAGCGCGGATCAGCACGCTGCCGGGTATCGCCAGCTCGCCGCCGAGATCGAACAGGTCGTGCTGGATGTCGAGCAGCAACGCCGGCAGCGTCGCGGGCAAGCCAGGCGAGGCGAGCAACACGCCGATGGCGCTGTTGAGCTCATCGACTGTGCCGCAGGCTTCGATGCGCACGCTGTCCTTGGGCACGCGCGAGCCGTCGGCGAGGCCGGTAGTGCCATCATCGCCGGTGCGCGTGACGATCTTCGAGAGGCGATTTCCCATGCCCTCAAGCTATAGCAAGTGTGCCGCACAGGCAATTGACGGGCCCTCATTGCTCGGCTAGTGTTTCACTCAAGGTGCAAGGTTCCCGCAAGGGATTCAAGGGAACGCGGTTCAATGCCGCGGCTGCCCCCGCAACTGTAACCGGCGAGTGTTCATCCACAATGCCACTGGGCTTGCCCCGGGAAGGCGGATGAATACGCAAATGCCGGCAGCCAGGAAACCTGCCTCGCACCGTCGTCCTGCTTTCGGCCGGGGTGCGTCGGGAGCTGCGGTAGCACCGTGGTGGCGACAGTTGGAGTCGTTACCGTGGGAACCGTAGTGCGAAATTTTCTGCATCACCGTCAGTGCGATTCCGCGGTGCGACTTCTGGGCTACCAACCAGGAGCACACCATGTCTAAGGCGTTCATCAGATCTCTCGTCTTCCTGCTTTTCTCGCCAGCACTCGCCAGCGTCGCGCGCGCCGACACGCCGGCCAACAGCAGCGCTGAAACTATTGTCGTCACCGCCACGCGCGTGGCACAGCCGGTCGGCGCAGCACTGGAGCCGATCGTGCTGGTCGATCGCGATGCGATCGAGAACTCGCTCGCCGGCGACGTCGGCGATATCCTGCGATTTCACGCGGGCCTCGACCTCGGCCGCTCCGGCGGACCGGGCCAACCGCTGTCGCTGTTCATCAGAGGCGCCAAGAGCGACCAGTCGATCATTATGATCGACGGCGTGCGCATCAACCCGGGCACCTTCGGTGGCGCGCCACTGCAGAATCTCGCGCCCGAACTTTTTGAGCGCATCGAAGTCGTCAAGGGTCCGCGCTCGGCGATTTACGGCACGGACGCCATCGGCGGCGTCGTGAATCTGATCACCCGCCAGGGTGGCTCCACGGAGGCCGACGCGATGCTGGGCTACGGCCGCTACGGCACCGGCGAATTTTCGGTTGCCGGGAGCTATGCCGCCGGTGAGGCGAGCGTACGGGCGGCGCTGACCGGGCAACGCTCCAAGGGCTTTCCGACGTTTGCCGGGGACACCGTTGACCAGGGCTACAGAAATTTCTCCGGCACACTCGCCGTAGCCGGCAAGTTCGCAGGCGTCGATCTGGGTGCTTTCTACTGGCGCGCCGCCGGCACTTCGAACTACGCCGAACAGGTCTTCGGCAGTGACTTCCCCTATCCCTTGCTCGGCTACAGCGGCGCCGGGGAGCACTTCGTCAATGACGTATTCGCGGCCCATGCGAGTGGCGATGTGGCGAAGAACTGGCACGCGCGCCTGACCGTGAGCCGCAGCGTCGACGACCTGCGCCAGGACCAAGCGGACCCGTACGATCCGAACCTGGCCAGGGACTACGACTATACCTCCCGTGATACCGTGGATCTGCAGAACGACGTGTCGATTGGCGATGCGCGGCTCGTCCAACTGCTGACATTTGGCGCTATCCTGACGCAGGAGCAGACCGACTCGCTTTCCTTCGGCACGCACTATTCGGAAGGTACCCACACGCAAACCTACTACCTGCAGGATCAGCTCAAGCTGGGGGCTGGCCGCCTGCTGCTGGCGGTCGGCGACTATCGTCACCCCTCGTTCGGAAATCACGCCACCTGGAACGCAGAGTATGGCTATGAGGCCACCGCGAACCTGTTGCTGACGGCATCAGCAGGGACAGCCTTCCGGGCGCCGTCTGCGACCGACCGTTTTGGCTACGGCGCGAATCCGGATCTGCGACCCGAGAGCGCACGCAATCTAGAAGTGGGCGCCAAAGTGCGTGTGGGTGCCACCCAGGAGCTGGCATTTGCAGCTTTCGAAAACACGATTCACGATCTGATTAAGACCGACTATCCCGCACCGATATTCAATCCGCACAACGTCAACATCAATCGCGCACGTATCCGCGGACTCGAAGCCAGCTGGGATCTGCACTTCGATGCCTGGTCGCTCCGCGCAGAGGCCGACCTGCAGGATCCGCGCGACCTCAGCAACGATAACCAATTGCTGCGACGGACGCGCCAGAGCTTTACGCTCGGTGGTACGCGGCGTTTTGGGCGGGCCGAGCTGGGCGTCGATCTATTGCAGTCCGGCCCGCGCCAGGACCTGGATGTGGTCACCGGCGCGCCACTCCGTGATGGTGGTTACTTGCTGGCCGCGCTACGTGCTCGGCTGGCAATCACGCCGACCTGGTCGGTGACCGCGCGGCTCGACAACGCACTCGATCGCCGCTATCAGCTCGCCAGCGGCTACAACACGGCGGGTCGATCGTTGTTCGTGGCTACACGCTACAACTTGCGTTGAGCCCCAATCGGGCCCGGTCGCGCTAGTATTGCGCTCCATGGCATCACGAGAACTTGCAGCGGCCCTGGAGGCGGCGCGCGCGGCGGCGGAGGTCGTAGCGCGCCTCTATCGCAGCAATATTGCCGTGCGCACCAAGGAAGATCGCACGCCAGTCACCGAGGCCGATGTGCTCTGCGAGCGCGCCATCCGCGAGGTGCTCGAAAGGCAATTTCCCGACTACGGCTTCTACGGCGAAGAAACCGGCCAGCACGACATGGACGCCGAGAACATCTGGCTGGTTGACCCTATCGACGGCACCAAATCGTTCGTGCGCGACACGCCGTTTTTTTCCACACAGATTGCGCTGTGGCGCGCGGGTCGCCCGGTGCTGGGCGTCTCGAGCGCGCCGGCTTACGGAGAGCTCACCTGGGCCGAGGAGGGCGGCGGGGCCTTTCTCGACGGGCAGCCGATTCATGTGAGCAAGGTTACCGATATCGGCGGCGCCATTCTTTCGACCGGCAATCTGAAGACGCTGGCCGCGAACAGTGCCGGCTGGGCGCGCTACGGCAAGCTCGTGGGTTCGGTGAATCGCCTGCGCGGCTATGGTGATTTCGTGCACTACCACCTGCTGGCGCGCGGCGCGCTCGATGCGGTGATGGAATCGGACGTCAACATCCTCGACATCGCCGCGCTCAGCGTAATCGTGCGCGAAGCCGGGGGTATATTCACCGATCTTGATGGCGCTGCAGTCGCGCTCGGAACCACTACGGTGCTCGCGGCTAACGCCGCGCTGCACGCGTCGGTGCTGGCGGCTATGCGGGGATGAACGCGCGGCGGCCGCCGCCGGCCAGTTCGGTCATCGGCGTTGCATAGAGCCTCGAGAGCTCGGCGGCATTGAGCAGTTCGGCCGTGGGCCCGAGTCGCCAGCGCCCATCGCCATACAGCAGCAGCACGCGATCCGCGCAGCGTTCCGCGAGCGCCGGATCGTGGAGCGTGGCAATCACTGCAGCGCCGGCGCTGCAGCGCTCACGAAACGCCAGCAGCACTTCCACCTGGTGATGTGGGTCGAGGTGATTGGTCGGCTCATCGAGCAGAAACACCTGTGGCTGCTGCGCGAGCGCCGCCGCCATCGCCGCGCGCCGCTGCTCGCCACCGGAGAGCGTCAGCAGCGTGCGATGCGCGCACTCGGCCAGGCCCAGGCGCCGCAATGAGTCGTTGACCACCGCGAGATCCGCGGGCGATTCGCGCTGCCACCAGCCGAGCTGCGGGTGGCGCGCCAGCAGTGCGGCTTCATAGGGGCTCAGCGGCAGCGAGTCTTCGCGATCCTGCGGCAGGAACGCGAGCCGCTGTGCAATCGCGCGGCGGCTCAAGGACTCAAGCGCGCTGCCCGTCAGTTCGATCTCGCCGGCGGCCGCGGCGCGCAACCCTGCCAGTGTGTGCAGTGTGAGGCTCTTGCCGCTGCCGTTGCGACCCAGCACGGCGATGAATTCGCCTGGCTGCACCTGCAGCTGCAGTGCTTCGAGCAGCAGCCGCTCACCAGCGCGCACGCTGAGGTTGCAGGTTGCCAGCAGCGGGGCGCTCATGTCCTGGCGCTCATCGTCCGGCACTCCAACCGATCTCAAGCGCCGTTGCCGGCCCGACCATCGCCTGCTCCAGGTCGTCGGGCATGCGCTGCGTGCTGGCGCTGGTCGGAATCCGCCCCGCCATCAGCTCCGCGAAGCGCTGCGGGTAGCGCTGCTGCAGCGCAGGTTCGGCGTAGCCCTCGGGAAACAGTGGCGTGTCATCGGCGCCGTATTTGTCGGTGGCGCCGAAAGTGTGCAGCAGCTCGTGCGCAACCACCACGTTGTTCTGATCGCGCTGTGTCGGCGTCGCGAACACATGCACCACGCCCATCAGGCCGCGCTGCAGGCCCACTGAATGCGGTAGCACCGCTGCGCGTGCCGGGTCGTGATACAGCAGGAACAGTGCAATCTGCGGCCGCGCACGCGTGATGGCGGCCAGCGCCTGCGATCGATAGCGGCGCAGTTTCAGACTCCACAGGATGCGCGCCAGCGGCCCGGCCTCCGGCGCCAGTGGCGGCGGCACTATCGCCAGTACTGGATACAGCCGCACGACCACCGGTTCTGTCAGGTGCACGCCGTGGCGCTGCGCCTCGCGCGCCAGGAATGCATTGATCGGCGCAAAATCCGCTTCGCGCAACTGCGCGAGATATTGCGTGGCCAGCGCGCTGCCATCGGCGTTGATCGGGAACACGCCGACCCACACGGTGTGTTGCCAGCTGGTAGTGCGGTGCTGATCGAACCAGGCACCGAGCGCCATGGCGAACAGCAGGACCAGCAACAGCGAGATGCGTAGCGTGCGCCACATGACCCTGGTCTCAGCCCGCGAAGCTCAGGGCTGCAGCCGCGTGGCCGACCAGGGGCCGGGCGCGTAGCCTGAGGCCTCGGGTGCCAGTGTGCGCGTCCAGCGCGCGCGATCATGGATGCGTGCGCTGCCTTCCACCCACAATTCCACGGCTTCGGCCCAGAGCTGATAGCCGCCCCAGTGAGGTGGGCGTGCGATCTTGTGCCCGGGGTCTGGTGCCTGTTCATCTGGCGGTGGCGCGGGCAGTGCGAGGCGCAGCGCGGCGCGCGCCACGGCTTTGTACAACTCGGCGCGCGAGGCGATCGGCTCGCTCTGCTGACTGGCCCAGGCGCCGAGGCGGCTCTGCCAGTTGCGGCCTGCGAAGTAGGCATCGCTATCGGCCGCGCTGGCCTTAAGCATCGGTCCTTCAATGCGCAGCTGGCGGTGCAGCGCATCCCAGTGCATCACCAGTGCGGCGCGCGGATTGGCCTGCAACTCGCGGCCCTTACGCGAGTTGTAGTTACTGTAGAAGGTGGCGTATCCGGGTTGCACGACGATCTGCTTGCACAGTACGACGCGCGCCGAGGGTTGCCCGCTCGGGTCGCACGTGGCCAGCACCATTGCGTTGGGGTTGGGCTGCAATGCGCGCCGGGTCGCCTCCGCGAGCCAGGCGCTGGCCAGCTCCAGCGGATCGGCGGGCAATGGATCGGGCAGATGTTCGCGGTGCCAGGCCATGTCGCCAATGTTACGCGATGAGTCGCTGGCGTTCAGGTCGCATTCACGCTCGGGCGCGTAGTCTGGCGCTGAACCTGACTAGCGGCGCACGCCGCTACCAGGGTCCGCCCGCCACTGCATATCGTGCGATCTGGCAGCGGCATTTGGGCGACGCGGACCGGGTATTGCACCCGGTCCGCGCACTGCTGGCCAGCAGCAGCGATGCGAATTGCAGGCCGCGGGGAAGACCAGCATTGCAAAGCCTGGCGCCAGCCTTTACAACAGGGCGTCTGCCTCTGCCTGGTACCGCCATGACGCTGGATGAACTGCGCCACCAACTCAACGACCTCGATCGCCGCCTGCTGGAGCTGATCGCCGAGCGACAGACAGCCAGTCGCGAAGTGGCGCGCGTGAAACGTGCCACAGGTTATCCGACCCGTGACTATGCGCGCGAGCGCGATGTGATTCTCGGTGCGCGTGCCCGCGCTGCGGGCCTTGGCGTACCGGCCGATATCGCCGAAGGGGTGATGCGCCTGCTGATCCGCTCCTCGCTCGCCACGCAGGAACAGGCCAGCGTCAGCGCGCTGGGCGCCGGCAGTGGCCAGCGCGCGCTGGTGATCGGCGGCGCTGGCAAGATCGGCGGCTGGTTCGTGAATTTCCTGGCCTCGCAGGGCTACCAGGTCGAGATCGCTGATCCCGCAGCTCACGCCGTTGCCGGCAGCGGCATCACGACGATCAGCGACTGGCGTCTCGGCAAGCTCGATCAGGAGCTGATCGTGGTCGCGACGCCGCTGGGCCTGACCGATTCGATACTGCAGGAGCTGGCGCGGCGCCGCCCCGCGGGCGTGGTGTTCGATGTCGGCTCGCTGAAATCACCGCTGCGCGGCGGACTGGCCGCGCTGCGCGCCGCCGGCGTGCGCGTGACTTCCGTGCATCCGATGTTTGGCCCCAGCACCGAACTGCTCTCGGGCCGCCACGTGATCTTCATCGATCTGGGCGCTGGCGATGCGCTCGAGCGCGTACGCGCGCTGTTTACGCCGACGATGGTGGAGCAGGTGGTGATGGGCCTCGAGGATCACGACCGGCTGATCGCCTATGTGCTCGGCCTCTCGCACGCGCTCAACATCGCCTTCTTTACCGCGCTGGCGCAGAGCGGCGAGGCCGCGCCGCGCCTGGTGCAGATGTCGAGCACCACTTTCGATGCGCAGTTCGATATCGCCAGCGAAGTGGCGCAGGAAAGTCCGGAGCTCTATTTCGAGATCCAGCGACTGAACGACTATGGTGCGCAGCCGCTGGCGGCATTGGCGAAGGCACTAGAAGACCTGCGCGAGACCGTCGCGAACAACAACCAGGCCGGCTTCAGCGCATTGATGCGCCAGGGCCTCGAATACACTCAGGGGCGACGCGAACTGCGGGCGCGGCGCGCCTGAAAATCGGCGCCAACGCCAGCGCGCTCAGCGCAGCGCGCGCCGGCGCAGCAGCAGCAGGAACACCGGCGCGCCGATCAGCGCCGTGATCGCGCCCACTGGGAGCTGGCGCGGCGCGGCGATGGTGCGGCTGGCGATATCGGCCAGGCACAGCAGTGCGCCGCCGACCAGCGCGGCGCCAGGCGCCACCAGCCGGTGATCGGCACTGCGCAGTGCGAGCCGCACCAAGTGCGGAGCCACGAGGCCAATGAACCCCACCGGTCCTGCTGCCAGCACCGCGATCGATGTGAGCACGGCGGCGACCACGAACACCAGTGGACGCGCGAGGCGCGCGTCGAGCCCAAGCGTGGCGCTGCGCAGTTCGCCGGCGCTCAGCACATTCAGCGAACGCGCGAATACCAGGGCTGCGACCAGTGCCAGCGCTGCACCCAGCAGGTCGAGCTCGGGATGCAGCGCCCAGCCGAGATCGCCCGCGAGCCAGAACACCATGCCGCGCAATTGGCCGTTATCGGCGATCGCCAGCAGCACCGTGGTCAGCGCGCCGCAGGCGCTGGCCAATACCACGCCGGAGAGCAACAGCCGGCTCAGCTCGGCGCCGCGCCCCAGCAGCATCACCATGGCGCCGATCACCAGCGCGCCGGCGGTCGCACTCCATTGCAGGTTCGCGAGCCCGAGACCCAGCAGCATGCCGCCGAGTGCACCGACCGCGGCGCCGCCGGAAACCCCGAGCACAAAAGGGTCGGCGAGCGGATTGCGAAACAGTGCCTGCAGCAGCACGCCTGCCAGCGCCAGCAGGCTACCGACTGCAAACGCCGACATGCTGCGCGGCAGCCTGATCGTGCGCACGATGGTATTGGCCAGCTCGTCGCCACTGCCCCACAGCGCCGCCAGCGAGCGCCCGAGCGGCAGATCAGCGGAGCCGGCCAGCAGCGAGGCAGCGAAGCTCAGCACGGCCAGGGCGCCCAGGGCGGCCAGGATCCAATATTGTGTGGTGCGTGTCATAAGCACAGCCTAAAGAGTCGACTGGGTTCAGAACAAGGCCATTGGGCTTGAGAGTCCCAGGCTCCTCGGAGTAAAACAGAAAAATCATGGGGGACCTGATCGATCGGGACGGATTTCGTGCCAATGTCGGCATCGTACTGATGCAGGACGAGCGGCGCGTGTTCGTCGGCCGCCGTTCCGGGGGCAAGGGCTGGCAGTTTCCACAGGGCGGCATGCGCCGCGGCGAAAGCGCCGAAGAGGCGCTGTTTCGCGAGCTGACGGAGGAAATAGGCTTGACCGACCAGGATGTCGATATCGTGGGCCAGACCAGCCAGTGGCTGCGCTACCGTCTGCCGGCGCGCTTCGTGCGCGATACCACGCCGCGCTGCGTGGGTCAGAAACAGCGCTGGTTCCTGCTGCACTTGCGCAGCGCCGCGGCGCAGTTTCGCTTCGATACCACCGCCGAGCCTGAATTCGACCGCTGGCGCTGGGTGGACTACTGGGAGCCGATCCGCGAAGTGATCTATTTCAAGCGTACGGTCTACACCCGCGCGCTGCACGAGCTGGGCAAACTGGCCTTTCCGCAAGGCCTGCCGCCGTACCCTTCCTGGTGGCATCCGCCGACCAATGTTGAGAAGGCCGGTGCCGCCGCTGACAGTGACGGTAGCAGCGGGGGCGCGGCCTAGGCCCAAAGCCCAGCCCCGAATCCCCATGGATATCCCCGGTAAACTGGTGGTGCGCACTTACGCACCGGCGCGTCGCCTGACGATGCTGGTGACGCTGGCGCTGCTGGGCGTGCTGGCGCTGTATCTCGCCTTTGAACTCGGGCGCAAGAAGGCCGGGTTCGACGGCATCCAGGCCGCACAGGAGCGTGCCACGCTGAACGATCGCATCGCACAGCTCGACAACGAGGCGCGTGAGATGCGCGTGCAGCTTGCGGCCGCCGATGCCGGCCAGGTGGCGCAGGTGCGCGAACGCTCGGAAGTCTCGCGCAGCATCGGTGAGCTGCAGGCCGAGCTCGGCCGCGCGCAGCAGGAGCTGGAGTTCTATCGCGCGATCGCCAATCCGCAGGCCGGTGGCGGCGCGCAGAGCGCCCCGGTGCGCGTGCAGCAGTTTCATGTGCTGGCCACCGACGCCGCGACGCGCGCTTTTACCATCCGCATGGCCCTCAACCGGCCGATCCGCCCCGAGGAATCGACCGGCGGCACGCTGGCGCTGAGCGTCGATGGCGAGCGCAACGGCGCGGCTGCCAGCATCGACCTGGTGGCGCTCACGGGCGGCAAGGTGAAGCAGCTCGAATACAGTTTCCGCTACTACGCCAATCTCGAGCAGGCCATCGTGCTGCCCGCCGAGTTCAAGCCCGAGCGCGTCAGCATCGAAATTCGACCTGCGCGCAAAGGCGTGGCACCCTACCGGCAAATATTCGTCTGGAACCCGGACGCCAGCTGAGCACCCATGTTCAATCGTCGTGAAAAAGCCGCCACCCGCATCGATACGCTGATCGGCCGCACTGCCAGCGTGCTCGGCGATATCGAATTCGCCGGCGGCCTGCATGTCGATGGCCGCATCACCGGCAATGTGCAGGTGGCCGCCGGTGCCACCGCATCGCTGTCGGTGAGCGAGCACGGCATCATCGAAGGCTCGGTGGAAGCCACGCAGGTGGTGGTCAATGGCACAGTCAATGGCGATATCCATGCAGCCGATCGCGTGATCCTGGGTGCGCGGGCGCGGGTGCGCGGCAACGTCAGCTACGGCGTGATCGAGATGGCGATGGGCGCCGAGATCAGCGGCAAGCTGATGCCTACCGGCGCTGCAGCAAGTGGCGAGGGCGCTGCAGCAAGTGGCGAGGGCCCTGCCGGGGCGGCCACGGCGGGCCAGCCGGGGCCCGGCGCGTCCTGAAGCACAGTTTCGGGGCGCGGTTTTGACGGCCCCTGGCGCTGCCTCTACACTGCCTGCATGGATGCACAGGTCACAGATACCCCCCCGGGCGAGCCGCTGCTGGTGTTTACCGATGCCGCTGCGCACAAGGTGAGCCAGCTGATCGAGGGAGAGGGCAACCCTAAACTGATGCTGCGCGTGTATGTGCAGGGCGGCGGCTGTTCGGGCCTGCAATATGGTTTTGAATTCGACGAGGCGCTGCAGGATGGCGATACCTGTGTCGAGAACCAGGGCGTGAAACTGCTGGTCGATCCGATGAGTTTCCAGTATCTGGGCGGCGCCGAGATCGACTATCGCGAAGGCCTGGAAGGCGCGCAGTTCGTGATCCGCAATCCCAACGCCGTGACCACCTGCGGTTGCGGTTCCTCATTCACCGCGGCCTGAACCACGCGTGAGCCGGGCTGCCCGCACCGTGCCAGATGTACTGGCAGCAGTGGATCTGGGCTCCAACAGCTTTCACCTGGTAGTCGCCCGCTATTCGCACGGGCAGCTGGTGGTCATCGATCGCATGCGCGAGATGGTGCGCCTCGGCGCCGGTGTCAGTGCCGACGGCCGCCTGGACAAACAGGTGGCGGCGCGCGCACTGGGTTGCCTCGAGCGCTTCGGTCAGCGGCTGCGCGACATGAACGCCGCCAGCGTGCGCGTCGTGGGCACCAACGCGCTGCGCATCGCGCGCCGCAAGCAGGCTTTTCTCGAACGCGCGCGTGAAGCGCTCGGTCACCCGATCGAAATCATCTCCGGCATGGAAGAGGCGCGGCTCATCTATTCGGGCGTGGCGCACACCCTGCCCGCCGAGCCCGGCCGCCGGCTGGTCATCGATATCGGCGGCGGCAGCACCGAACTCGCGATCGGCGAGGGCTATGAATCGCAGTTGCTGGAAAGCCTGAAGCTCGGCTGCGTCTCGTTGAGCGAGCGCTTTTTTGCCGACGAGCGCCTCTCGGCCAAGCGCGTGGCGCACGCACGGCTGGCGGCGCGCCTGGAAATCGAACCAATGCAGGCCGCCTTCCTGCAGCTTGGCTGGGAAAATGTGATCGGCAGCTCGGGCACGGTACGCGCGATCGGTGAAAGTTTGCGCGAGCGCGATCCCAATGCGCTGCACATCAGCGCCAAGGGCGTGGAAGAACTGCTGGTCGACATGACGGCAGCGACGCACTGCCGCGAACTGAAGCTCGCGGCATTGACAGATGAGCGGCGTCCGGTATTCTCTGGTGGAGTGGTGATCCTCGCCGAAATTTTCGCGGCGCTGGGCATCGAGCAGATGCGCATGGCCGAAGGCGCACTGCGCGATGGCTTGCTGCACGACATGGTCGGCCGCTTCACCGATGAAGATCCGCGCGAGCGCACGGTCGGTTCGATGATGCGCCGCTATCATGTGGATGGCACGCAGGCCGCACGCGTCGAGGCGAGTGCGCTGGGGTTTCTGGCGCAGGTGGCCAACGACTGGGATCTGGCCGATCCGCAGGCCGAGCTCACGCTCAAATGGGCGGCGCGCCTGCACGAGATCGGGCTCGATGTGGCGCACAGTGGCTATCATCGCCATGGCGCCTACCTGCTGGAAAATGCCGACATGCCCGGCTTCGCGCACGAAGAACAGCTGCTGCTGGCGCGGCTGGTCGGCGCACATCGTCGCAAGCTCGCGCTCACCGGCCTCGAAGATCTGATTCCGCCCTGGGATCGGCTGGCGCTGTATCTGATGGTGCTGCTGCGCCTCGCGGTGCTGCTGCATCGTGGTCGCAGTTCCACGGCGCTGCCGGCGGTCGAACTCACGGCGCGCGCACGCACGCTGGAAGTGCGCTTTCCGGCGCGCTGGCTCAAAGATCACCCGCTGTCGGTTGAAGATCTGCACCAGGAAATCGAGTTCCTGCGCAGCAGCGGCTTGAAACTGCGAATCTACTCCGGCAATCGCGCCGCGTTGGCGGCGTAACGCTCCAGCAGTTCGGCCTGCGCGTCCAGCGGCGGGTCGCCACTGACGCGCCGATAACTGCCGTCACTGTGCATCAGCCAGGCGTTGCAGGTATCAGCCAGGTAGCGATCCAGGTCTGCACGGATGCGGGTGCGCAGCCGCGCCTGCAGCACCGGAAACGCCACTTCGACACGCCGGAAGAAATTGCGCTCCATCCAGTCGGCGCTGGCCAGGTACAGCTGCGGGCGGCCGTTGTTTTCGAACCAGTAGACGCGCGAGTGTTCGAGGAAACGCCCGACGATCGAGCGCACCTGGATATTCTCCGAGATGCCCGCGAGCCCCGGGCGCAGCGCGCACACGCCACGCACGATCAGGTCGATGCGGACGCCGGCGCAGGACGCACGATACAGGTTGTCGATGGTCTGCGGGTCGACCAGCGCGTTGAGCTTAGCGATCAGGTGCGCGCGCCGGCCGGCGCGTGCGTGGCCGATCTCGCGCTCGATCAGACCCTGCAGCGCGTCGTGCAGCGTGAAGGGCGATTGCAGGAGACGGCGCAGTTTCGGCGTCTGCGTG
>JAYUZE010000045.1:0-5633 GCA_043752035.1 Gammaproteobacteria bacterium
TGCCGTCACGCTCGGCGTAGGTCGAGAGCAGATCGGCAGCCAGCGCATCGCGGCGGAAGTCGTTGGGATAAGCCGCGCCTTCGGTGCGCCAGTGCGCCAGCTTGGTGCGGCGCTCGGCGATCAGGTGGTTCTCATCGGTGACTGGCCCGGATTGATCGTTGCTCACAAACCCGCCTTGAGACTGGCTTCCATGAATTGATCCAGCGCGCCATCGAGCACCGAACCGGTGTTGCCGACTTCGACGCCGGTGCGCAGATCCTTGATGCGCGACTGATCGAGCACGTAGGAGCGGATCTGGTTGCCCCAGCTTACATCCGATTTGGAGTCTTCCAGTACCCGCGCCGCGGCATTGCGCTTGTTGACCTCGAGCTCATAAAGCTTAGCCTTGAGCATTTTCATCGCCGTGGCGCGATTCTTGTGCTGGCTGCGCTCGTTCTGGCAGGCAACCACTATACCGCTGGGCGCGTGCGTGATGCGCACCGCCGACTCGGTCTTGTTCACGTGCTGGCCGCCGGCGCCGCTGGAGCGATAGACATCCATGCGCAGGTCGGCCGGATTGATCTCGATAGCGATATCGTCATCGACCTCAGGGGATACGAACACCGAAGCGAACGAGGTATGCCGACGGTTGCCCGAGTCGAAGGGCGACTTGCGCACCAGGCGATGCACACCAGTCTCGGTGCGCAACCACCCATAGGCATATTCGCCGCGAATCTCCACGGTGGCCGACTTGAAGCCTGCCACTTCGCCGGGATTCGAGTCGATGACTTCGGCACTGAAGCCGCGCGCCGCGGCCCACTTGAGATACATGCGCAGCAGCATCTGCGCCCAGTCCTGGGCCTCGGTGCCGCCAGCACCGGCCTGGATGTCGAGAAAGGCATTGTGCGAATCCATCTCGCCGCGGAACATGCGCTTGAATTCGAGCCGTCGCACGCCCTGTTCGATCTCGATGCGTTCGCGCTCCAGATCGGTGGCGGCGCCCTCGTCGTTGTCGGCGGTAGCGAGGTCCAGCAGTTCGAGTGCATTGCGCGCACCGGTGGTGGCGCGATCGAGCTCCTCGATCTCGGTGGTCAGGCGGGCGCGTTCGCGCCCCAGTTCCTGGGCACGCTCTGGATTAGCCCAGACCGCAGGCTCTTCCAGTTCCAGCCGCACCTCTTCGAGCCGCTCGCGCTTCTGGTCGTACTCAAAGAAACCCCCTCAAGGAGACGGCACGCTCCTCGAGATCTTGCAGCGAACGGCGCAGTTGCGAGACTTCCATGATCCGATCCAGCTTTTTGTAGGCGCGCATGGTATCACGGCTCGGGTAATATCAGCGCTCCTCGCATGAGGCGGCGCACCGGAGAACAACAGTGAAAATGAGCGGCCTCGCATTGTCCTGCGTGTTGTCCCTGCCGGCGGCGGCAGCGGCGCCGATCGCCGCGCCACTCGATCGCGCCTTTCCCGGCGCAATCACCCTGTCCGTCGACGCCAGCGATACGCAGCATCGCATCGTGCATGTCGAGGAGCAGCTCACCGGCGTGTCGCGTTCAAGTGTGCTGCTGTTCCCCAAATGGCTGCCCGGCAATCATTCGCACACCGGGCCAGTGGAACGCCTGAGCGGACTGCGCATCAGCAGTCACGGTGCGCCAATAGGCTGGCAGCGCGATGCGCTCGATGTGTACGCCTTTCACCTGCAGCCCGGCGTCGCTGTCAGCGAACTTGATGTGAGCTTCGACTATCTCTCGCCGACCGGGCCGGCGATCGATCCGGTCGAGATGAGCCCGGACCTCGCAGTGCTCGACTGGAACGAACTGCTGCTCTACCCCGCCGGCTACTACGCGCGGCGCATTCCGGTGAGTGCGAGCCTGCGCCTGCCGGCCGGATGGCAGCACGCCAGCGCGCTCGAGACCGAGAGCACGCACGAGGAGCGCAGGCAGTTCCGGGCGACCGATCTCGAGACCCTGATGGACAGCCCGGTGTACGCCGGCCGCCACATGGCGCGCTTCGATCTCAACCCCGGCGGCAACCCGCCGGTCACGCTGAACGTGTTTGCTGACCGGCCGGGCCAGCTCACGCTCAAGCCCGAACAGCTCGCGGCGCATCGCGCGCTGGTGCAGCAGGCCCAGCTGCTGTACGGCTCGCATCACTACACGCATTACGATTTCCTGTATGCGCTGAGCGATCAGATCCACGGCAAGGGGCTGGAACATCATCAATCGAGCGAAGACACCGTGGGGTCCGGGGCGTTCAGCGATTGGGACCAGACCGCCTGGTACCGCGATCTGCTGCCGCACGAATACACGCATTCGTGGAATGGCAAGTTCCGCCGACCGGCGGATTTGTGGACACCCAACTACAACGTGCCGATGCGTGACAGTCTGCTGTGGGTGTACGAAGGCCAGACCGAATACTGGGGCGATGTGCTGGCGGCGCGCTCAGGCCTGTGGAGCAGGCAGCAGGCGCTGGATCAGCTGGCACTGATCGCCGCCTACTACGATCTGCAGCCGGGCCGGCAATGGCGCTCGCTCGAGGACACGACCAACGATCCGATCATCAATCATCACCGACCCACGACCTGGGAGAACTGGACCCGCTACAAGGATTATTACGACGAGGGCCTGCTGGTCTGGCTCGATGTCGATACGCTGATCCGCGAACGCTCGCACGGCCGCCGCTCGCTGGATGATTTTGCGCGCGGCTTCCTGGGCATCAACGACGGCAGCCGTAGCGTGGTCACCTACACCTTTGAGGATGTCGTGCACGCGCTCAACCAGGTCGAGCCCTACGATTGGACTGCGATGCTGCGCCAGCGCCTCGACGGCGTGGACCAGAGCGCGCCGCTCGATGGCCTGAAGCGCGGCGGCTACCGGCTGACCTATACCGACCAGCCCAGCGACTTCCAGAAAGACATCGACCGCCTGCACAAGCACCTCAACCTGCTGCATTCCATCGGCGCCACGATCGACAATGATGGATCGATATCCGAAGTGGTATGGGGCAAGGCTGCCTTCCAGGCCGGGCTCGCGGCCAGCGCGCAGATCGTGGCGGTCAACGGCCAGGCCTACGGCGCGGAGCTGCTGGGAGAGGCGATCACGGCGGCGAAGGCCTCACATCAACCGATCCAGCTGATCGTGCATACCGGCAGCCACTACCAGATAACCCTTATCGAATACTACGAGGGCTTGCGTTACCCTCATCTGGAACGTGATCCGGCTGTGCCGGCGCGACTCGACGATATTTTGAAAGCTCGAGAGCGCCTTTGAGTACAAATTAAGTTAAATTGCACTCGGAGTTCATTGAAGGTCGGGGGATTCATGGCTAGCCCTGTCGATATCAGGATCAGCCGTGGCATGGTCTGGGCCACCATGCATCGACTGCCGGATGCCCGCCGCGCGACGCAACTGAGTGCCCGCGTGCACGACGCTGCGCGACTGGCCTCGAGCTGCCGCATCCTGATCGATGCCCGGCGCATCGAGGGGCCACGGCGCGGCAGCCCGCTCCCATGGCCGGAATTGCTGATCACGCGACTCACGCTGCCACAAGGCACGCGCACCGCTTTGCTGTGCTCCAAGCAGGCTTTGGGCGGCACAGTGGCTTCCGCCAGCGGCAGCGCGCTGCGCTCCACGGTGGCGCTGTTCACCGCGGAACGCAGCGCCGTGCGCTGGCTGCGCGCGGCGCGCCGGCAGTCGCCCGCCAGGACCGAGACGCCGGGCTCGCTGCGCGCCGCCAAGCGGATGCTGCAGAGTTTTGCCCAGGATCGCGCCGACGCCGACCGCAAGCAGGTCGCTGCGGAGCTGAGCGAGCTGTACCACTACCTGCTCGAGTTCGCCGAGCGCTCGGGCCTCGATGTCCAGAGCGCGATTCAGCGCTCCCTGGCCCGCGCCTCCCAGCCGCGAGCAACACGGGCGAGTAACCGCCGCACGGGCCGGGTACGCCACTAGATCATCTTCCACTCCCGCAAGGACCGTGCTATACCCACCGGCGCAGTGGGGACCGCCAGGCACGCGTGGGGGCAGGTACCGACCCGGGGACTACAAGAGACCGCAATGCAGCTGTCTGAAGCGAAACAAGCCATCCACAGTCTGGTGAAGCGCCTGCATGCATTGTCGGCGCACGATCGCGATCGCGTCGAAGTCGAGTTCGGGGAAATCCTGCACTATCTGATTCGCACTGCCAATCGCCTCGGTATCGATCTGGTGGCCCGCGCCGGCAAGCGGCTGGCGCACGATGCGAAACACCAGCCGAGGTCCGTGGCCGAACTGGGCGTGCAATTGAATTTCACGCCACCGCTCCCAGACCAGCCGCCGCGCATCCTGATCGTCGAGGACGAGCGCATCGTCGCCACCGACCTGCAGGAAACACTGAACGGTTGGGGGTATGACGCCTACGCCGTGGCCGCGACCGGCGCCGAAGCGCTGGCCATTGCGCGCGAAATGCGCCCGGACATCGCGCTCACCGACATCCGCATCGCCGGCCAGGTCGATGGCATCGAGGTCGCCTCGCAACTGCGCCAGGAATTCGATACTGCGGTGATCTTCGTTACCGCGCTCGCCGACGACGCCACTTTCCAGCGCGCCAAGCATTCCGAGCCGTACGCCTACCTGGTAAAACCGGTCAGCGGCGTAGCACTCAAGGCGACCATCGAGCTTACCGCCCGCCGGCAACGCCGGTCGCTGCCCACTGCGAGCTGAGGTCAGCCCGGCCAGCGGCATGCGCACGTCCACTGCACACGGCGATTGGAACGCAGCCGTCGATGCGATCGTACGCCGTGCGCCCTCCTCGGCCATGCCGCCAAACGACCTGCGCGCGCAGGTGCGGCTGCTCGCGTTACTCACGTCTTCGGCGCCGGTCAACGTATTGCTCGACGGCCTCGCCACCTATGTGGAGACCTGGGCTGACGGACTTCACTGCACCGTGCTGGTGGTGGACGCAGCCGAACAGCAGTTGCTGCCCGGCGCGGCGCCCAGCTTGCCCGGAAGCTACGTGCAGGCCATCGGCCGGGTGCCGATAATCGAGGGCTACGGATGCTGCGGCACGGCAGCGGCCGTTCGCAAGATGGTAGTGGTCGAGGATATCGAACACTCCCCGCTGTGGGACAGGTATAGGCAGGCCGCCCTCGCACACGGCCTCAGGGCCTGCTGGTCGGTGCCGATTCTGGATGATGCGAGTGCGTTGCTCGGCACCCTGGCGCTGTATTACCGCGAGCGGCGTTCACCCTCACCTCAGGAGACCGAGCTGATCCAGTTCGCCTCGTCACTGGCGGCCTTCGTGATCCAGCGGCATCGCGACGCCGAGCGCCTGCGCAGCAGCGAGGCGCGGCTCGACGCCGCAGTGTGGGGCACGGAGATCGGGCTGTGGGAATCGACCAATACCGGTGACTGCCGCTGGTTGAACAAATGGTGCGAGCGCTTCGATGTCGATCCCTGCATCGGACACAGCGGTCTCAATCGCTGGATGGCGCGCATCCATCCCGACGACCTCGAGGCCTACATGGCCGCGGATATAGGCCGCTCGGAGGGCGCCACCGACCACTATGCGGTCGAATACCGAATCCGCAACCAGAGCGGCGAGTGGCGCTGGGTGCACGAGCGCGGCCGGGTCACGAGCCGCGCCAACGATGGCACACCGCTGATGTCGGCCGGCGTGTGCATCGA
>JAYUZE010000046.1:0-14176 GCA_043752035.1 Gammaproteobacteria bacterium
CAAAATCGGTGGCTGGAACGTGGCTGCGTTCATTGACAATCTGCTCGACTCGCACACGATTCTGAACTATCAGCTGAGTCAGATTGATGCGTACGCCGCACCGTTCCCGATTCCCGGGCAGGAGCAGAACCAGTACTCCTTCAGGCCGCGCACCTTCGGCCTGACGGCCATAGTGCACCTCTAACGGGTGGCGGGCCCGACCAGCATCGCGCCGTGCATGTAGGTGTAGCGCACGGTCGTGGCCAGCACTTCGCTGCTGGGGCTGGTGTCGTCCAGGTGACGATCGAGCACGATGAGGTCAGCATCCTTGCCGGTCTCGAGTGAGCCAAGGCTGGCATCGAGGCCCAGTAGGCGCGCGGCGTTGATGGTGTAGGCCGCGTACAGCTCGTGCAGCGGCAGGGTTTCGTTGACACCCAGTTCGCCGCGCTGGGGTTCGGCCGGATTGCGGCGCGAAATCGCGATCGCCATCGCCTCGAAAGGGTTGAAGGTCGAGACGTTCCAGTCGCTGCCGCCGACGATCGTGGCACCGGCGTCCCGCAGCGAGCGTTCCGGGTACAGGCGCTGCTGGCGCGCGGCGCCGATGTAGGGCAGTACGGCCTCGACACTGTAGTTGTCGGGCCGTGCCCACTGCAGCTGCAGTGAGGGGATCACGTTGAGTGCCTTGAAGCGCGGCAGGTCCTGCGGATCGATGAGCTCCAGGTGCGCGATGCTGTAACTGCGCTGGCTGCCGTGCGCCCGCGCATCGGCGTAGGCATCGAGCGCGCTGCGCGCGGCGCGATCGCCGATCGCGTGGATATGAATGTTGAAACCCTCGCCATCCGCATGGCGGATGAACTGCGCCAGCGCCGCGGGTGCGAGGTAGGTCGGGCCGAGATTGTGGCCGGGCTTGCCGTTGGCATCCAGATAGGGCTCGAGCATCGCGGCCGACTGCGTTGGGTATTCCATGATGCCGTCGGCAAACAGCTTGATGTAGTCGGCGCGCAGCAGCGGCTCGGCGGCTGCCAGCGTGCGCAGCGCCTCGAGCCGGGCGAATTCGGCCTCGGTGTCGGTGCCGTCACAGCGCAGCGCCATAACCACATGCGCATGCAGCTGATTGTTGTGCGCCAGTCGCACGTAGTTGCGGACGGTCTCCTCGCTGGTATTGGCCTCCATGTAGCTGGTGATGCCATCCTTGGCCAGTTCATCGAGGGTCGTCAGCAATGCGCGCTCGCGTTCGGTGGCGCCGGGTTTGTCGATCAACCGTGATACCAGCTCGAGCGCTGCATCGACCAGCAGGCCATTGGGTTCGCCGTGGCGGTCGCGGACGATCCTGCCACGCGGTGGGTCGACATTCTTGCGGCTGATGCCGGCGCGCTTCAGCGCTTCGCTGTTGACCCAGGCATCGTGGCCGTCGGCGGCCCACAGCAGCAGCGGGCGGTTCGCCAGGATGCCATCGAGATCGTGGTTGTCAGCGCGGAATCCCGCCGCATTCAACTGCAGCACCGCGACCCAGCCGGTGCCCGGTGTGCGCGCCGCGCAGGCGAGGATGATCGGCTTGATCTGTGCGATGTCCAGCGGTTTATCCTCGAAACTGCAGTGGCCCTGGTCGAGCGCGCCTTCCATCACGTGGATGTGCGTATCGATTAGGCCCGGCAGCACGGTCGCACCAGCGACCCGCAGCACCCACGTCGAGTTGCCGATCCAGTCGTGGGCGCCGGCATTGCCGCCGACGTAGACGATCCTGCCGCGCTTGATCGCCAGCGCCCGGGCCTGCGGCTGCGCGCTGCTCATGGTCTGCACATCGCCGTCGAGTATCACCAGATCGGCAACGCTGGCCGACTGCTGTGACGAGCATGCACAGACCAGCAGGGTCGTCAGCGCCGCTGTCGTGGCAGGCGCAATTCTTCTCATGATCGCCCCATCCCCGGGCTGCGGTTCAATCGCGCTCGGCCGCGACTGCGACCGCAGTGTCGGTCGCGTGCCACTGGCGCAAGGCTTCAACCGCTGCGAATTGCGCACCAAGCTGGTCCGCAGCGAGCGCGGCGATCGGTTCCTGGTGTTCACGTTTCAGTGCTTCGTTCAGCGGCGGCAGGTCTTTGTCGATGTGCGCCTTGGTGCGGCCCTCGAGCTCAGTGAGTTCGCGCTCCAGCGCTGCGACGCGCGCTTGCTGGTAATTGCCTGGGCGGCCTTCATAGCTAATCAGTGCGCCGTAGACCTCATCGAGATGCTCGCGCAGCCGCTCCTCGCCAGTGATGGCACCGCCTTCCTTGGTGGCGACGATTTCCTTGCGCAACAGCTCGCTCTGATTGATGAATTTGTCGGCAAGCGCCTGCGTACCTTTGGACAACTTGGCTGCGCCCTGGCGTGACTCTGCCAGCGCCTTGAGTCCGGCCAGTCGGTCGGCCAGGCCGGTCATGCGCCCGAACAAGCCATGGGCGTGCATTGCGGCTGCGAACTGCAGCTTGCGATCGTCCATGCTGAAGGTCGCGCGCCGGTCGAGCGCAATATGCAATGGCGATTCGTACTGCTTGCCGGCCTTGCTCAGGCGCACGGTGTAGTCGCCTGGCAGTAACCGCGGACCTTGCCGGCCGGCGTTGGCCGGTTGCGCCGCCGTGGGCACGCGTGGTGGCGGCGTTTGCATCGACCAGACCACGCGATTGATGCCCTTGCGTTTGGACGCTGGCAAGGTATCAATCACCTTGCCGGAAGGGTCGAGGATTTCCAGCTTCAGGCGGCCGAACACATGCCGTGTCTTCTGGTAGTAATTGATCACGGCGCCGGGCGCCGGGTTCTGGCCCGAGAAACTGGCGTCGCCTTCCGGCCAGCCACCGGAACCATCGAGCCGCTGCTGCGCTGGGCGCGAGGGCAGGAAGCTCACCTCGCTGGCCAGCACCTCCGGCGTGAGCGCACGCAGCGCGCTCAGGTCGTCGATAATCCAGATGCCGCGGCCGTGTGTCGCGATTACGAGATCGCCGTCGCGCTGCTGGAAGGCCAGGTCGCGCACTGCGACCGCAGGGAAGTTGCTGCCGGTGAACTGCGCCCAACTTGTGCCCGCATCGCTCGAGATCCACAGGCCAAATTCGGTGCCCAAGTACAGCACATTGGCGGCCACCGGATCTTCGCGCAGCGTGTGCGCATAGCCACGCACGCCCTGGGTGGGCGCAACGATGCGCGTCCAGGTCTGGCCGTAGTCGGTGGTGCGATAGGCCCAGGGGTTCAGGTCACCATAGGTGTGACGGTCGAAGGTGGCGTAGGCCGTGCCGGCCGCCGACGGGCTCGCGGTGACCGACGAGACCCAGCTGGCCGGTGGTAGCCCCTTGATGTTGGGTGTGAGATTGCTCCAGTGTGCGCCGCCATCGCGCGTCAGTTGCACATTGCCATCGTCGGTGCCCACCCAGATCTGCTGCTCATTGCGTGGGCTCTCGGCGATTGCGTAGATCGTGGTGTGCATCTCGGCCGAGGAATTGTCGACCGTGATGCCGCCCGATTCCTCCTGCCGCTGCTTGGTGGGATCGTTGGTCGTCAGATCCGGGGAAATGCGCGCCCAGGATTGGCCATGATCGCGACTCAGGAACAGGAACTGTGAGCCGATGTAGAGCGAGTTGTGGTTGGTGGGCGAGAGCGCGATCGGCGTATTCCAGTTCCAGCGCAGCTTCTCCTTGAAATCTGCGGTGGGCTGAATGTCGCGCTGTTGCATCATGCGCCGATCGATGCGCCCGATATGCCCGCCCTGGGCCTCCGCATAGACGAAGTTCGAGTCTGAGGGATCGGCAAAGGTGTAGAAACCATCGCCGCCGTAAAGATTTTCCCAGCGGCTGTTGCTGATACCACCTGGATACGAGGAATCGCCCGCCCAGGAGCTGTTGTCCTGCAAGCCGCCGTAGACCTGGTAGGGATCCTTGTCATCCACCGATACATGGTAGAACTGCGAGATCGGCAGGTTGTTGGCCTTCCACCATTTGTTGCCACCATCGTGGCTGATCCACAGGCCGCCATCGTCGCCGGTAATCACATGCTTCGGATTGCTGGGGTTCACCCAGACATCATGATGATCGCCATGGGTGCCGCTGCTGATCACCGAGAAACTCTTGCCGCCATCCTCCGATGCGATCAGCAGCAGGTTGGGCTTGAAAATGCGATCGGCGTTGGCAGGATCGACCACCAGTTTTGAAAAGTAGAACGGGCGCCACACCATACGCTGGCTGGCATCGCGTGCTTCCCAGGTCTTGCCGCCATCCGCCGAGCGATACAGCCCGGACTTCACGCCTTCGATCACTGCATAGACGATGTCGGGCGAGGAGGGCGCGATCACCACATCGAGCCGCCCCCACGGCGCAGGCGGCAGACCCGCAGCGTTCTTCGCATCGAGCTGCTGCCAGCGCTTGCCGCCATCTTCGGTCAGGAACAGGCCTGAGCCGGAGGTGGCCTTGGGGCCGTCGCCGCCCGAACGGAAACTCCAGCCCTTGCGCCGGAAATCCCACAGGCCGGCAAACAGGCGCTGCGGATTGCGCGGGTCCATCGTCAGCCCGGAACAGCCCGTCGACAGGTTCGTGCCCTTCAGCACCAGCGACCAGTTCTTACCGCCGTCGCTGGTCTTATAGAGACCACGGTCGGCGGAATCGGACCAGAGCGCGCCGGGTACGCAGGCGTAGACGGTGTTGCTGTCCTTGGGATCGATCAGAATCTTGTTGATACGCTCGGAGTTGGGCAGTCCCATGTTCTGCCAGGTATCGCCGCCATCGGTGGAGCGATAGATGCCGTTGCCCACCGATACCGAGTTGCGTGTCCAGCTCTCGCCGGTGCCCACCCACACGGTCTTCGGGTTCGAGGGGTCGAGCGTGATCGCGCCGATCGACTGCACCGGCTGCTTGTCAAATACCGGCTGAAAGGTAGTGCCGCCATCGTAGGAGCGCCACACGCCGCCCGAAGCCGAACCCACATAGAGCGTGACCTTGCCGTCGCGCTCCTGGCGCGCGGCAATCGCCGCGACGCGGCCGCTCATCATCGCCGAGCCGATGTTGCGTGCGCCCAGCCCCGAGATCGAGGCGGCGTCAATGCTCTCGCCGGCAACGCCGTAGGAGGCCGTGAGCGCCAGCAGCGCCAGCGCGCCCGGCAGCCAGGCCTTACGCCCCGGCGTGCGGTTGAGGCGGCTCATTTGTGCACCGGGAAGGCAAACTGCGCCGGGTCGGCGGCATTGTTGACTTCAGCAGTGTCGAAAACCAGCTGCTGCTTCTGCGAACTTGCGGAATTCTTCGGTCCACTGTCTTCAGTCATGGGTACATACACTCCGCCGACTTTTTCGTATTCGCCGTAGTCGGTTTCTGTTTCCTGTTCGGCGCCGCGTACCAGCTGTTTCTGCACATCGCGGATGATCATGTAGGTATCCGGATCGATGTAGTAGACCACTTCATCGCCCGACTTCAGGTGCAGGCGCAGTTTGTGCGTCGGTGTGCCATCGACGTCATCGAGTCCCAGGTACTCGACGCTGTGACCCTTGGTGCGGTAGTCAAGCAATGGCGAATCGATATCCGACTGCAGCAGCAGCGGCTTGGCCTCATCGGCGGACATGCGCTCCGGATCCTTGCGGCCTTCCGAAGGGTCGACCTTCCAGGCGTCCTTGCCGTCGAAGGCATTGATGAACACCAGCCCCTGCAGCGAGAACTCGGCGCGCACGCCGCTGCCGCGTACCACCAGCGTGGAAGCGCTGATATCGAAGTTGGCGCCAGGAATGATCAGGTGACCTTGGCGATGGACGCTCTTGAGCGCACGCAAGGCTTCGGCGCCGCCACGCGCCTCGAGGTGTTTTGCGATCAGCTGGTCGGCATCGATCGCCCGTGCCGGAACTGCCGCCAGCACTCCAATCAATGCCACTAACACCACTGCAGATTTATTGAACATGGGTTTGCCTCCACGCGTCGATGCGCGCCTGTTGATCTATGCTAGGCGGGTCCGCTGTCGCGCGCAAACTTGCCTACGATCCGTCGCAGGCGTCGCAGGCGTCGCAGGCGTCGCAGGCGGTCGGCTTGCCGGTCGCGCTCAGCGCCGCGCAGCCATGGGCAACGACCCCGCAGATCTGCTAGGTTGGCGATATATTCATTCGAATATAGCGAAGTCGCGAGGAGAAACAGGCATGCGGGTTCGCTACCGACAAATGGTAGTTTCTGCACTGTGGTCGGGTCTGTTATCCGCTTTGCTGTCCGCGCCACTGTGGGCGCCGCAGCGCGCGGCCGCCGCCAACGATGTCGCGCCCGCAGGCAACCTGACGGTGTTTGCGGCCGCTTCGCTGACCGACGTACTGCAAGAGCTCGGCAACCAGTACACCCGCGACACCGGCGCCAAGCTGGTGTTCTCATTCGCGGCGAGCTCGATACTCGCGCGGCAGATCGAGAACGGCGCGCGGGCCGACCTGTTCCTGTCCGCCGATCCGGAGTGGATGGACTATCTCGATCGCCTTGGCCTCATCCAGCGGCCTTCGCGCCACAACCTGATTGGCAACCGGCTGGCGCTGGTGGCCGGCGCCGACAGCGCTATCCAGTTGACGATCAGGCCGCATTTTCCCCTGCGGGCGGCCTTGAAAGGCGAGCGCCTGGCGGTCGCCGACCCCGATTCGGTACCGGCGGGACGCTACGCGCGCTCGGCCCTGGTCAGCCTCGGTGTCTGGGACGAGGTGGCCGAGCGGCTGGTACGCGCCGAGAACGTCAGGGGCGCGCTGCTGTACGTTACGCGCGGAGAGGTGCCGCTCGGGATCGTCTACGAAACCGATGCACTCATCGAGCACAAGGTGAAGATCGTCGACCTGTTCCCCTATGACACGCATCCGCCGATCACCTATCCGGTGGCGCTGACCACAGTCGCGAGCGCACAGGCGCGCGCCTTTATGGACTACCTTGATGGGCCCGCGGGTCAGGCGGCATTCAGGAAATATGGTTTTTCTGTGGTGCGCAAATAGCCGCCGCGATTGTTGTCGACGAGATCTAGTCGCTGCAGGCGGCCAGCTGCTGCGCGAGCAGCTGGTGATACTGCATGATGGCCCGGTCCGAACTGGCAAGATGGTCGTCTCGCGCGTCCAGACTCGCGCCGGGTGTCTGCGTGATCACTACCCGCCGGTCCTGATTCAGGATGAAGCGGTTGCTGAGGGCCAGCAGCCGGTGGAACAGTGCTCCCGCGGCAGCCCGCCGATCATGCGATGGTAACTGCGCAGGTAGTAGCGCGTGCAGTGCTCGTTGATCGGCACGAACGCGATGAAATTCTTGAGCCGCGCACTGATGTTCAGCAGCCAAACACCCGGAAACAGGAAATGCAGTCCAGGTTCGGTGCCCTGGGCCGCTGTGGCCAGCTCCGCGGGGCTACGAGCAGGGCCGCCGTCGTCGCGGCGATTGCTCACCCACACCTTGATGCCCGAGTCATCGGCTTCGACATGCGGTCCTTCCACAAAGCTGCGCCTGCCGGCCCCAATGGTGGTGCGGTGGACGAATGCCAGATGGGCGACATCCAGCTGGTTCTCGATCGCGCGTGTGTAATGCACGGGCCAGTCCACGACCGTCGTATGCGTGTTCCAGCCAGATTCGAGCTGCGGAAAGAACAGTGTCACGCGCGCCAATGGACCAGCTGCACGCCGAGCCGTTCAAACCCGACGGGCTTGCGCCGGACCTTGCTGCATTCGAGGACCGTGTACCAGCAATTCGGTGCAGCGGTAATATCTACAGCCCGTGCGGAATGCCGGTGTGTTGCACAAAGTTACAGAATCGGCCGGTCCAGGCTGGCATGCTGGCTACCACCGTGAATACCCGTACCCTTGCCGCTGCTGCCCTGCTGATACTCGCCGATCAAGCCATGGCCGGCGACCGTCGCTACGATTTCGAGGTGCTGCTCGATACGCACCATATCGGCACGCACCGCTTCGACATTGCCAGCCGCGCTGATGGCACGGACGAAGTGCGGAGCGAGGCGGACTTCGTGGTGCGCTTCCTCGGGCTTCCCGTGTACCGTTATCGCCATCGCGCCACCGAGCGCTGGAGCGCCGGTTGCCTGCAGTACATCGTCGCCACTACCAACGACAACGGCCGGCAGCAGGAGGTAAGCGGTGGCGTGCAGCAGGGGCGCTTCCAGCTGGAGCAGCCAACGCGCAGCATCGCGCGCGCCGGTTGCGTGAACGCCTTTGCTTACTGGGATCCGGCGCGCCTGCTGATGCAGGCGGAACTGCTCAATCCACAGTCGGGTGAGTTCGAGCGCGTGAAGATTGCAGCGGCGGGCGAGGAAACCCTGAAGGTGCGGGGCGCCGCCGTGCTCGCGCGGCGTTATGAGCTGCGCGGCGACAAGCTGGTGATTGACCTCTGGTACTCAGCTGCAGGCGAATGGCTGCAGCTGGAGAGTCGTGTTGCCTCGAACCAGGTACTGCGCTACCGGCTGCGCTAGAGCGCAGGCAGCGTAACCAGGAACAGGGCGCCCCGATCTCCGGTGTCCACCAGGCTGAGCTCGCCGCCATGCGCGCGTGCCACCTGGCGCGCGAGATACAAACCCAGTCCCGTGCCACCGGTCTCGCGGGCACGCGATGCATCGGAGCGGTAGAACGGCTCGCCTAGATGGGCGCGCTGGTCGGCGCTGAGACCGGGACCTTGGTCGCGGACACGAAACTCCAGCCGCCCCTCGGCCCGCGCGATGGCCAGCTCCACCGGTCCATCGGCATCGGTCGAGTAGCGCAGGGCATTGCCCACCAGATTCTTCAGCATCAGCTGGATACGCGGCGCATCGACGCGCGCGCGCAGATCCGGCGGCACGGAGACTTGCAGGCGTGTGGCGTCGGGGAAAAACTGCGCGCACAGTGCCTGCGCCAGTTCTGCCAGCGACACCTCGGAAGCGTTCAGCACGGCATGGCTGGTGCCCAGGCGCTCGGCATCCAGCAACGTCTCCACAATGCTGCGCATTTCCGCCACGTCCTGCTGCAGCGCGCGCACCGAGGAGGATTCCTCCAGCAGCGCCAGCCCCAGCGTCATGCGCGAGATCGGCGAGCGCAGCTCGTGGCTCACACCGAGCAGCAGCTGCCGCTTGGCATCGAGCATGCCCTCCACCTTGCCCGCCATCAGATTGATGTCACCCGCCAGTTCGCCCAGCTCATCCTCACGGTGCGTGTGGATGCGATACTCGAAATGTCCCGCGCCGATATAGGCCGCACCCTGGCGGATGGTGGCGACCGGACGGAACAGCCAGCGCACCGCGAGGTAGGCGCACAGCACCAGCAGCAACGCAAAGCCGACCAGGATCGGGATCAGCGCCGGGTGCGTGCGCGTCTGCGAGATCTTCGGTGTCACCACCGTGATCTGGTAGCCACCTTCGTTAAAGCGCAGGAAACGGTGGCTGTCGCGCGTCGCGAAGTCCACGCCCTTCAGCTCATCGAGCAGCGCGCCCGGTTCGGAACTAAAATAGGTGCTGGGCCCGAAGCTCAAGGTGGCAGGATCCGGGAACTTCGGATCCGACGACCAGCGCACGCCTGGTCCGGATATGAAGATGTCCACCGGCACGCGCCGCGTGATCTCCAGCGCATGATCGATGCGCGGTGGCGCACCGATATCGCGACGCACGTAGTCGACGTGCAGCGAGAGGTGGCCGCTGATCAGGCCGCGCAGATCGTCGGCGCTGTAGGTCCAGCGGATGCCGGCCACCACGCCCCACGCGAACAGCGCCGCCAGCAGCAGAAAGATCGCCAGCAGCCGCAGCGACAGCGAGTAGGAGAACATGCGGATCATGCGGACGCCTGCTGGCCGGTGAAGCGGTACCCGCGCCCCCACACTGTGTGGATCAACCGCCCCGGCTTGGATGAATCGCCGAGCTTGGCGCGCAGCCGGCTCACCAGAATGTCCACTGATCGCGTGAGCAGTGCGGCGTCGATGCCGCGCAGCCCGGCCAGGATGTCATCGCGCGAGAACACGCGCCCCGGGTTCGAGGCGAGCAACAGCAGCAGCTCGTATTCCATCGTGGTCAGTTCCAGCAGATTGCCGTCCGCCACTACCACGCGGCTGGCCGCATCGATGCGCAGGTTTTCGAACTCCAGCACGCCGCGACTGGCCACTGGCTCGGCGCGGCGCAGCACAGTCTGGATGCGCGCCACCAATTCTCGCGGCTCGAAGGGCTTGGAGATATAGTCGTCGGCGCCCAGCTCCAGTCCGGTCACGCGGTCGAGCATGTCGCCGCGTGCGGTGAGCATGATGATGGGTATGCGGCTGCGGCGGCGGATCTCGCGGCAGAGCGCGAAGCCATCCTTGCCGGGCAGCATCACGTCGAGCAGCACCAGGTCAGGCCGCGTCTGCCGCAGCTTTTCCAGGCCTTGCTCGCCGTCGTAGGCGCAATCCACCTCGATGTCGAAGCGCTGGCCGTAGGTGCTGAGTAGCGCTGAGTGGCGACGGTCGTCGTCGATGAGGAGCACGCGGATCACGGACTGGATTCTACGCCCCCGCTGCCGGGTGAGTGTGCACTGGTATCTGCTTCAGCCACAGCCGCAAGGCCTGCCAATGGATCGCCCCGAGCACCCGCAGCGTCGAGAACGGAAAGCGCAGCAGCACGCCCGCGAGCGATGCCGTGCCGATCTCGTGCCGGCTAAGGTTTAGCGTGGCGTCGAACACCCGCTCGCCGCCGCGCAGGTTCTCCATGTGCACGGCCAGTCGCAGCGCCGGCTCATTGAAGCGCCATCGGTAGGCGATGTCCATCGGCATGAAGGGCGAGACGTGGAAGCGTTTGTCGAGCTCGAAGTGCAACGTGTCGTCGTCCGCGCGGATCTCCGCCGCCGCCAGGACATAGGAATGCCGCTCGCGCCACGGCGTGTTGGTGATCTCCGCCACGATCCACTCCACCTGGCGACCCGCGGCGTCGTAGCAGTAGTAGAACGTCACCGGGTTGAAGCAGTGCCCGTAGTTGCGCAGCTGCGTGAGCATACGGATGGGGCCCACTGGTCGCGTCCCGGCCTCTGCTGCCACGCGTTGCCGCACGGCTTCATCGAGGCTCGATCGCCGGTCACCCAGGTAATCGTCCCGCTTCAGCCACGCGAGCGCTGGCCGGCGCGTCGACCAGAACCAGCGCCCGCGGAACACCTCGTCGAGCTCCGACAGGTCGATCCACGCCATGTACATCGCGTAGGAGAACGCGTGCGGGCGCGGCGCGTGACGCCGGTGCCTAAGCCGACCGATGTACAGCGCGCTCTGCATGGTCCTGCGTGAAGTGCGCTACCGCATCCAGTGCGCTCACCACACCATCCTCGTGGAATCCGTTGCGCCACCAGGCGCCACAGAAGTAGCTGCCCTGGCGTCCGTTCAGCTCGCGGTGGCGTGCTTGCGCCGCCACCGACGCCGGCGTGAACACCGGATGGTCGTAGCGGGCACGCAGGATCACGCGCTCCGGGTCGATCACATCGCCGCGGTTGAGCGTGACCAGCAGCGGTTCCGGCGCATCCAGCTGCTGCAGCATGCTCATGTTGTAGGTGAGCGCCAGCGGGCCCTCGTGCGCCGGCAGGCTGTGGTAGTTCCAGCACGCCCAGGCCAGGCGCTGTCGCGGCATCAGTCGCGTATCCGTGTGCAGCACTGCCTCGTTGCGCTGGTAGGGAATGGCCCCAAGTACTTCGGACTCGGCCGTGGTCGGATCCGCGAGCAGCCGCAGCGCCTGGTCGCTGTGGCAGGCGAGGAATACGGCGTCGTAACGCGCCGGCTCCTGCCCCTGCGCCTTCACGAACACGCTGCCCGGCTGTCGGCGGATCCACTCCACGGGCGTGCGTAACCGGATGCGGTCGCGGAAAGGGGCGGTGAGCTTCTGCACGTAGCGCGCCGAGCCGCCGACAATCGTGCGCCACTCGGGTCGGTCGTTCACCGACAGCATCCCGTGGTTCATCAGGAAGCGCACGAAGAAACGCGCCGGGAACGCGAACATCGCCCGCGGACTGGTGGACCAGATCGCCGCACCCATCGGAATGATGTAGTCATCGACGAACGAGCGGCTGTAGCGTTGCGCCTGCAGCATCTCGCCCAGCGGCTGCTCGCCGGCACCGCTGCGCAGCAGGTCCGGTGCCTCGCGGTTGAAGCGCAGGATGTCGCGCACCATCGCCAGGAAAGAGGGTCGCAGCACGTTGCGGCGCTGGGCGAACAGCGTGTTCACCGTCGTGCCGTTGTACTCCAGCCCCTTCGCGTCGTTGCGTACCGAGAAGCTCATGGTGCTCGGCTGCGAGGCCGCGCCAATCTCCTCCAGCAGGGCCACGAAGTTCGGGTAGGTCCAGTCGTTGAAGACGATGAAGCCGGTGTCCACCTGGAAGCTGCGCCCGGCCTGCTCCACGGTGTGCGTGTGTGAATGCCCGCCCACATGATTGCCGGCTTCGTAGACCGTGATGTCGTGCTCGCGGTGCAGCCTGAAGGCGGCCACGTTGCCGGCGATGCCGCTGCCGATGATCGCAATTTTCATGGTGCCGTAGCGCTCCCGACGGCTTGCTGCGGCCACTGCTGCGGTACCCGCTGCACTTTCGACCGGTCGTAGCCCTGTGCCGCCACGAAGCGCAGCAGGCGCTCGTAGTCCGCCGCCGGCATTTCCGGCGTGCGCGCCATGATCCACACGTAGTCGCGCTTCTGCCGACCGATCACCGTCTGGCTGTAGTCGTCGCTCAGGTAGATGATCCGGTAGTCGGACTTCAGCGGCCACACGAAGCGCATGCCCCAGAGCGCGTTGCTCTGCCGGTCGAGTACGAAGCCCCGCGGATTGTACGCCTTGCGCTTGCCGTCGAAGCCGCGGACGCGGAAGGTGAAATGCGTGTCGATGCTGCCGTCGGGATCCAGCTGGTACGCCTCCACTGCGTTGTGCGCGTCACGCTCGATGATGGTCGGGATGTTCGCGATTATGTACCACGCGCCCATGAAGCGCGGCAGATCCACGCTGGCGACGGTGGGCATGGGCGGCGCGCTCTGGCAGCTGGCCAGTGCCAGCAGCGCCGGTGCAGCAAGCAGTGCGGCCAATCGATGCGGGTTATTCATGGGGTTGTCCGTGGTCCGGGAAAGAAGGCGTTGGTCCGCGCGACGTACTGCGCGTAACCGGGGCGGCGCTCGCCGATGTCCTTCTCGAGTAGCGTGACGCCCGAGACGCGCAGCAGCAGCACGCTCATCAGCAGCGGCGACACCAGCGTCCACCAGCCACCGGTGGCGAGCGCGAGCAGGAAGAATCCCCACCACACGCAGAACTCGCCGAAATAGTTGGGATGGCGGCTGTAGCGCCACAGGCCGCTGTCCAGCACGTGGCCCCGATTGTCCGCGTCGGCGCGAAAAGCCGCGAGCTGCGCATCGGCGATGCTCTCGAACACGAATCCTGCCAGTACCAATCCGGCGCCTGCCAGGTCGAGTGCCCCCAGCCCCTTCGAGCCCGTGATCGCAGCGTGCAATGGCGCGGCTACCACCAGTGCCATGACTGCCTGTAATCCGAACACCAGGTAAAGGCTCTTCCAGACGAACCCCGGCTGGTTGCGTGCGCGGATCGCCTGGTAACGATGATCCTCTGGCGCATTCCAGTTGCGCCATGCAAGGTGAGCGGCAAGACGCAATGCCCACAGCGTCACCAGTGCCATCACCAGCAAAGCGCGCGTAGCCGGCACTGTGACGCTGCGCAGGAAGCAGAGCGCGGCAACCAGCATGAACAGCGACCAGAAGATATCGACCAGACCTGCATTGCGGCGCGCAGTTGCCACGCACCAGGCGATCAGGGCGGCCACCAGCATCCAGGGCAGCGCGCCGATCCACGTGGTGAGGCCGTTCATGGCGCGGCGTATCCGTCGAAGCGCAGCGCGGCGCGCATCAGTAAAGGCAGCAGCAGCGCCCAGCCAATGGCGATGAGCAGGACGGCAGCCGGTGCCCGCTCCCACTGCAGAGCCCCGAGTCGCACCCCAGCCGCATAGGCCAGTGGCGCGGCCACGGCGGCCACCAGCGCGCACAGCAGATAGCGCCTGCGCAGCGCGCGCAGCGAGACATTCAGCGTGGTGGCGAAGGCTGCCCACAGCGCCACCATCCACAACGGCGTGATACTGCCGACCAGCACCGCCGGCTCCATACGCACCCAGCCGCTGGCCACCAGCAGCGATTCGAAAAATGTGCCGGCGACGATGGCAATGCCGATCAGCAGCAGTTCGCGCCGCGGCTCGCGCGCGCCGCGCAGGTGCCAGAGCACCGCCGCCGCTACCACCGCA
>JAYUZE010000047.1:0-4404 GCA_043752035.1 Gammaproteobacteria bacterium
CGATGAGATCAAGGCCATCTTCGCCGATCAGGTGCGGCTGGCCGATGTGAAGGAAATCCTCGCCGGCACCAACCTGCTGATTGGCAGCGGCCCCAACGCAGCGGGTGTTTATACGCTGATCGGCGCGGAGAGCAATTCCACCGCGAGTGCGCGCGCGGCACTGGCGCGTCTGCGCACCGACCCGCGGGTGCGCTTCGCCGAACTGACGCCGCGCGACCCAACGGGTGCCCTGGCGCATTGATGAGCGCGTTGGTGAGCAAGTTCACACCATTGCTCCGGTATCCGAACTGGCCAGCGCTCACTGCCCTGCTGCTGACGTTCGTGTTGATGGTAGCGGCGAATCCGGCGCGGGCCTCCGCAAACAGTGACGCGCTGCTGGCCGCTACCCGCAGCGATGACTCACGCTTCATCGTGCTCGCCGTCGCCAATGATTCAGTGACAGCCATGGTTCGCACCGGCGGCACGCCGCGCGCTTACGGCGGCGGCAGCGACTATGCCGTCAGCGATGCTGCGCGCCGGAGCCTGCGTGCGCTGGCCGCGCAATATCGCCTGCAGTCGGTGGCAGCCTGGCCGATCGCCTTGTTGCACATGCAGTGCGCCGTGTTTGCGATTCCCGAGGGCGCCGTGCGCGCACAGTTACTGGCGCAACTGCAAAGCGACCGGCGCGTGTCACTGGCCGAACCCCTGAACACCTATGCGCTGCAGAGCGCCGCGGCACCGGCCACCGCCGCTGAGGCACCGGCCGCCGGCGATACCAATGCGGAACTGCAAGCTGGGAATGAGCGCATGTCGATCGGCGCCGCGCACCGCCTGGCCACCGGCCGCGGCATCCGCATCGCACTGGTCGATACCGGCATCGACAGCAGCCATCCGGACTTGCGCGGCCGCATCGAAGCGCAGCGTAACTTCGTCGATCGTGACCAGCAGCAGTTCCAGCGCGATCGTCATGGCACTGCAGTGGCCGGCGTACTCGCCGCCAACGCGGGCGGCAGCAAGGGCATGGTCGGCGTGGCGCCCGAGGCGCAGCTGCTGGCGCTCAAGGCCTGCTGGCAGCTTGAGCAGGGTCGCGACGAGGCGCGCTGCAATTCCTTTACGCTGGCGCAGGCGCTGGCCAGCGCCGTGGACCTGCACGCACAGATCATCAACCTCAGTCTCACGGGCCCGCCCGACCCATTGCTGGCGGCGCTGGCGCAGCAGGCGATGCGCAAGGGCATCGTGATCGTCGGGCCTGGTGCTACCGCGCCCTCGTTTCCGGGTGGCATCGCGCAGGTGCTGAGCGTCGCGCGCTCCGAAGATCGCGATGTGGCCGCCGGCATGCTGCAGGCACCCGGGCGCGATGTACTGACGCTGGTGCCCGGCGGCCAGTATGGTTTCTCCTCCGGCAGCTCGATCTCGACCGCCGAGATATCCGGTGTCGCCGCGCTGCTACTGTCGCGCGACGCGCGCCTCGATGCCGCGCACCTGCAGCGCCTGCTGCAGGATGCCAGCGATTCGCGCGACACCAGCAGTGGACCCAATCGTTCGGTCAACGCCTGCCACGCCGTGGCCTCGCTGATGGCCGGTGCCGACTGCGGAGCGCTGACAGCCCAGACGCATTGACAGCCCAGCGCAAATTGGCTCTTATTCGGGATTCGCCGGGAGAATCCTCGACATGAGCCGCATCGTCTACCTGATCAACGGCCCGAACCTCAATCTGCTGGGCAAGCGCGAGCCGCATATCTACGGCCACCAGACGCTCGCCGACGTGGAAGCCGACTGCCGGACCCTGGCCACGCAGCTGAAGCTCGAGCTCGAATTCCGCCAGAGCAACGCCGAACACCAGCTGATCGACTGGATCCAGGAAGCGCGCGAACGCGCCGGTGCCATCGTGATCAATGCCGCGTCGCTCTCGCACACTTCGGTGGGCATCCTCGATGCGCTGGCCGCCTGCGCCATCCCGGTGATCGAGGTGCATATCTCCAACATCCACAAGCGCGAGGCATTCCGCCATCACTCGCATGTCTCGGGTGTGGCAGCCGGGGTGATTGTGGGGTGTGGGACGCAGGGTTATCAGTTGGCGCTGCTGCGCGTTGCAACGTTGCTGGATACTCCGGCGGCGTAGCGAAACCGGAATCAGATCCGGGAGCCTACTATCTGACACGTGCCTGGGTTGGGCGCAGGCGACGTGTGGGTGCTGATACATGCCCGCCGTCGCTCCACGATATTCGCTTTGGGCGGGCATGTATCAGCACCCGCACGTCGCCTGCACGCATGGTTGGTACGCGGCAGGAAGAAAAATCTCGGATCGGAGTGGGGGTCGCTGCGCGGCGGGAGTCTCCCTCCGGCGGGGTTGTGGCCGGTACCGGCGGACGAGGTTTGGGGCCGGAAGGGTCAGATATATAGACATCGGCAATATTAGTGGCCTACCCCTTGATCAATCGGCCCTTACACTGGCTTCTGCGCCAATTCTGCGCGGAGCGATCAAGGCGGCGACCCGCCGATCTCTTGTTTCCGTCGAGTATGTCACCCGCGCCATTCTGGTCCTTCGCGGCCGCAGAGTCCTGCTCGACAATGCACTGGCGGCTATCTACGGTGTCACAACCGCACGCTTGAACCAGCAGGTGCGTCGCAACCGCGCGCGGTTTCCAGGCGATTTTCTGTTTGAGCTCACCGCCGGGGAGTTCGCCAACTTGAAGTTGCATTTTGCAACATCAAGCTGGGGTGGCCAACGCAAGCGGCCGCACGCCTTCACAGAACACGGTGCCATTATGGTCGCCACTGTCTTGAACAGCCCCCGAGCCGTCGCGATGAGTGTCTATGTCGTTCGCGCCTTTGTGCAGCTGCGGGAGCTTCTGGCCTCCAACAAGGATCTGGCCCGCCATTTGGATCAGCTCGAAGCGCGCATAGAAAGGAAACTCGTCACCCACGAAGAAGCCATCGCCGCCATGCTCTCCGCAATCCGCGAGCTGATGGCGGTGCCGTCAGCTAAGCGCCGCGGAATCGGGTTCACGGCCGACCTGAGCGACAAGACCTGAACGAGATTGCCCGCCGGCGCGAACTAGTTGAATACGGCTGGATTCTTCTTTACTGAGGCTCGGCGCTGAATCTCGCCCAGGTATGCGGCGAGGTCGGCGTCGCGGATGCGCTGGGTCGCTCGCGATATCAGTTGTTGGTCGTTCGCCGGATTTGCGCCCGAGGTGCCGGGCTTCACGGACAATACTGCCAGAATTGCGGCGCCGCCTTCTTCCATTGCCAGCGCTTGATAGACGGGCTTGCCGTCGGGCATGGGCGCGGCGAAGGCGGCTTCGCGCACCTGAGCCGGGGGTTGGGGATCGCCGCGGCCGATCAGGGCGGCGGGCACTGCGGTTACTGCGAGACCCTTGGCGATTGCATCCAATGCTGCGCCGGACTTCAATTGCTTGACGGCGGCGTCGGCGGCTGCGCGTGCGGCGCGTGTGCCTTCGTCCTTGCGTACTGCGGCTTCCAGCTCGCCGCGCACTTCGGCCAGCGAACGCGCCTTGGGCATGCGGTGTTCGAGTACTTTGACGATCACCATGCGATCATCGGCCAGGCCCACCGGGCCGCCGATACGCTGATCCTTGATCACGCTGTCACTGAACACCACGCCAGAGAGCTCGGCATTCACGCCCAGCGCGCCGCCGCCGCCGCGCGTGTATTCGGGCACCTCGCCCAGGGTGAGGCCAAATTCTTTCGCCAGTGCTGCGAGGTCACTGGCCGAAGTGGTCTCGAGCTTCTGCTGCAGGCTTTCCTGGCGACTGCCATAGACCTCGGCCGCGCGATCGCGGCGGTAGTCGCCCTCGATGCGTGCGTGATCATCGGTCAGCGTGCGTGCGTGCTCGGCCTGAATCTCATCGAGCTTGATGATGTGATAGCCGAACGGGGTCTTCACCGGCTCGCTGGTCTCGCCATTCTTCATTGAGAACAGCTTGTCGGCGAAGGCCTGCACATAGGCGCCGCGCAACGCGAAACCCAGATCGCCCCCCTGGCGCGCCGAACCCGGATCCTGCGAATACTTGCGGGCCAGCGCGGAAAAATCGCCGCCGGCGCGTGCTTCGGCCAGCACTGATTGCGCCTTTTTCAGCGCGGCGGCATCGGCAGCCGCATCCTTGGGCGCTGCCACGGTAATCAGGATGTGGCGCGCGCGGCGCTTCTCGGCCTCGACATAGCGCGTCAGGTTCTGCTTGTACCAGGCCTCGAGTTCGGCCGGGTTTACTTCTACCGCGGCGGCAACGGTGTCGAGGCGCAGTTCGGCGTACTGCAGCCGCACCGATTCCTTGCTCAGATACTCATCGGCGTGGGTCTGGTACCAGTGCTGCAGCATCGCATCGTCGACTTTCACCGCCGCGCTGTAGTGCGCCAGCGGCAGCAGCGCGTAGCGAATCTCGCGCTGCTCGTTCTCGAGCG
>JAYUZE010000048.1:0-5456 GCA_043752035.1 Gammaproteobacteria bacterium
GGGGGTCAGGGTCGCACGCCATCGGCGGGGGACGCAGGGAGGATTCTCTACTAATGGAAGGAATTTGCCACGGACTGTCCGCATCGGGTCCGGACCACCGTACCGCCAGAGGGGTGTCTTACGCGGAGGCCTAGGGAGCCGAATCGCGACCTGCGTTGCGGGTCGCGCCGCCACACTCGCGAGGCCGGGGCCCGCTGGGCCAAGACCTTCGCACGCCTTCTGCTGCGATGCAAAATCGACGGCTCCCGTTACGCCGGCCAGTCGCGGAATCGGTTGGCGGGCAGGGGCCACGCGCCCGGCCTCGACCGCTTGGCGATGTCTTTATTAGATCACCTCGATCCAAATTCTCGGCTTGGACCTGTCGCCGATCTGTGGAACGCTTCAGTTGGGGAGAAGTAGGCGTAATTCAGATGCGGCGCGGGCCGCCCCAAGAGTCGCCGGTCGCGCAGCCTCGCCGTCCGCACTGTGCTCGCGGGAGTCGTCTGGAAGCCCGGGCGGGAGCAAGACGTCACTAATTTGCAACGCTAGGTTTGGTAGCATTTCCGTCGGTACTCGGCCTTGTTGCAGAAATGATACAAACGGGCTGGAGGGCTGCGCGGCGCTTGCAAACACACTTGCACTGGTCAAGTATGCCGGGACAGGGGACTAATTCTTAAAACTGGTCGATAGACGGCGGCGCGACGCGCCCATCGACTCTGTTGCTTTTTGGATGCAACCATCGCCTGGGGAGGCACTCGTGAAGGCCAATAGAAAATTGTATTTCGCAATCGTCACGGCGCTGAGCGCGAATGCGGGTGCCGCGTACGCCGCGGGCGAAACCGCATCATCGGGTGGCATCGAGGAGATCGTCGTCACGGCCCAGCGCCGGACTGAGACGATTCAAAACGTCCCGATCACGATTCAGGCGGTCACCGGCGACCAGCTGAAGCAACTGAACGTTACGACCTTCAACGACTTGATCAAGTACACGCCGAACGTGACCTTCAGCGGCAACGGTCCGCCAGGCACTGGCAATATCTTCATGCGCGGCCTCAGCGCGGGCGGCTCGGGCAACCAGTCGCAATCGACGACCGCCCCATTCCCGAACGTCGCCCTGTACCTCGACGACCAATCGATGCAGTTCCCCGCGCGCAACAACGATGTGTACATGGTCGATATGGAGCGGGTCGAGATTCTCGAAGGCCCGCAGGGCACGTTGTTCGGCGGCGGCTCGCAGGCCGGCGCCGTTCGCTACATTACGAACAAACCCAAGTTGAATGTCACCGGCGGCAACTTCAACGCGGGCTATGGTGCGACGGCCAGCGGCGATCCCAACACAAATCTCAACGTCACTTTCAATTTGCCGCTGATCACGGACAAGCTGGCCATTCGCGGGACGATTTTCAGCGACCATCGCGGTGGCTACATTTCCAACGTCCGTGGCGCCATATCAGTGCCGCCCGTCACCAACGTCAAATCCACGACCTATCCCGGGCCTTTCGTACGCCCGGGCAGCGCTGAAGCCAGCAACGCCGGTGTCATCGGCAACAACTTGAATACGGCAGACTACATCGGGTCGCGTTTGTCGGCTTTGTACGAATTCAACGATGACTGGAATGTGCTGATCCAGCAGAACAACCAGAGCATGCAGGCGCATGGCTACTGGACAGCGGAGCCGAATGACCCGAACGGGCGCCCGCTGGAGCCCTACAAGATCATGGCGTTCACGCCGGGGTTCGACAAGGACCGATACAACAGCACTGCGTGGACACTTAACGGGGCGGTCGGCGACCTGAAGTTGGTCTACGCCGGTAGCTTTATGACGCGTCATATTGACTCGCAGCAGGACTACTCCAACTACCTGCGCTCGCCGCACGGCTCCTGGTATGCGTGCAGCGGCGCAGGCGCCGGGTATTACTACTTCAGGTTCAAGAAAAACAATAGCGCAGCGGATAAAGGCGCGAGCACGGCCAAGCCAACCACCTGCTTTTCGCCGGTCGGTTCGTGGCGGGACCAGGTGCGAAGCACCCACGAAAGCCACGAGATCCGCCTGCAGACTCCCGAAGACAAGCGCCTGCGTGGCCTGGTTGGCGCCTTCTACGAAGACTTCGCCATATACGACCGAATGGACTTCAACTACATGGGCATGCCGCAGTGCACGCCCGGCAACCTGGCCATCGCGCTGGCGCCCTGGAACCTAAACCCCCAGGCCGTGAATCCGCTAACCGGCGCTCCGATTCCAATTACACCGCCCGGCCCGGATTGCGCTGCCGCGCCTGGCCCAATTGCAGGCTATTTCGCCAATGATCCGAGCCTGCGCGACTACGCGAATACTGCGTTTGGCGAAGATATTCACCGCGGCTACAAGCAGACGGCATTCTTCACCTCGTGGGATTTCGACCTGATCCCGAAAGTACTGACACTGACCGCCGGAACGCGCCATTACCAGTACCACGAGTTCGAGGAAGGCTCGGAGTACTACAGCGCGTCCTCAAGTGTCTTGAACGTGCCGAATGGCTCCGTACGCCGGGGCTTCGGCATCAACCTCAAAAATAACGAGAGCGGATTCAAAAGCCGCGCCAACCTGACGTGGCACATCACACCGGACGTCATGCTGTACTACACCTGGTCGCAGGGCTTCCGCCCGGGCGGCTTCAATCGCACCCATACGTCGATTGATGGCAGCAAGGTCTTTCTGGCGGCGGTGGCTCACTTCCTGCCGAATCCCGGTGCCGGTGCAACGCCAGCGCAAGTGGCTGCATACAAGGCGAGCTTGCAGTATTACAAAGCGGCCGGCTACGAGTCTGACACCCTGACCAACAACGAAATCGGCCTAAAGACCGAATTCCTGAACCACAGGCTGCAGATCAACGCGTCCGCGTATGTGATGGATTGGAAGAATTCCCAGATACCGCTGTTCGACCCGACGCTCTTTGGCAATACGACGTTTAACGTCAATGGTCCGGACTTCCGGATCAGGGGCCTTGAGCTGCAGGTCAATGCTCGCGTGAGCGAGGGTCTCACCGTCCAGGGGTCCGGCTCGTGGAACAGCACAGAGCAGTTGAACAACCCCTGCCTGAAGATCAGCGTGCCGGGCGGCCCGAACCCCGTCGGCGGCTGCATCACACAGGTGGAAGGTCAGCCGTATGCGAACCCGTTCGGCGCGGTAGGCAAGGCTCCGGCGTTCTCACCGGCCTTTGCGCTGAACATGCGCGTCCGTTACGACTGGTTTCTCGGCGAGTATCGGGCATTCTGGAACGTGGGCGCGAATCGCATCGCTTCCCAGCGGACGCAGCCGGATAACTTCAGGGACGGGGACGCGCCCAATGTGTTGATCAACACCACGCTGCTCAAGTATCGGATTCCGGCAAACACGACCTATGACGCGGCGTTCGGGTTGTCCAAGGATAGCTGGTCGGCTCAGTTGACGTGCAGCAACTGCGACAACTCGGATGCGATCACGAACGCCAACTCCGCCCAGTACGTCAAGAATGTGGTACCGCTCCGTCCGCGCGTGCTGACGCTGCAGGTCGGATATAAGTTCTGATCGGGAGACGCTGAACCCGGAGCAACCGACCTCGGTTGCTTGCGGTAGAATCAGGGGCGGACCTCGAGTCCGCCCCTTTTTTCGGACGCTCAATGAATTCCACGGGCCCTGAATCGGGCACAACGGCCGTTACCTCGACGCTGGCTCGGGTACGTACGCTGCTCCGAGAGCAGAAGTATGGCGAAGCGTTGGCGGCGGGCGAAGCGCTGCTGACCGAGTCGCCCGGGCAGCGGGATGCGCTGTTTTACGTGGCGGTCGCGCAACGGCTCCTCGGCCGCATTGGTGATGCACTCGGAACGCTGGTGGAAGGGGCGCGGCTCTATCCCCGCTTCAGCCGCCTGTATGAGGAGCGCGGCAATTGCTACCTCGTGGTGCGACAAGCGCCGCAGGCCATCGAGGCCTTCCAGACCGCCGTGAACCTCAATCACGCCCTGCCCGCCAGCTGGAGCACGCTGGAAGGCCTGTATCGCCTGACCAGCCAAGTTGAGAACGCCCGCGTGGCGGCAAACCAGGCGGCAACCCTGAAGAACCTGCCGGCAGAGGTCATCACCGCAACGGGGCTGTTCCTGGACGGCGATCTGGACCCAGCGGAACGCATGATTCGCGCCTACCTGCTCAAGCATGGCGATCGCGTGGAGGCGATGCGCCTGCTCGCCCGCATTGGCATGGCACGCAAAGTCTACGATGACGCGGAGCTGTTGTACGCGGCGCTGCTCGAACTGGCTCCCGATTACGCGGCCGCGCGCCATGAGTATGCCGAGACACTGGTGGAATTGTATAAATTTCACGAGGCGCGCCGGGAGCTCGAACAGCTGTTGCGCGAGGACCCGGCGAACCGCCCGCACTATCAGGGTCTGTATGGCACGGCACTGGTCGGTCTAGGCGAGCACGAGCGGGCCATCGAGCTGTACCGGGAATTGCTGCAAGGCACGAGCGCGGACGCGGACCTGCATCTATCCATTGCGCACGCCCTGAAGACAATCGGGCGGCGCGACGAGGCGATCGAATCGTATCGCCGCGCGGCGAGTGCCCGGCCCGGTTTCGGCGATGCCTACTGGAGCGCCGCCAATCTCAAGACTTACCGGTTTACGCGTCAGGAGCTGACCCAGTTGCGGGCCTACCAGGCCGATCCGAACGTAGGAGTGATTGACCGCTATCACCTGTGCTTTGCGCTGGGCAAGGCAATGGAGGACAACGAGGAGTACGCCGAGGCATTCCAGTATTACCTACAGGGCAACGCGCTCAAGCGCGCGGAAAGCCACTACCAGTCGGAAATCATCGAAACCAATACGCGCCTGCAGATCGAGATTTGCACATCCGAATTCTTCGCGAGCCGCGGTGATTACGGTGCGCTTGAACCGGATCCCATCTTCATCGTCGGCCTGCCTCGCTCGGGCTCGACCCTGATCGAGCAGATCCTGGCTTCACACTCCCGGGTCGAAGGCACGCAGGAACTCGCCACCGTGCAGCAGCTCGTCGCGAAGCTGCGCGGGCGCGAGCCCGATGCCAACAATCCGCGCTACCCGCGGGTCCTGACTGAACTGAGTGCTGAAGATTATCGCCAGCTCGGTGAGCGGTATCTTGCCGCCACGCGGGCGTACCGGACCGGCCTACCCCGTTTCATTGATAAAATGCCTAATAATTTCAGGCATTTGGGACTCATTCATCTAATGCTTCCGAGAGCCACGATCATCGACGCGCGGCGCGAACCCATGGCCTGCTGCTTCAGCAACCTGAAGCAACTGTTCGCCAGGGGCCAGGAATTCACCTACAGCATCGACGACATCGCGCGCTATTACAGGACCTACCTGGAATTAATGCGGCATTGGGACGCAGTGCTGCCTGGACGCATTCTGCGCGTGAAGCATGAAGATGTGGTCAATGATCTCGAGGGCAGCGTCCGGAGAATGCTGCAGTTCTGCGGCCTGGA
>JAYUZE010000049.1:0-26183 GCA_043752035.1 Gammaproteobacteria bacterium
CGCGCCCGCCTCGGAGCCAGACAATGGACCCGCCACGCGCGCCGTGTTCCTCGATCGCACGGGTGTCGTGCGCTGGCGCGACAACGAAGAGGAAGTCGCACTGTTTGGTGCCAATTACTGCGTGATGTCGGGTTCCGACTACCGCATGGCCGCTTTGGTCGGAAAAGATCGCAAGGCGATGATTGATGAAGATCTGGCGCAGTTCGCGCGCATGGGCTGGACGGCACTGCGCCTCTGTTCCTGGGGCGACTGGGAAAACTCCGATCGTCAGGGCAACCTGATCCTCAATGAACACGTCGACCTGCTCGACTACCTGATCGCCAGGGCGCGCGAGCGCGGTATCTATCTGCTGCTGACGCCGATCCACACCTACGATCCCGCCTACGCCGACCAGATGAACCAGCCGACGCAGAATGTCGGCTTCTCACGCTATTTCCAGCGGCCCGAAATGGGCACCAACCCGGCCTCGATCGCCGCACAGGCGCGCTACATCGGGCAACTGCTGCGGCACGTGAACCACTACACCGGGGTTGCGCTCAAGGACGAACCCGCGCTGCTGTTCATTGAACTGATCAACGAGCCGGTGCACCATCCGGAATATCAGGCCGCCTCAGTGCGTTACATCAATACGCTGGTCAAGGCGGTGCGCGCTACCGGCACGCGCAAGCTGACGTTTTTCAACCTGTCGCAGGATTTCGCGATCGCGCCGGCCATCCACGCCTCCAGCGTCGATGGCGTCAGCTTCGGCTGGTATCCGACCGGCCTGGTGGCGGGCCATCAGTTGCACGGCAATTTCCTGCAGGCCGTGGATGGCTACCCGGACATGCTGCGCGCCGATGTCGCGGGCCGGCCCCGTATTGTCTATGAATTCGACCAGGCAGACCTGCTCTCGGGCTACCTGTACCCGGCGATGGCGCGCACCTTCCGCTCGGTGGGTGCGCAACTCGCAACCATGTTCGCCTACGACATGCTGCAGACGGCGCCCTACAATCTGGGCTGGCAGACCCACTACCTGAACCTGGTGCACACGCCGCGCAAGGCGCTGAGCGCCGTGATCGCCGCGGAGGCGATGCGCCGCCTGCCGCATAGGCAGGACTATGGGCACTATCCACAGAGCACTACGTTTGGCGATTTCCACGTGAGCTATGAGGAAGACTCGAGTGTGCTCAATGCGGACGACGCCTTCATGAACGCCGGCGACACCGCAGCTGCAGCGCGCAAGCCAGCGGCGCTGCAGCGCGTCGCCGGGCTCGGCTCTTCCGGCACGGTCAGGTATGAAGGCAGCGGCGCCTACTTTCTGGACAAGGTGCGCGAGGGCGTGTGGCGCCTCGAGGTCTATCCCGATGAGATCCTGGTGCGCGATCCTTTCGAACAGCCGCAGCCCGACAAGATCGTATCGCGACTGCTGTATCGCAGCTGGCCGATCGCGCTGAAGCTGCCGGATCTGGGCGCGGAATTTCTCGCGACCCCGATTAATGTGCCAGGCACGCCAGCGGCGAGTGCGCGCCGTGCCAGCGATGGCAGTGTTGCGATCGAGCCCGGCGTCTGGCTGCTCAGCAGTGCCACGGCGCCAGAGCGCAGCACCCTGCCCGCGCAGCTGCACCGCGTGGGCTTCGATGAGTTTCACGTCAATCAGCGCCAGAGCTACCCCGACCTGGTGTTGTCACTGACGCCGCAGGAGTTTCTCACTGGCGCCGCGATCACACTGCGGGTGCGCGTTGCCAGCGATACCTTGCCCGATCAGGTGCGCCTGTGGCTGCGTGCCGCCGGTACGCAGTCATTCGCCAAGCCCATCGCGATGCGCCGCGAACATGGCAACGACTACGTCGCGGTGCTGGCACCCGACGCCTTCGCACCGGGACTCTACGAATACGCCGTCAGCACGCAGACTGGCGAGCGCGTCACCAGTTTTCCCGGGGCCGTGCCGAAGCAACCTTTTGAGTGGCCGTTCCGGCTCGATCACACCTGGACTCTGCGCATCACGCCACGCGGCACGCCGCTACGCCTGTTCAACCCCCGCGTGGATTACCCGCAGCTCGCGTTTGTCAGGCCCGGCGAGCAATATCGCGATGCGTTCTTTCAGTTATCTCCGGGCAGCAGCAGCGACGAATCGGCGCTCACGCTCGATCTGCCCGATCTCGGCCGCGACACACCGGAGCGCTATGCAGCCGCGCTCTACATCGGTGAGGTGATGGCGGCACACGCGGCCGACGCACCACAGGCCGAGGCCTTGCGGGTCACATTGCGAGCCGATCGTGGCACGCGCAAAAGTGTCGAAATAACTTTGATTGAAAAGGACGGCACGGCCTGGAGTACCAGCGTACAGGCCACGTCGGCCTGGGCCAGCGTACCGGTGCCGCTGGCCAGCCTGCGCCCGGGTCGCAGTATCCATATCCCGAGTCCGTATCCCGGGCTGTGGAACTACTGGCGCTCGGCCGCGCAGGGACGCGGCGGGAGCGGCGACAAACCGCAGATCGCGCAGGTGGAGCGGCTACAGCTCAGCGTAATGCCGAACACGGGTGAGCACGCGGCGGACGATGCCCGCGGCATCGCGGTGCAATCGATCGAGCTGACTTTCGCGCCTCACTGAGTGCGCACTCAGTGTGAGAACGCGCAGCGTACGCCCTTCTCGCCCGCCTTGACGCAGTCTAAGGTTTCGTAGGCATCGGTGTTGCCGCGCAGTGGAATGAATGCCACCGCACTGGCGGGCTGATCCGCACAACGGTACTCCACCACATAGCGCTTGCGCTGCTCTTCCTGACCTATCAACCGGAACTGGTCTATTTTGCAGCTCACGCCATGCTCGGCCAGCGCCGCCTTCAGGATATCCTCCGAGATCGGCGCCTCGACCGGGCCGCCGTCCGTCAGATGGCACTTGATGCCGCGCTGGGCGGCCTGGGTGCAGGTCATCGCGGTGCTGGGCGTGCTCGCACCGGGCTGCGGAACCTGCAGCAGGAAGCCGGTGCCCTCCTTGCAGCGCACCTCGGAATAGTCACTGTGCGTTGCGGCGCTGCGTCCGAACCACTGCAGCTCAGCCACTGTACAAGGTGCGCCCGTGCCCTTGGTTATCATCGAGGTAACCAGCGCGTACACGTCGCGATTTTCTGGCAGGGCGCAGAAATATCCCGGCGGCTTGCCCTTGGCCACATCGCCAGCGCGCGCCTCTTCGGTGCTCAAGCAGGAGGTGGCGAGCGGGGTATCGTTCCCCTGCGTCTGCAGCAGGTAGCCCATGCCTTCACTGCAGGCCACTTCATAGACGCGGGAATCAACCTCTTTGGTGCCAGGCTTGGTCTGCCGCGTACCAGACACCACCAGGCGCGCATTGGTGATCGAGCAGGAAATCTGCAGCGTCTGCAGCAGGGGCTCGCTCTGCGCCTGCGCCTTGGCGCGCTCTGCCAACTGCTCTTTGGGAACGCCGGCATCGGCGCCTTTCTGATGATCATCGCCGACGCTGCCACCCGGCGTGCCGTGCTGCGCATGGAGCGGCGCCCATGCGCTGATCAACACCGTGATGCCAGCAGCCAGAGGCCAGGGGGCGGCGCGACGCTTGCGTGCTGAATTCATGGCCATACCTCTCGTGGAACGCGCGGATTGCGCTGCCCGCTAGCTTGCGGCAGCGGCGACTCTAGCCAGCATACCCTGCTGCTGCAACCACTCCAGCAGCCGCTGCGGCCAGGCAGCCGACGGACCGGTGTTTTCGCTGCGGATGCCGAAGCCATGATTCGCGCCGTCGTAGATATGCAATTCCACGCGCACGCCGGCGCGCCGCATGTGGCCATACAACTCGGCAAGGCCCTGTGAGATCGCTGGCGCATCGTCGGCGCCGCACAACAGGAACGCCGGGGGTTCATCGGCGCGCAACGCGAGTTCAGCGGGAATCGACGGATAGATCAGCGCCTGAAAATCAGGCCTGGAACTGAAGCGCTCGAGCGGATCGTGGGCGTCGGCCGCACCGGCCGTGTAACGCGTACCGGCCAGCGCCGCCAGCTCGCCGCCCGCGGAGAAGCCTATGACGCCGATGCGTTGCGGATCGATCTGCCATGCGCCGGCGCGCTCCCGTACCAGGCGGATCGCGCGTTGCACATCCGCCAAGGCATGGCCTTCGACGGTGTAAGCGGATCCAATCTCGCGGGCCAGGCGGTACTTGAGTACGAAGGCGGCCACGCCGTGATCGGCGAAGAAGCGAGCCACACGATAGCCTTCATGATCCATCCACAGCTCGGCGTGGCCGCCGCCCGGAATAACGATCAGCGCGGCGCCATTCCGCTGCCCCGACTCTGGCAGAAACGGCGTGATCGAGGGTGCATGCACGCTGGAAACGATGTGCTCGCCGCGCTCGGTCAGGCGCACAGACTCGGCAATGCCGGCCTTGCCCTCGGAACCCGGCGCGCCCCCAGGCCACAAGGCGATCGACTGCGGTTCGGCGCTGAAGCCCATTGCGCACGTCGGGATTGCGAACAGAGCCAGCGCGACACGCGAGGCCAGGCGCCGCGCCAACGCACTGCGCCACGCTCGAGCGCTAGTGAGCACGGGTTGCCGACGCGGTCGCGGCCAGTGGCCAGCTGAAGCTTTGCTCCGCTGCGGCGATGCCGCTCGGGCGCAGCAGCGTCACGAGCAGCACTCGCCTGGTTCTGGCAGCATCGTGTGGCACAGCGCCGGTCACCTGCTCGGGAGAGTGCAGGTCACCGAGGAGGTGCGAGCCCGTCAAGGTCACATCGCCATGCTCGTCCAGCAACTTCCAGCTGAGCTGGTAGTCGTGCAACGGGTACGAAGGCAGTTCGTGTTCGGAATTGGCAGTCACTGTCAGCACGAAGCCGCTGGCCGCGCCTCCCGCCTTCGCTACCCAGCGGGCATCGATATGCGCCGGCGCATTGAGTCGCTTCCAGACCTCGAAGGAAGGCTTGTGGTGGCGCGCCTCATCGACCACGCCGTGTTCCACGAAGCCCTCGACCAGCCCGGGTGCTAGATTGCGCCGCGATTTGTAGTCCTGATAGCACCACATCATGGCGCCGGCAATCCAGTCGCGCGCTGCCAGCAGCGGCAGCTGCTGCTCGATGGTGCGGATCCTGGCGGGATCGGCATCGGCCGGATTGCTGGCAAACATGCCGGGGAAACCCATCTCCGAAATGATCACCATCTTGGCGGGGAACAACTCGTTCACGCGGTCCAGCGCCGGCGACAGCGCCTCGGCGGGCCCGTGCCAGGTGCCGTAGTACTGGTTCATCATCAGAAAGTCGGCGTCGTTCGCGGCCGATTGCCCGGCACTCGCGAGCTTGGCAAGGTTGTCATCGGCAAAGCTCACGGGCCGGTCCGGATCCAGCTCGCGGATCAGTTTGCGCATCGCGCGAAAGTAGGCGATGCCGGCGCTGGTGCCCATCGCGCTCTCGTTGGCCACGCTCCAGGCGAAGATGCTGGGATGATTGGCGGATTGCTCGATCACCTCGCGCATCTGCTGCATGGCCAGCTTCAGCACTTTCGGATCGGCGAGCTGCGCCTCGCTGAACTGCCAGATCGGAATTTCCGGAAGCAGCAGGATGCCATGCCGGTCGGCGTAATCGAGGATGTAGGGGTTCTGCGGATAATGCACCGGCCTCGAGATCGTCGTATTCAGCAGCTTCAGTTCATCGTAATCGTGGCGCATGGTCGGCTCGTTTTCAGCCAGCCCTTCCGCCGGTGAGTCCTCGTGCCGGGCAATGCCGGTGAGCCGCACGCGCTCACCGTTGATCAGCAAGTGGCGATCGCTGATGACGATCTTGCGCAGGCCGAAGGTATCGCTGTGGGTATCGAGCGCGGCGCCATTCTCACCCAGCAGCTCGACATTCATGCGATAGACATTCGGTTGATCGATGCTCCACAGCCTGGGTTTGGCAAGCTGCAGCCTTACGGATAAATCCTGCTCGCCGCCATTGAGCACCACGGCCTGCGTGGCGCTGGCGACAACGCGATTGTCCCGGTCCACGGCGGTCACGCGTAGCCGCGCCGGCGCGCCGGCGCCGAGCGCACTGTGCAGCGTCACCCGATCGGTCACCTGCCAGCCGGCGCCATTGATTTCAGAGCGGATGCTCTGGCGGTTTACCCAGGCCGGCCCGCTGGTGCTGAGCCACACATCGCGCACCATGCCGCCGTAGGTCCACCAGTCATACCAGGCCAGTGGTACGCCGCGCGCGCCGAAGCCGGGAATCGTCGCAGCGCCGGGCCGGTTGTCGATGCGCACGGCCAGATAGTTGCTGGCGCGCAGCCGTGGCGTGATATCGAAGTCGTAGGCGGTGAAGCCGCCTTCATGGCTGCCGATTTCAACACCATTCAGCCACACCCGCGCCTGGTAGAAAGTGGCGCCGAAATGCAGCCGGATATGCGCCAGCGCATCGTGCGCCGGCGCATCGAAAGTGCGGAAGTACCAGGCCACGCCCATGTAGTCGTGCAGCCGCCCGACATTCCACGTATGCGGCACATTGACGCTCTCGGTGGCGGTCGGCAGTTTCGACTGCCACGCGAAGTAGTCACCGAATTCATCCGGGTCGGGGCGAAATTGCCAGCCGCGATCGAGATCGGTGCGGGTCGCCCCCAGAACCGGTGCAGCCCACAGGCCGGCAAGCATCGCGAGGCCAGACAACATCGCCGCGCAATACACCCTGGAGCTTCGATTCATGGCATCACCTGTCCGCCGTTGACGTGAATGATCTGGCCCGTGATATAGCCACTGAGCTGCGCCGAGGCCAGGAACAGAAAAGCACCGACGCAATCGTCGGTGGTGCCAAGACGCCCCAGATGCACTGATTTGCGCATCGCTTCCATGCGTTCCGGGGGAGTCGAGTTGTGAAACGGTGTCTGCACCACGCCGGGCGCAACGGTGTTGACGCGGATATTGTCGGCAGCAAATTCGCGCGCCAGATGCCGGCTCAGGTTATGCACCCATGCCTTGGACGCCCCGTAAAGGCCGGCACCCGGCCCGCCGCCATCCAGCCCAGCTATCGAGCCCACGTTGATAATCGCCCCGCCGCCGCGCGCCTTCATGGGAATTGCCGCCGCCTGGCAGGTGCCGAGCACGGCCCGGGCATTGAGGTCGAACACCGCGTCCAGCAAGGCATCGTCGGCCTCGAGTATCGCTCGCCGGCTGACCAGCGCGCCGGCGCAATTGACCAGGATGTCCAGACCCTTCAAGGCCTGCACGGCTTCCTGCACCAGCTGCCGGGGTATGCCCCGGGCAGCCAGATCGCCCTGCAGCAGCAGGGCCTGGCCGCCAGCCGCGCCGATCGCTGCGGCCACCGACCTGGCGCCCTCGGCATTGGCATGCCAGTGCAGCGCCAGGCGCGCCCCCTGCGCCGCCAGGGCCCGACTGACCGCCGCACCGATGCCGGAACTGGCCCCGGTGACCAGCACGCACTTGTCCTTCAGGTCATCGATCCGGACCATGGCGCCACGGCAGCAATGTCTGCTGATATCTCATTTATATTATAATATTGCGGAACGCCGACATCAACAATAGCACCGCGACCCGCAGCGCGCATGGCCGCCCGGCGACGCGTGCTATATTGATCTTATATTTTCACCGCCGCTCGCCGCGCAATAATAACGACATGATCGTCGCCGATGTTCCCGACCGCAGCCGCTACCATCAGCTTCAGCGGGTATTGCCCTGATGGCAGCCGCGGCATTCCTGGCAGGCGACTGGGGCACCAGCAACCTGCGCCTGTTCCTGTGCGATGGCGGCGGCGCCGTGCTGGACAGCGCCGCGGGCCCTGGTGCCGCCGCGTCCAGTGGCAAATTCGACGCGGTGTTTTCCGGGCTGACAGCCGCATGGCGCGCTCGTCACGGTATGCTGCCAGCAGTGCTGTGCGGCATGGTCGGTGCCAATTTCGGCTGGCGGCAGGCGCCGTATGTCAGTTGCCCGACCAAGCCTGAGCAGATCGGTGCCGCCTGCGTGTCGCCAGCGGAGGCTGCGGTGTACATCGTTCCGGGATTGTCGTGCCAGAATCGCTACGGCGCGCCTGATTTCCTGCGCGGCGAAGAAACGCAGCTGCTGGGCGCGCTGCAGCTCGATCCTGGCCTGCAGCGCGGGCGTCAGCTCTTGTGCCTGCCCGGAACGCACACCAAGTGGGTGCTGCTCGAGGATGGCGCGGTGATGGAGTTCAACACGGCTCCGACCGGTGAGCTGTTCGCGATCCTGAAGGAACACAGCGTGCTGGTGCCGCGTCCGGCGATCGACCAGGCTGCTGACGATGCGGCTTTCGAGCGCGGCCTGGCGCAGTTCAATGCCTTTCCGCAGGCACAGCTGCTGCATCGCCTGTTCGAGTGTCGCTCGCGGCTGCTCGCGGGCGAACTCGCGCCTGCAGCAACTGCCGCATTTCTCTCCGGACTGCTGATCGCCAGCGATATCAGCGGCGCATTGCCGATGCTGACCCACGCCGCCGACGGTACGCGGGTGCAGCTGATCGGAGCGCCGTCGCTGACCGCGCTGTACGCCAAGGGCCTCGCCAGCCAGCAACGCGATGCACGGCAGCTCGATGGCGCCAGTGCCTCGCTCGCCGGGCTGTCCCGGATCTATCAGCACTTGCAGCAGGGAAGCAGTCAACGTGCCGCACACTGAAACCAGCCCGCATGCAACCACCATTGTCGCCATATTGCGCGGCGTGCTGCCCGAGCAGGTGCTGGCGGTGGCCGCAACGCTCTACGCTGCTGGCATCCGCACGATCGAAGTACCGCTGAATTCTCCCGAACCTTATAAGAGCATTGCCGCCCTCGCCGGCTGGTGTCCGGCCGATTGCCTGGTGGGCGCCGGAACCGTGCTGAGCGTCGATCAGGTGCAGCGTACCTGTGAGGCGGGCGGGCGCCTCGCGGTCTCGCCCAATACTGATCCCGGAGTTATCGCCGCCGCGGTGAAACTGGGCCTGCGGCCGATGCCGGGGTTCGCCACCGCCACCGAAGCCTTTGCGGCCCTGCAGGCCGGCGCGCATGACCTGAAGCTGTTTCCGGCCGCGAGCCACCCGCCGGCGCACCTGCGCGCCCTGCGCTCGGTGCTGCCCGCCGGCACCGGAATCTATCCGGTGGGTGGTATTGGTGCGAAGGATATTGCCGTATGGTTGGCGGCTGGCGCGAGCGGTTTTGGCTTCGGCTCCGAGGTGTTCCGTACGGAGTACAGTCTGGAAGATATCGGGCGGCGCGCTCGCGAACTGATGGCAGCCTATGCGCTGGCGCGTGGCGGCACCACCTGATCGGCGGGTGACAGATCGGCGGCTCATTGACAAGTGCAGAACAACAACGTGGGGGACAACAGTGAAACTTGCAACTCTTGATATCGCAATCGTCGGCATCTATGCCGTGGCCATCTTTCTGCTCGCGCAATGGGTTTCGCGCGAGAAGGGCAGCCACCAAAAAGACGCGCAGGATTACTTCCTCGCCAGCCGCGCGCTGCCCTGGTGGGCCATCGGTACCTCGCTGATCGCCGCGAACATTTCTGCGGAACAAATCATCGGCATGTCGGGCTCCGGCTACGTAATCGGCCTCGGCATTGCCTCCTACGAGTGGATGGCAGCCCTCACCCTGCTGATTGTCGGCAAATTCTTCGTGCCGATCTTCCTGAAAAACAGCATCTACACGATGCCCGAGTTCCTCGAGCGGCGCTTCAACACCACCGTGCGTACCGTAATGGCCATCTTCTGGCTGGGTGTCTACGTGTTCGTCAATCTGGTCGCCATCCTGTGGCTGGGCGCCACGGCCGTGCATACGGTCACCGGCATCGAAGTGCACACTGCACTGATAGCGCTGGGCGTGTTTGCAGGCGCCTATGCGCTGTACGGCGGCCTCAAAGCCGTAGCGCTCACGGATATCGTGCAGGTGTCACTGCTGGTGATGGGCGGGCTCATCATCAGCTACATCGCGCTCGACCGGATTTCCGGTGGCGCCGGTGTTGTCGCCGGGTTCCACGAGCTGACCGTGCGCTTTCCGGATAAATTCCACATGATCCTGCCGACGAGCAACCCCAACTACAAAGACCTGCCAGGTCTGTCGGTGCTGCTGGGTGGCATGTGGGTGATGAACGTTTCTTACTGGGGTTTCAATCAGTACATCATCCAGCGCGCATTGGGCGCCAAGGACATCCGCGAGGCGCAGAAAGGCATCGTGCTGGCAGCGTTCCTGAAACTGCTGATGCCGGTGATCATCGTGCTGCCGGGCATCGCCGCGGTCGCGCTGGCACCCAATCTTGGCCGCCCCGACGAAGCCTACCCGCACCTGATGGCGATGCTGCCCAGCGGCATCCTGGGCCTGGTGTTTGCCGCGCTGATCGCAGCGATCGTGGCCTCCCTGGGTTCCAAGATCAATTCGATCGCCACCATCTTCACGATGGACGTGTATCGGCCACGGCGCCCGGCGACCTCGCCGCAAAAACTGGTGCTGATCGGCCGTATTGCCGCTGTTACGGCGCTGCTGATCGCCATAGTCTCGGCCAAGCCGCTGCTGGGAAGCTTCGATCAGGCCTTTCAGTACATCCAGGAATTCACCGGCTTCTTCACGCCGGGCATCTGCGTGATCTTCCTGCTCGGCATGTTCTGGGATCGTTGCACCGCGACCGGCGCGCTGATCGCCGCCGTCGGTTCGGCGGTGCTCTCGTTCGTACTGAAGATGACTTACTCGACGCTGCCGTTCATGGATCGGGTGGGCGTGGTGTTCCTGGCTTGCCTCGGCATTGCTGTCGTGCTGTCGCTAATGGAGAAGCGCAGTGCAGCCGTGCTGCGCGTCGAGCTCAAGCAGATCGACTACTCGACCAGCACGGGCTTCAATATCGGCGCTACGATCGTCACGCTGATACTGGTTGCTCTCTACGCTGTGTTCTGGTGACGTGATCCTGAGCGTATGTCGCCATTGCAGCCCTTCGATGTCATCGCCACACGCAATATCGTCGGTGAAGGCATCCTCTGGAACTCCCACCTAGGACAACTGTGGTGGACGGACATACAGAGTAGCAAACTGCACTGTTACGACTGGTCGCGACGTGCGCTCGAGATCTTTGCTACACCGGAGCGGGTCGGCTCGTTTGGCATCGTCGCAGGTTCGACGCAGCTGATCACTGCGTTTGCGAGCGGCGTCGGCCTATATGACGCGCGCGGCGGCCAGGTGGAATGGCTGGTGCGCCCGGCGGAGATCGTGCCCGGCATTCGTTTCAATGATGGCCGGGTCGATCGCCGCGGGCGTTTCTGGTGTGGAACCATGGTGGAAGGCGCGCAGCTCACGGCCGATGGCTGCCTGTATTCGCTGGGCCGCAACGCCAGCTGGCGCCGGCATGCCGAGGGTATCCGCATCTCCAACGGCCTGTGCATGAGCGCGGACGGCACGAAACTCTATTTCGCCGATTCGCCGACGCGCACGATCTATGTATACGACCTGACTGAACCCGACGGACTGTTGGGCGTGCGCCGCGTGTTTGCACAGACGCCAGCCCACGCCGGTCCGGATGGCGCAACCATCGACGCCGAAGGCTGCCTGTGGAGCGCGCACTGGGGCGCAGGCTGCGTGGTGCGCTACACGCCCGAGGGACGCATCGATCGCACGCTGGCGGTGCCGACGCGCCAGCCCAGCTGCGTGTGCTTTGCCGGTCCCGACCTCGATGTGCTGTGCGTGACCAGTGCCTGTGAAAACCTGGACGCCGCTACACTGCAAGCCGAGCCCAACGCCGGAGCGGTATTTCTCTATCGCCCGGGTGTTCGCGGTCTGCCGGAGTCGGAGTACCTGCGTTGAACACCCGCGCGCGCGGCCAGAACCTGACCTACAGCATCGCCAATCACATCGGCATCGCGATCGTCACCGGCGTCTATTCGAAGGACAACCCGATTCCGATCGAGGCCGATCTCTCGAAAGCATACGACGCCAGCCGGCCGGTGCTGCGCGAAGCCGTAAAAATGCTGACCGCCAAGGGACTGCTCAGGGCCCGGCCGCGGCGCGGCACCTGGGTGCAACCCGAGACGCTGTGGAACCTGCTCGACCCGGATGTGCTGGGCTGGCTGCTGGAGCGCAAATTCTCGCCGGCGCTGCTGATCGAATTCACCGAGCTACGCCTGGCAGTTGAACCGGCCGCGGCGACGCTCGCGGCGCGCGTGGCCGGCGCCGCCGACAAGGCTGCGCTCAGCAGTGCGATCGAGCGCATGCAGGCAGCCGAACGTGGCGATGACGACCCGCTCGAATCCGACATCGCTTTTCATGTGGCGGTGCTGCAGGCCAGCCGCAATCGTTTCTATGCCCAACTCACCGGCTTCACCTCCACGGCGCTGCGCTTCAGCATCCGCATGACCAATCGCTACAAGGGCGTGCGGCTGGCGAGCGTCGCAGTACACAGGAAGGTCTCCGATGCGATCCTGGCCGGCAAACCAGCTGCTGCCGGCGAGGCGATGCGTAAGCTGATCCAGGAAGCACTGCGCATCATGAAGAAGCGCCACGCGGCATCCGCCTCGCGCAAGAGCGGCGCGGGCGGCGACGCGTGACCAAGCCCTATTCCATTGCGGTCGTGGGTCTCGGGAAAATCGCCCGCGACCAGCATGTACCGAGCATTGCCGGCAGCGGCGGTTTCGAACTGGTCGCGGTCGCGAGCCCGCACAACCGACACGATACCTTGCCGAGCTACCCTGACCTCGCTGCCTTGCTGAAGGCCACCACGAACCTGTCCGCCGTGGCCTTGTGCACGACTCCGCAGGCGCGCTTCGAGACCGCAAGCATGGCGCTCGCGCGCGGCTGCCATGTGCTGTTGGAGAAGCCGCCGGGCATAACGGTGAGCGAAGTGCAAGTGCTGGTCGATCTGGCGAGAGCCCAAGGCGTCGCGCTGCACGCCTCCTGGCATTCGCGCCACGCGAACGGCGTCGAGCCGGCGCGCGCCTGGCTGGCCGAACGCAAGGTACGCAATGTATCGGTAGTGTGGAAGGAAGACGTGCACGTCTGGCATCCGGGCCAGACCTGGATCTGGCAGGCCGGCGGGTTGGGCGTGTTCGATCCGGGTATCAACGCCCTGTCAATACTCACGCGCATCATGCCCGATCCTCTGATCCTGGTGGACGCCGAACTGGCGGTGCCGGAAAATTGCGAGACGCCAATAGCCGCGCAGCTGAGACTCACCAGCACCGGCGGCGCCGCGGTACAGGCCGATTTCAATTTCCGGCACACCGGCACGGCCAGCTGGAACATCGAGGTGGCGACCGACCGCGGCGCCCTGACGCTGCTGAACGGTGGCAGCGAGATGCAGGTCGATGGCCGACCGGTGCCACTGGCGCAGGGCAAGGAATACGCGCGCCTGTATGCGCATTTCGCCGCGGTGGTGCGCGAGCGGCGCATCGATGTCGATCTTGCACCCTTCACTCTGGTGGCCGACGCCTTCCTGTGCGGTCGGCGCGTGAGCGCACCGCCGTTCACGCCTTGAGGCTGGCGCTCACGCCCTGAGGCCAGCGTTCAATACACCTCGCGCTGATAGATGCGCGCGCCCGATCCCGGGAACACGCCGAAAGTCGCCATTGCGCTGGGGTTGGACGGTACGCCCGAGCCGGCATTCCACAGGTACTGCAGCCACGCGGGCGCCGCAGCCGTGACCGTTGCCGCGCCGGAATTGCCGGCACCCGGCGCCGCGAATATCAGGTTGAAGTTGCCGGCCACTGCCTTGGGGAAGAAACTGTTCACGGCTACCAGCGCACAGCCCAGCCCCGATGGGCCGCCACTGCCGGTATCGCGCACGCAGGTTTCACCAGCTTGCAGATTCAGCTGGTAGGCCGCCAGGCTGATGGTCGGCGCCGTAGTGCAGGAATCGCTCAGGTTGGTGACGAAGCCCTGGGTACCGTTCAGGTAATACTGTGTGGTCAGTGACATCGGCAGGTCGAGCAGTTCGGAGCCGACCGCATTGTTGAGATTCAAACGGCCGTAGTACTGCTGTGCGCTGGTGCTGAAGGCGATGCCGGTACCGGAGCCGAAGGTCACCGGATTCGGCGCGCTCACGCCATCCTGGTCGATCACGTTGATCGAGAGCGCGATGTTGGCATTAAACGGGGCGATCGCGCTCGCACGCACATATTTCAGACCCGTGCCCGCATCGAAAGTCAGCGTCCCCAGCCCAGTGCCAGGATCGGCGATGATCGGGTCGGCGGTAGTCGCCGGCAAGCCGCTGGTATCCAGCGCAGGGCTTGCAGGTACCGGTGTGTAGCTGCGCCCCGTGAGCGTACTGTTCAGGAGTCGGAACAGCGAGCCGGTGTAATTCTGCGTCGTGGCGCCACCCAACGCCTGCGGTGTTACGGTGATCACCGGCGCAACCGTATATTTCAACGGCTGACCCAGATAGCTGAAGCTCCCGGCGCTGCAGCCGGTTCCGAGCACCGGCGTGTTGAGCGCCACGCTGAAGGCATTCGGTATGAAGCGGCCGACATTGCCGGTGAGCGTGCCATTCACTGCGCCGCTTCCAAGATAGTTCGCCACCGTCGGCCGCAGCGTGATCACACCCACTTCAATCCATGCGAATGCGCTGCCCGAGGCGACGCCAACGCTGTAGCTGCCGAAGCTCCCGCTCACGGTTGGATTGTGGCCGCTTGCAGGCAAGACCAGCGCCGGAGTGAGCGTCACTGCAGCGGGTGAGGTCTCCTGCCCGAAATTGGGCGTGACATTGCCCTGCAGGTTGCTGGCCGTCACCGTGGCACTGAACACCTGGCCTGCGCCGATGAACACCGTTCCCGAGGCGGTGCTGGCAGCAGGATTCGCCAAGCTGTCGCTGGTACGGCGTATCGCCGTGAGCTTCAGTGTGTAGGGCTGCACGACGAATTGACTGCTGCCGCTCATATACGTGCCCGAGCCCGCACCACTACGCAGCGGAATGTTGTAGCGCGCGTAGAGCGTGACTTGCCCGGCATCGGAGTAGTTCAGCACCAACGGTGCTTCGGCGTTCGCCGTGCTGAAGCGCAGCGGTACCGTGGTGTAGCTGCCGACACCGCTGGCCGGGTTCGAAGCCAGTGCCGTAGTCGTGCCGTTGTTGGTGACAGTGAACGACTGGCCGGCCACGCAGGTGATCGGATTGTTGCACTGGTAGGCGAGACCGACATTCACCGTAGTGCCGCTGGGAAAGGCCGCAACGCAGGCGCCGGTGTTGGTGTCGGCGCGGATGGCCTGCAAAGCCAGCGTCTGGCTCGAGGCCGAGCCTGCCAGCAGCGTGTTGATGGCCGTAGCCACGTTGCTGCCATTGGTAATGCGGAAACCCGCGGGCGCAAAGGTGATTGCCGCATCCTCGCTGGCCTGCGCAGTGCCCGATTTTGCGGTGACGGTGCCGTCCACGACATTCACGGTCAGGGTCTCCGGATGCGTGTCGAGCAACGAGAGCACCACCGAGCCAGCATCACCAGAAGAATAGCTATAAGTGGCCGAACCGCTGTCGGCCGCGCCAGCGGTGAAAGTGCCGCTGCCAGTGGTCAGCGCCCAGTCGCCGTGCCCGGTGCTGGTGCTGAGCGTGATCTGATCGACCGTAGCCAGTGCGGCGTGTGCGCTGTCGTGTGCCGTGATCGTGACTGGTGCCGCCTGGCAATTGACCTGCGAAGTGGCGGCGCTCACGGAGTAGTGATCGGGCACCAGCGGCGCGCCGGGCCCGAAGACGACGATGGCCGCGGCCCAACCGGTGAAATTGCTCCCGCCTGTCCAGGTCACGCTCTGGAAGCCGGCCGCATTACTGAGCCGGTCGGCACCGCCACCAGCGGTGTAGTTCAGGTTGTCGACCTGCATAGCGCGCGAGGTGTAGCCCGCCGAAGGATTAATGGAACCGAAGTTCTGCAACCACGGATACAGCACGCCCATCGATGAGACCATGAGTTCATTGTTGACAGCTGTAGCGGCGTTAGTGGATACCGTAGCCGTGGAACTGGTGCCGGTCGCGGTGTTCTTCTGGTCCACGGCGCCGACGCCTGAATATTCGATGGCCACCGCATCGATCTGTGAATTGTTGGGCCCCGCCCGAACCGTGACCTTGAAGCCACCGGTAGTCGCAGTAATCGGCGCGGAAAACACCGCGGCGTTTTCCCAGCCGCGCGAATTTCCGGTTGCAGTGACCTGCGAGTTCGAGGTGTAGGTATTGCCAGCATTGTCGCTGGCGGTAATCGTCGGCGTGGAACTGCCATTCCACGACCAGGCCAGCACCACGATTGTGTTGCCGATTTTCGGATTGACGGCAAAGGACTGTGAGGCCACCGAGGTGCCCGAACCGGTCTGGAACACGCCAGTCGACTGCACGCTAGCGATCTGCGCCTGCGCCAGCGGCGTGACCATGATCAACAGCAGAAACCAGCAGCGTTTCATCCCGTGGCATCCGTGAAGGTGGAGCTCACGACCCGGTGCACGTAGCCCGGCTGTCCATAGGTGCCCGATGAGGCATTGGCCACCAGCACCCAGGCGTAGCGCGTCACCGAGTTGCTCGTGTACGAGGTCGCCGTGCAGGTCACGGCCACCGCAAAGCCCGCCAGCGCCGCCTCACTAAGATTCAAGGTCGTGCTGGCCGCGCAATTGTGATTCACCAGCGCGTTATAGGCGCCCCATTCGATGCCGGCGCGGGCCGCGGCCAGCGCCCGCACCTGCTGCAACGCCATTGTGACCGTCTGCTGCTCACCGTTACCGATGCGGATTGCCGCCGCCCCCAGCGCCGCGAGCACCACGATCAGGAACAGCGCTGGCACCAGCGCAAAGCCGCGCGCGCTGGCACTCATGGCGCATTCTCCAGCTGCACCTGCTGCAGCAACTGGATGGACTCGCCACTGTTGGCGAGCTGCAGCGAGAGTGTCACCAATGCATTACGCTGCGGACTGCCGATGGCGTAGGTGAATGCGCAGGAGGCGACATCGGTGGCCACGCGCGCGGCCGTCGCACCGGCTAGGAGCAGGGTCGCGGCGCTGAGCGGCTGCGTCGGCAGGATCGTATAGCCGCTGTAGCGCGTCAGCGTGCGCGCCGCGCTGTCGCACAGGTAGGACACCGGGCCGCTGAGCAGATACACCCGCTTGTTCGATGAACCCCAGTTGAACTGGAAGCCAGGGTTCAGCGTCACCTGGTTCGCATTCGCGCTGGCGCCGGCCGCAATCGTGATCGTAGTGCCGGCCGGCGTGATCACATTTGCGCCGGCATATGCATCGGCACCGGGCACGCCGATGTTGGCGATCGAGAGGTAGCTGCTGCTGGAAGTCCACGGCAGCGTCAGCTGCGTGAAGGGCACGGTGGTGGAGAAAGCGGTGTCGGCCGTGCTCAGGTCCAGTTCCAGCGCCGGATTGGCGAGCGGCCCGCCGTCGCGATAACGCGCACCATCTATGGTAACCAGCAGTTCGAGCGCGCTGACGCTGCCGCTGGTGCCGGCGCGCACGCTGTTGGGCAGCGCACCGCCGATGTCGCGCGCCATGAAGCGCAGCGCGCTGTCCGCCGAGTCGACCAGCGTGGCGCGCCGGGTCTGCGCACTGTAGGCATTCATCGGTAGCGTAATGAACATCGACATGAAGCCGACCACGATCGAGCCCACGGTAATCGTGATCACGAGTTCGATCAGTGTCATGCCGCGCTCGCTCACCATCAGAAGTTGGCCCGGTAGCCGGAGAGCGTAACGGTGACATTTGGTGCGTGCGTCACGGTGACATCGATGCGGCGCACGGCCGTAGCGCCGATGCCGCTGAGCCCAGCCGAGGTGAGGACGCTCACCGATACGTTGTAGGTCGAGAGCGCGGCAATGGCATTACCGAACTGATCGTGCGTGCCAACGTCGTTCAGGCCGTTGTAGGCATCGACGATGTTCCAGTTGGCGCGACCGCTGGCGCTGGGGTTGCCATTGGGATCGACCACCCAGCGTTGCAGGATCTCATCCAGATAGGCCTGCGCCACCGACACGGCCTGCTGCAGCACCATCGAGTCGGCGCTGCGGCTCGAGGCCACCGACAGCGCGCCCAGGATCGAAGTAACACCGATCGCCACGATGGTGATCGCAATGATCAGCTCGATCAGCGTTACGCCCTGCTGGCGTCGTCCATCGCGGCCACGTTGCGGATGCATCATTGCACCTGCACGAAGCCGGTAGCGGCCTCGATAGTGATCTGCCGTGCGCCGATCGTGATCGTGGCGCCAGGACTCGCCACCAAGCGTCCCTGGGTATCGAATTCAAATATGCCAGTGGGTGTAGCACTGATGCCGGACGGCGCCGAGTTCGCGATGGCATCACCGGCCGCGCCGAGGATCGGCGTCGGCCAGGAATTGTCGCTGGCGAGGCAGGCGTTTCCGGCGGCGGCCTGCTGGGTGGCGCTGTAGGAGCCCGCGGCCAGCGTCAGGCGCGCACGGCAGCCAGTGATCACCGCGGCTTTCTGGGTCGCGCGCAGCGCACTGCCGAGCTCATCGGCGTAGCTGCGCTCCGAGAATACCGACTGCGTGAAGAAGCGCGGGCCGATGGTCGCCGACAGCACACCCAGTATGGTGATGACGACCGTGAGCTCGACCAGCGTGTAGCCGCGGCGGAGTCGAGGTGCCGCGGGGTCTGATTCCAATCGCGGCATACCTCGTGCTCCCGCAGGTTCACCCTGCGTGTGCCGTCCCGAACCCGATCAGCAGCCCGCAGTCGCTACCGCAATAGCCGGCGCAGCACCCGCGGCGGCGGGCGGCGTGTAGCTGACCTGACACGTCGCGGCGGTGGCTGCGCCTATGCGCTGCCAGGTGGCCGTACCGGTTGCCGCAGGGGCGCCTGCTGTAAACGTGAAGTCGCCAGGGCTCAGGTTGATGGCGTTACCAATGCCACCGGCGCTGGCATCCGGGTAGTTGTTCGCCAAGGCGACGGCGCTGCCTTCCATGGTGACGCTGGCTGCGTTGCCAGTGGCCATGGACATGCCGCGCGCCAGCGCAGCGGAACTGCGGATGGCACCCGCCAGACCCGTGACCGTAGCGCTACGGGCAGTCGAATCGAGCGAGATGAAGCGCGGGATGGCGAAGGCCGCCAGAATGCCGAGGATCGTGATCACGACCACGAGCTCGATCAGCGTAAAGCCGCGAATCCTGGAAGAGGTCATATTCGACTCCAAAGCGCTTGCGCGCCGTTGATTAAGAGATAAACCTGCGCGGAACACCCGCGCCTACCTGTAACGAATCGGCCTGCGACGCCGATACTTAAGCCCTGCCGCCGCGATTGTGAACCGGGTCACACGGCGGTGCGCCCGCCTAGCCCGCCTAGCCCGCGTGCCCGACCTTGCCGATCATGTTCCACATCGGCAGGAACACGCCGAGCGCCAGGATCAGTACCAACCCCCCGACAAAGGCCATCAGCAGCGGCTCGATCATCGCGCTGAGGTTCTTGAGCCGGTAATCCACCTCGCGATGGTAGAAACCCGATACTTCCTCGAGCAGATTGGTCAGCTCGCCGGTCTCCTCGCCTATCGCCACCATCTGCAATACCAGCGGCGGGAAGATTCCTGCGGTGGCGGCGGCCCGACTCAGGCTTTCGCCGCGCTCGACCGCATCGCGCAGCCGCAACAGTCGTTCGGCCAGGTACTCGTTGCCGGCGGAGCGCGCCAGCAGCGTCAGCGCCTGGATCATTGGCAGGCCAGCTGCCAGCGATATCGCCAGCGAGCGCATCACCCGCGAGAGCACCGCCTGGTGCATCAGTTCGCCGATCGCCGGGAGCTTTAGCTTCATACGATCCCAGCTATAGCGCCCCGCTTCGGTTTTTAGATGGCGCTTGAGCAGCACGATGCCAGCCGCAATCATGCCCAGCAGCAGCAGGCCGTGATTACGCACAAAATCGGAAGTGCCCATGATGATGCGCGTCGGCATCGGAATGTCGTCGCCCAGTATCTTGAACAGCGGCTTGAAATTCGGGATCACGAACACCGTGATGATCACGATGGCGATCGCGATTACTACCACGACGATGGCCGGATACCGAATCGCCGACTTCACGCGATCCTGCACCTCCTGGTCCTGGCCCAGGTATTCGCACAGGCGCAGGAAGGCGTTGTCCAGCGTGCCGGTCGACTCGCCGACCCGCACCATGCTCAGGAACAAGGGTGGAAAAATATCCGAGTGACGCGCCAGTGAGCTGGCGAAGTCACGGCCCGATTCCAGGCTCTGCAGCACATCGTAAAGTGCATCGCGCAGTTGAACATTGTGCGTGGCCTGCGCGAGACTGCGCAGGCCACGCAGCAGCGGCAGACCGGCCTTGGTGATCGAGTACATCTGCCGCGCGAACAGGACCAGGTCCGAGCTCTTGGGTGCACCGGCACCAAAGCGCTGCAGCAACTCGTTGAGCGGTGTGCCAGTGGCGACATCCGGCAGTATCTCGAGCGGTGTAATGCCGAGATTCAGCAGGCGGCTGGCGACCGCGTCCATGCTTTCGGCCTCGAAACGACCGGTGACCAGGTCTCCGCGACCGCCCCGGCCACGATAGCGGAACATCTGCATCGTCAGGCCCGCGCGCTCAACACTTCGTCAACGGCGGCATCCGGCAGATCGGTTTTTTCGTCGACCAGCTCTTCGAGGCCGGCACCAACCGCCATGGCTTCGGCAAGCGAAGTGGTGCCGGCCAGCGCAAGATCGATCGCGCCCTGGGCCAGCGGCAGGTACCCCGGTCGGGTGCGCGCAGCACGCGCAAAGCCCTCGAGATCTCCGCGCCGCACGGCATCCGCCAGCGTGCGATCGATCTCCAGCAGTTCATACACCGCGACCCGACCGCGATAACCCGTCAGGTTGCAAAAAGTGCAGCCGGCGCCGGCAATGAACTTGGTGCGCTCCGGCACGATCGAGGGCCGGCAGCTTTGCAACCACGCCAGCTCATGCGCGGTAGGCGTCGCGGGCTGCGCGCAGTCGTTGCATATGCGACGCACCAGCCGCTGGGCGATCACGCCATGCACGGCGGCGGCCACGAGATACCCGGCCGCGCCCATGTCCAGCAGGCGGTTCATCGTCGCCACGGCATTGATAGTGTGCAGCGTAGAGAGCACGAAGTGGCCGGTCATCGCGCCACGCAGGCCGATGTCCACGGTCTCGCGATCACGCATTTCTCCCACCAGCAGAATATCGGGGTCCTGGCGCAACGCGGTGCGCAGAATGCGCGCGAAATCGAGACCGATCTTCGAGAGTACCTGCACCTGAGTGATGCGATCGAGCCGGTATTCGACCGGATCCTCGACTGTGATCACCTTGACGCCGGGTTTGTTCAGGTGATTGAGCGCGGCATACAGCGTCGTGGTCTTGCCACTGCCGGTGGGACCGGTCACCAGCACCATGCCCGAGGTGCGATCAATCAGCCGCTGGAAGCGCTGCTGCAGATTGGGTTGCATGCCCAGCTTGTCGAGCGACAGGAGCGATGAGGACTGGCTCAACAGGCGCATCACCACCGATTCGCCGTAAGTGGTCGGCATCGTGGCCAGGCGCACGTCCAGCGACTGATCGAGCACCCGCACCGTGAAGCGGCCGTCCTGCGGCAGGCGTTTCTCGGCGATATCGAGGCCGCACATCAGTTTAAGGCGTGTGACCAGTGCTCCGGCCACGCGCTTGCCATCGATCACCTGTTCCTGCAGCTGACCGTCGACACGCAGGCGTATGCGCAGCTTGTCATCGCCCGGTTCGATGTGGATGTCGGAGGCGCGTGCCTGCACGGCATCGTGGAACATGGTCTGCAGCAGGCGCAGCACCGGCGCGTCGGGCGAACCCTCCTCGACCGTCAGCTGCTCGATGTCAACATCGCCTTCGGCCAGCTCGTCGCGTACTGCCTCGGCCAGCGAGGCGATCTCATCGGAGCGCCGGTACACGGCGTCCAGGGTCTTCAGAAAATCAGCCTCGCCCACCAATGCCACGCGCAGCGGCTGCTTGAGCTTGACCTGCAGGTCATCGTAGGCCTGCAGGTCGGCGGGATCGGGCATGCCGATCAGCAGGCCACGCGCATCCTGCTGCAGCACCAGTGCGCGATGGCGGCGTGCCAGCGCTTCGGGCAGCAGCTTCACGACCTCACGGTCAATGCGCAGCTGCTTCAGATCGACGAACGGCACCTTGAGGTGCTTGGAAAGAAACTCGTGTAGCTGGGCCTCGGGCAGCAGGCCGAGATCGGCGAGCACCCGGCCGAGCTTGCGGCCCGAGCGCTTTTGCTCTAGCAGTGCCGTGGCAAGCTGTTCCTGCGTGATGACCTTGTGCTGGATCAGCAGGTCACCGAGGCGGATTCGGACGCGCGCGTTCATGGGTGGCTCAGGCGCCGCACTTAAGGCGTGCCGACCGGCGCCTTCGGGTCGAGCGCGGTGGCATGATCGAGCGCCTGCTGCGCGAGCTGCTGCCAGTCCGAGGCGCTCGCGACGACCACCGGGCGCAGCAGGATCACGAGCTCAGAGCGCACGCTGGTGCGCTGCTTGCTGCGGAACAGATTACCCAGCACCGGTATGCTGCCCAGCAACGGCACGCCATAGTTTCTGTCGGTGCTGGTGGTGCGCATCATGCCGCCTATCACGATCACCTGGCCGCTCGCGGCCCGCACCACGCTGTCGGATTCGCGCACCTGGCTTAGGGCCAGCGGCAAAGAGTTGGGCGTGCCGGCGACCGAGAAATTTTTCACCTGCTCGGTGACATCGCTGATGGTCGGATGAATATGCAGCAAGACGCTGCCGTCCGCGGCAATCTGTGGCGTGACATCGAGTGCCACGCCGGAGAAAAACGGCGTCAGCTGCACGTTGCTGCTGGTGGCCGACGCCGTGCCGACCACGGTGTTGCTCGATACGCCAGTCACGAAGAACTGGTCCGCACCGGCTTTGATGACGGCCTTCTGGTTGTTGAGCGTAGCCACGCGCGGACTCGAGAGCACATGGGTTTTGCCCTGGGTAGCCAGCAGGTCGATGAACACGCTAAAGTCGGTGGCGTTGATCGCCAGCGAGAAAGCGCCGCCCAGCGTGTTGATGGGGATATTGGCTAGCGGATTTGCGCCAGGCTGCAGGTCGATCGCACGGCCCGGCTGGTTCAACAGGTTCGAGGAGTTGAATCCACCCTGCCCCTGCGGCACGGACTGCGAGCCGATAAAGTGGCGGCTCCCGGAATTCGCGAGCGCCGCCCAGTTGATGCCGGCCTGCAGGCCGCTGGAGAGTTCGACTTCGATCACCTTGGCTTCCAGCACCACTTCGCGCACCGACACCTCCTGTACGTTGTCCAGAAACTGCTGCACGTCGCGCAGCTCGCGCGCACTACCGCGCACCACGACTACGCCGGAGGCCGGGTTGATCACGATTTCGCGACCGCCTTCGGTGCCGACCAGCAGCCGCAGATTGGCCACCAAGTCGGTCCAGAAATCCGAAGCCGTGCGCGTGGAAATGCTGCTGCCAGTGATATCGCTGACCTGCGTGCTCTGTTGGTTGTCGCTGCTGTCACGACGAAAAATTTTGCCCGGCGGCTCGCTCAGTCCGCTCGAGGAACCGGAGGTGCCACCGTTGTTGCCGTTGCTGGCGCTGGCCGAACTGAGCGCCGCCTGGCTCGGCTGGCCAGAGGACACGCGGGTACGCGAGGTCCCGCGCCGTTCGACATCGAGATAGTTGACCTGAAAGATCCGGGTGCGCAGTCCTGGTGGCGACACAACGTAGCCACCGGTGGTCTGATGGAAATCGTAGCCATAGGTGTCGCGCACCGCCTCGAGCACTTCCGGCACCGTGACCCCGTGCATCTTCAGGCTGATGCTGCCGCCGACGCTGGGCTCGAGCGCGATATTGTAGGCTGTGCCCTCGACCAAACCTTCGAAGAAGCTGCGCGCCGAAGCATCATTCACCGAGACATCGAAGCGCGGTTCATCCGCCGCAGGTGTTGCGACACTGCTGAGCAGCAGCAGGGCTGCCAGGACAGCGCCGGTGTAGTGATTGCGGTTCATGATCAGGAGCCTCCGTTGGCCAGTCGCGCCACACTGGCGGCGGGCTTTTTGAAATGCAGTTCGTTGGCCAGCAGGCGCTGCTCGTACAGTACGCCGCGACTCCGGTAGCGGATGCCATCGTCGAGCAGGGCGACGATTGTGAAGGAGCCAAGTGTGTCGCCCTCATGCACCAACCGACCGTTGACGATCGCGGCACGACGCGTCGGACCGATGAACAGCGCCGAGACCACCAGGGTCGCGGCTACCGCAGCGGGTTGCGCCGCATTGCGCTGTGGCGGACGCATCGGATCGCGGATCTCGCCGGCCTGCCCGACCACTGCCGCAGCAGCAACCGTGCAACACCAGATGATTGGCAGCAGCGACTTCATACGCTCATCCATTTGCGCGACAGGCTGAGTGCGCCGATTACGAGGCGCACGCGATTGGCCGGATAGTGTTCGACCCTTAGTTCCAGCCGTTCCCAGTGCAGTCGGAACGGCAGTTCTTCAAGCGATTGCAGGTAACGGACCACGCTGGGGTAATCGCCGCTGACGATGAGTTCCACGGGATGCAGGAACGGGCCCCGATCGCGCGCAGCAGCGCCAGCAGCGCTTGCCGTGCCAGTGCCACTCGCCCCGCTGGCATCGAGCGCCAGGCTCTGCACCGGGAGATTGCGCAGGCTGATCAGGGTCAGGCCCTGCTGGCGCGCAATCAATTCACCCAGCAGGTTGGCGACCCGCTCTGGCGCCACGTAGCCATGTGCAGCTGTAGCGAGCTCGCCGTCGAGCTGGGCGAGGCGCGTATCGAGCGCGCGATTGCGGGCTGCCGCCATCACGGCCGGACTCTGCGCGGCCGCGCGCACCGCGAGATCCGCGGCTTCCAGGCGCTCCTTCACGCCCTGCAGTTGCTGTTGCGCGCCATGGGCGCGACGCGTGAGTGGATCCATCAGCAGGTTCTGCCAGGCCATACCCAGCACGGCGACGCCGGCTGAGAACACCATCGCGCGCTCGCGTAGCGAGAGGTGATTGATCCTCTCGCCCACCGGGACGAGCCGCGCCAGCAGTGTATCGAGAGCTTTCATTTGACGCCGCCTGCCACGGGCAGGTCGAGCCCGGGCGCGCCGATATCGAACACCGCGCGTGCGGGTGCGGCGTCGGTAACCTGCTTGATGGAGAGTCGATCGAAAAAGGCGCCGTCCAGTGCTGGCTCGTCTTCCAGCGAGGCGAGCCAGCCGGCAATTAACCGCGGATCGACGGTGGCGCCGCTGAGCGCCAGGCGCCCCTCGCCTGTGCCGATCATAAGGCTCGTGAGCCACACGCCCTCGACGTGACGACGGCCGATGGCTTCCAGACGGGCGGCAAAACCCGAGTGTGCATCGGCGCTGCCACGCTGCACGATACTCAGCGCATGCTCACGCGCAGCGATCTCCTCACTGCTGCGCCGGGCCTGCTCGTCGAGTTCAGCCAGACTGGCGCGCGGCGCGTTGGCTGCATTCGCCTGTGCGGCCAACGCCAGCGCCTGAGCCTCCTGCCCGGCGACCACGACCACGGCATGCTCGATATGCGCCGTGCGCCAGCGGGCGAATCCAGCCACGCCGCCGAGGCACAATGCGAGTGCCGCCAGCGCCGCGGCGATCGTACGCGCCGAGAACAGGCGCTTTTCGGCGCCTAGGATCGGTTGATAGAGATTGACCTGCTGTTCCATGGTTTCAGAGCGAGCGACGCTCGTCCCTCAGCGCGGCGCCCACCGCGATCAGGCAGGCGGCCTGCACATCAGCCGGTACCGGCGTCACGCAGCTCATCAGGCTGTTGAGATCGAGCACACTGAGTTCGAACCCGGACTCGCGCGCCAGCTCGGTCGCCAGCTTCTGGGCGCGATCGCCGGCCGGCGCCACCACCAGCTTGTTGATTGGCGGCTGATCGAAGTGCCGTTCGTAGTAGTCAAGCGAGCGCTGCAGTTCCAGCACCACGGCCGCGGCATCTATCGCGCCCGGTACGTCGGCGCCGCCGATATCGAGGTTGACGGCATTGCGCAGGCTCATCTGCCGCGAGAAGTAGTAGGTGTTGCCGCGCACGACAATCACTGAGGCAGTCTGTTCACCGAGGTGCAGCAAGGCGACACCGCTCGCTGCCGCGGGCAGCAGCGCCAGCAGATTGCGCAGGCACAGCTCCGGGATATCCACCACATCGAACAGCGGTACCTCGGCGAGCGTGCTCGACAGCCCTTCGACCACGCTGCGGCGCGCGGCCACCGCGTACATCATCTTGCCCTGGGCGGCGCGCGCCGGACTGGGTACGGCGAACACATCGATGATCGCGTCCTCGATGCGTATATCAATGAGATCCTTGAGCCGCCAGCGCAT
>JAYUZE010000050.1:0-2697 GCA_043752035.1 Gammaproteobacteria bacterium
TCGCGGGCCGCGCAGGATCGCATCGCCGAGACCTCGGCGCTGGCCAGCGAAGTGCTCAATTCGATGCCGACAGTGCAGGCCTACACGCACGAGCCGGTCGATCGCGAGCGTTTCAGTACGGCTACCGAGACAGCCTTCGCCACCGGCATCAGGCGCACGCGCGTGCGCGCGGTGATGACGGCAATAGTGATCATGTTAGTCGGCGCCTGCATCGTCGGCGTGCTGTGGGTTGGCGCCTCAGACGTGCTCGCCAAGCGCCTCAGCTCAGGTCAACTGCTGCAATTCCTGTTATTCGCGATCATGCTTGCGAGTTCTGTGGGCGCGCTCAGTGAACTCTGGGGTGAGGTACAGCGCGCCGCCGGCGCCACTGAGCGGCTGATGGAGATACTCGCCACTGCGCCACTGATCAGCGCGCCGGCCCGACCGCAGCACCTGACGCAACCGGTGCGCGGGCGACTCGACTTCCAGCAGCTGCGCTTCTGCTATCCCTCGCGCCCCGAACACGCAGCGCTAGCCGACTTCGACCTTTCGGTCGCGCCAGGTGAAGCGGTGGCACTGGTCGGTCCCTCGGGCGCCGGCAAGTCGACTGTGTTTCAGTTGCTGCTGCGCTTCTTCGATCCGGGCACGGGCGCCGTGCTGCTCGATGGCGTCAATATCGCCACGCTCGATCCGACCGAGCTGCGCTCGCAGATTTCAGTGGTGGCGCAGGACGCAGTGATATTCGCCGGCAGTATTGCCGACAACATCCGCTACGGCCAGCCCGCGGCCGATGATGCGGCCGTGCGGGCCGCGGCCACCGCCGCCGCGGCCGATGAGTTCATCCGCCACCTGCCGCAGGGCTACGCGACGCTGGTCGGCGAGCGCGGCATCACGCTCTCGGGCGGCCAGCGCCAGCGCATTGCCATCGCGCGCGCCATGCTGCGAAACGCCCCAGTGCTGCTGCTCGATGAGGCGACCAGCGCGCTCGATGCCGAGAACGAGCGCCTGGTGCAGCAGGGCCTCAGCAACCTGATGGCCGGACACGGCGGGCACGCGCGCACTACGCTCGTAATCGCCCACCGGCTGGCGACCATCCAGAAGCTCAAACGCATCGTCGTACTCGAGCACGGCCGCATCGTCGCGCAGGGCGATCACGCCCAACTAGTGCGCGACGAAGGACTCTACGCGCGCCTGGCCGCACTGCAGTTCTAAAGGCACAGTTCCAAAAGCGTCTTGACAGGCCCTGGTGGCACGCCGATTCTTGACTGCCATGAGCAGCACCCTCTGGATCGGTACCCGCAAGGGCGCCTTCGCATTACGTCCCGACAAGCAGCGGCGCAACTGGCGCCTGGCCGGGCCACAATTCCTGGGACATGTCATTCATCACATCGTGCAAGATCCGCGCGAACCGCGCCGCATGATGGTGGCAGCCAAGACCGGACACCTGGGTCCGACGATCTACACGTCGTCCGATCGCGGCCGGCACTGGCAGGAAGCCAAGGCGCCGCCGGCCTTTCGCAAGGCCCGTGAAGGCGAGGCACCTCGTGCGGTCGAGCGTACCTTCTGGCTGACCGCCGGGCACCCGACCCAGCCTGGCGTGTGGTTTGCCGGCACGGCGCCTGCCGGGTTGTTCCGCTCCGAGGATCATGGCCTGAACTGGCAGCCGGTTTCCGGCTTCAACGAACACGCGATGTTTCCCAAATGGGCTGCGGGGCTGCGCACGCCCGACGGCGAGCTGCTGCACTCCATACGCATTGATCCGCGCGATGCACGCCATATGTATTTGGCGATCTCGATCGGCGGCGTGTTCGAAACGCTGGACGGCGGCGCCGATTGGGTGCCACTCAACGAAGGCGTAGCTGCGGATTTCCTGCCCGACCCCAACGCCGCTTACGGCCACGATCCGCACTGCCTGATCATGCATCCGCTGCAACCCGACCGGCTTTACCAGCAGAATCACTGCGGCAGCTATCGGCTTGACCGGCCGGCGCGCCGCTGGGTGCGGATCGGCGCTCACATGCCGAAGAAAATCGGCGACATCGGCTTTCCGGTGGTCGCGCATCCGCGTGAACCCGAGACAGTCTACGTGTTGCCGATGGATGGCTCCAAGGTCTGGCCGCGCACCGCCATCGATGGCAAGCCGGCCGTCTATCGCTCGCGCAATGGCGGTCGCAGCTGGCAGCGGCTCGATCGCGGCCTGCCGCGCAAACAGGCCTGGTTCACGGTGCTGCGCCAGGCCATGTGTAGCGATGATGCCGGCAAACTCGGCCTCTATTTCGGCACGACGCACGGCGAAGTCTGGGCGAGCAACAATGGCGGCGATGCCTGGCGCTGCATCGCGCGACATCTACCGGAAATCTACTCGGTCACACACGCCAGTTAGCGCGAGCTGGCGCGCATACGGTCTGGTGATGATGCACATCGTGAGAATTCCGGGTCCGCTGCGCTCCTATACGCAGGATGCGGCACAGGTGAGCGCGCGCGGCGACACCCTGGTGGAGCTGCTGGCGGAGCTCGAGCGCAACTATCCCGGCATGCGCTTTCGCATCATCGACGAGCAGGATCGCATCCGCCCTCATATCCGTATTTTCGTGAATACCCGCGAGACCCCGACGCTTGCGGCCGCACTGGCTGCAGGTGACGAAGTGCACCTGATCTGCGCACTCAGTGGTGGCTGACATGCTCAGTGATGCCGAGCGCGAGCGCTACAGTCGCCAT
>JAYUZE010000051.1:0-35554 GCA_043752035.1 Gammaproteobacteria bacterium
ATCATGGTGCGTCACGAGGATCGCAGTGCCGGCGAGTCGAAATATTCGATCTGGCAGCTGATCAAGCTGAACTTCGACCTGATGACCGGCTTCTCGATCGTGCCGATGCAGATCTTCTCGGCACTGGGCACAGTGGTCTCGTTGCTGTCGGTGATGTTCGGCATCGGACTGATGGTGCGGCGGCTGGTGTTCGGCCCGAATGCCGCCGAGCAGGGCATGTTCACGCTGTTCGCGATCGCCTTCCTGCTGATCGGCATCGCGCTGTTTGGTCTCGGCCTGCTGGGCGAGTACATCGGCCGCATCTACGAAGAGGTGCGTCGCCGGCCGCGCTACATCATTGGCGCGGTGCTCGAGCGTCCGCCGGGCGGCGCCGAGCCACCGTGACGCGCGCGGTAGTCTTCGCCTATCACGATGTGGGAGTGCGCTGCCTGCGGGTGTTGCTGGCGCAGGGCATCGAAGTGCCGCTGGTCGTAACCCACCAGGACAATCCGGCCGAGCAGATCTGGTTCGAAAGCGTGGCGCAGCACGCGCGCTGGCACGGTCTTGCGGTCGCGACTCCCACCGATCCCAATGCGCCGGAGTTTCTGCAGAAGCTGCGTGCCGCTGGTCCCGATTTCCTGTTCTCTTTCTATTACCGGCACATGTTTGGGGCCGCAGTGCTCGCTCTGCCCGCGCGCGGCGCCTACAACATGCACGGTTCGCTGCTCCCCAGATACCGCGGCCGCGTGCCGGTGAACTGGGCGGTACTGAATGGCGAGCGCGAGACCGGCGCAACGCTCCATGCGATGACGGTCAAGCCTGATGCCGGCGCAATTGTCGATGCCGAGGCTGTGCCGATATTGCCCGATGACACCGCGGTCGAAGTATTTCGCAAGGTCTGCGTGGCGGCGGAAATCACCCTGCAGCGCGCACTGCCCGGCCTGGTGGCTGGCACTGCCGTATTGCGCGCGCAGGACTTAAGCCAGGGCAGCTACTTCGGTGGCCGCAGTGCTGCCGATGGTGCGATAGACTGGCGCCGCGGGGTGTGCGCCGTGCACAATCTGGTGCGTGCCGTGGCACCGCCTTATCCGGGCGCTTTTGCGCAGGCGGCCGGGATGGCGCTGCGGGTATTGCGCACACTCCCGGCCGCTGGCAGTGGCGGCGCTGGCAGTGCGCCGCCGGGGCTGTGTTGGCGCGGCGGCGAAGTGCAGGCGCTGTGCGCCGATGGCGTGCTGCGGCTGCTGGAATTCGAACTGGATGGGCAGGTGCGCGATGCGCAGGCCTTTCATGCGCGCTTTGGCGACAAGGTGCTGCCGCTGACGGGCGGCCTCAGATAATCAACATCGGTGGGTTTACATCATGGCTACCAAAGTACTGATCCTCGGCGTCAACGGCTTCATCGGCCATCACCTCTCGACCCGCATCCTCAAGGATACGGACTGGCACGTGTTCGGCATGGACATGAATTCCGAACGCGTCGAGCCGCTGCTCGCCAACCCGCGCATGAAATTTTTCGAAGGCGACATCACGATCAACAAAGAGTGGATCGAATATCACGTCCGCAAGTGCGATGTGGTGCTGCCACTGGTGGCGATCGCCACGCCGGCCACCTACGTGCAGGCGCCGCTCAAGGTGTTCGAGCTCGATTTCGAGGCCAACCTGCCGATCATTCGCCAGTGCGTGCGCTACGGCAAGCGCGTGCTGTTTCCCTCGACCTCCGAGGTCTACGGCATGTGCCGCGATGGCGAGTTCGATCCGGCCACTTCGGAGCTGATCTACGGCCCGATCGACAAACAGCGTTGGATCTACGCCTGCTCGAAGCAGCTGCTCGATCGCGTCATCTACGCCTACGGCTCCTCGAACCAGCTCGACTACACGCTGTTCCGCCCCTTCAACTGGATCGGCGCCGGTCTCGACAACATCCATTCGGCCAAGGAAGGCAGCTCGCGCGTGATCACGCAGTTCCTCGGTCATATCGTGCGCGGCGAGCCGATCAAGCTGGTCGATGGCGGCGCGCAGAAGCGCTGCTTCACGGCGATCAGCGATGGCGTCGACGCGCTGATGCGTATCATCGCCAATAAAGATGGCTGCGCCACCCGCAAGATTTTCAATATCGGCAACCCGGCCAACAATCTCTCGGTACGCGAACTGGCCGAGCAGATGCTGGCGCTGGCCGCCGACTATCCCGAGTATCGCGACAATGCGAAAAAGGTGAAACTGATCGAGACCACTGCCGGTGAGTACTACGGCAAGGGTTACCAGGATGTCTCCAATCGCGTGCCAAAGATCAGCAACACTTGCAGCGAACTCGGCTGGGAGCCGAAGGTGGCGATGCGCGATGCGCTCAAGCAGATCTTCGAAGCCTATCGCGGGCAGATTGCCCAGGCCTCGAATCTGATCGACTGAGCGGCGCGGTCCCGGATAGCTGGATCCCGGTGCGTATCGCGCTCAAGGTGGACGTCGACACGTTGCGTGGCACACGCGAGGGCGTGCCGCCGCTGATGCGGGTATTGCAGCAGGCCGGCGCCGGTGCCACCTTCCTGTTCAGCCTCGGACCCGATCACACCGGGCGCGCAATCCGCCGGGTGTTTCGTCCCGGGTTCCTCGGCAAGGTGTCGCGCACCTCGGTGCTCGAACACTACGGCCTGCGCACCCTGCTGTACGGCACTTTGCTGCCCGGGCCCGATATTGGCCGGCGCGCGGGCGATCAGATGCGTGCGGTGCGTGATGCCGGCTTCGAAGTCGGTATGCATTGTTACGATCACATCGCGTGGCAGGATTTTGTCGCGCGCCGCGATGCCGGATGGACCGCACGCCAGATGCGCTTAGGGTTAGAGCGCTTCCAGGAAATCTTCGGCAGCGCACCGCAGGTGCACGGCGCCGCCGGCTGGCAGATGAATGCTGCCGCACTGGCACTCGAGGAACAGCTCGGTTTCGAGTATGCCTCTGATACCCGTGGCGCTGCTCCGTTCGTGCCGCTGATTGACGGCCGTCGCAGCCGCGTGCTGCAGATGCCGACGACGCTGCCGACACTCGATGAGCTGGTCGGCCTTGATGGACGCAACGCCGACAACGTGCACGAGACGTTGCTCGCTCATACTGCCGGCAACCGCGGCGGGCGTAGTGGCGGCAGCGAGGTGTTCACGTTGCATGCGGAGCTCGAAGGCATGAAGTTGCTGCCGGTGATGCGGCGCCTGGTCGAGGGTTGGGCTGCGCAGGGGCACGAGCTGGTGTCGCTGGCCACATTGTGCGCAACGCTCGATCGCGATGCGCTGCCGGCCTGCGAAGTGGTGGCTGGAACCGTGCCCGGCCGCAGTGGCGAACTGGCTTGCCAGCGAGCCTAATGCAATAATCCCGCGCCATGAGTATTTCAGCGTGAGTCTGCCCAAGGGCCCCAAAGTCTACGCCAGCGCCGCCGCAGCGCTCGCCGGCGTAGTGCGCGATGGCATCACCGTGATGTCGGCCGGCTTCGGGCTGTGTGGCATTCCCGAAAACCTGATCGTCGCGCTGCGCGATTCCCGCGTAAAGAATCTCACTGTCGTATCGAATAACGCCGGCATCGATGAATTCGGTCTTGGTCCGCTGCTCAAATCGCGGCAGATCCGCAAGATGATTTCCTCCTACGTGGGTGAGAACAAGGAATTCGAGCGCCAGTATCTCTCCGGCGAGCTGGAACTCGAGTTCACTCCGCAGGGCACGCTGGCCGAGCGTATACGCGCCGGCGGTGCGGGCATCTGGGGTTTCTACACACGCACCGGTGCCGGCACGCTGGTGGCCGAGGGCAAGGAACAGCGCGTGATCGACGGTGATATCTACGTGCTCGAGACCGGTCTGGTGGCCGATCTCTCGATGGTCAAGGCCTGGCGCGGCGACACCGAGGGCAATCTCGTGTATCGCAAGACCGCGCGCAATTTCAATCCGATGATGGCGACCGCCGGAAAACTCACTGTTGCCGAGGTGGAAGAGCTGGTCGAACCCGGCACGCTCGATCCCGACCAGATCCACACGCCGGGAATTTTCGTCCAGCGCATCATCCAGGGCCCGAGTTATCTGAAGACCATCGAGAATCGCACGGTGCGCAAACGCCCGGCGCCGGGCGCTGCCGCCGCGGGCGGCGGTGCCAAGGGAGCCGCCTGATGGCCTGGTCGCGCGATGAGATTGCCGCGCGCGCTGCGCAGGAATTGCGTGACGGCTACTACGTCAACCTAGGCATCGGCATCCCCACGCTGGTGGCCAACTACATTCCCGCGAACATGCGCGTGGTGCTGCAATCGGAAAACGGCATGCTGGGCATGGGTCCGTTCCCCTATGAGGGCGAGGAAGATCCGGATCTGATCAACGCCGGCAAGCAGACCATTACCGCGCTGCCGACCTCGTCCTATTTTTCCTCGGCCGACAGTTTCGGCATGATCCGCGGCGGGCACATCGACCTCTCCATCCTCGGTGCGATGGAAGTGGCCGAGAATGGCGATCTCGCCAACTGGATGGTGCCCGGCAAGATGGTCAAGGGCATGGGCGGTGCGATGGACCTGGTCGCCGGCGTGAAGCGCGTGGTCGTGGTGATGGAGCACACCTCGAAGGATGGTGCCGCCAAGTTCAAGCCGCGTTGCGAGCTGCCGCTTACCGGCCTCAACGTAGTCGACAAGGTGATTACCGATCTCGCGGTGTTCGCGCGCTCCGATCGGCACGCGCCCTTCGTACTGCAGGAAACGGCGCCCGGCATCACACTCGAAGAGATTCGCGGCAAGACCACCGCGAATTTCGAGCTCCCACCAAAGCGCTAGGCGCTGAGCGTCGCGCTCCTGCCGGCGCTGGCCGCGGCGCCAGTCGCCGCTCCGGACGCGGTGGCGGCCAGGCACTTCTTCAGCAGCAGCGTACGCCTGCTCACTTCCAGCTCGCCGTTGCTCTGCAGCCGACGCATGCTGCGGCATGCGGTTTCTGCCGCGTATCCCAGGTACCGACCGATTTCCAGCCGGCTCATCGGCAGGCGCTGGCGTATCCACACGTGTTCGCCAACACGCTCTTCGCGGCCGATGCGCGTGGCGATCTCCTGCAGGAAACTACACTCTGAGGCGTCTGGATCAGCGAGCCGGGTGGCACGCGCCCGTTGGCGCAGTTGCACGCGGGCGCGTCTGAGCAGCCTGCCCTGTAGTGCCGCATCGCCCGCCGGCGGTGGCCACGGCAGCTTGCACAGCATGGTTTCGATCAGCGCCACGGCCGTGATCGCACCGCTTCGTACCAGGTACAGCACGTTCGCTGGCAGCAGCGTCGGCTCGCGTTTAACGATGACGTCGCCGCTGTGCGGCTCGGTTCCCGGCCAGCAGCGCGACTCCATGAAACAGCAGTCGCAGCTCGCGGTCGCAGTGGCCAGGCGCAGCGCGTGTGTTTTGAATGTCATGAGTTGTTTATAGCAAGGCAATGCCTGCGCACGTCACTGCGGGAAATCGCTAGTGGCGGCGGAATCGCCTTAGTGTGCTGCGACAAGCGAGCCGCCGGCTGGTCCGCTGACGAGGCTGCCGGACACGTATTGTGAAATGCGTGCTCGCGCGGCCGGGCTACTTGCTGTAGAGTGTATCCGGAGTTTGTCGAATACGCGGGCGTCGGTCCCGCGTGCCGAGGTTCTTCTGACCTCCCGCACAGTCCGGGATCAATCGCCCCTCCTGCAAACCTGACCGCGCCGGTCGGCCCCTGGCTTTGCCCATGGGCCGTTCGACGGCTCGCGGTGTGTTGCCTTAACGGTTTAATCGCCCGTACCGACAGCGCCTCCAGCGCTCCGGGCCCATTCAATTTGGAGTAATTCTTTGTCCTTTAGTCATTTCAATCTGCATCCTGAACTGCTGCGTGCTGTCGACGGCGCTGGCTACCAGACCCCCACGCCGATCCAGTCGCGCGCCATTCCGCTGGTCATGGAGGGGCGCGACGTGCTGGGCGCCGCGCAAACCGGTACCGGCAAGACCGCTGCCTTCGCACTGCCCCTGCTGCACAAGCTGCAGGAGCAGCAGAGCGCGCCGCGCGGGGCGCGCGCGCCGCGCGCGCTGGTGCTGGTGCCGACGCGCGAGCTCGCGGCCCAGGTTGCCGAATCGTTTCGCGAACTGGGCGCGCATCTGCCGCAACGTGGCGTACTGATCTTCGGCGGCGTCAGTCCCAAGCCGCAGATCGATGCGCTGCGCCAGGGCGTAGACATCGTCATCGCGACTCCCGGGCGCCTGCTCGATCACCTGCAGGAGCGTGCGGTCGACCTCAGCGCCATCAATTTCCTGGTGCTCGACGAGGCCGATCGCATGCTCGACATGGGCTTCATCCGGCCGATCCGCAAGCTGATTGCGGCGCTGCCGAAGGACCGCCAGAGCCTGCTGTTCTCGGCGACCTTCTCGTCCGAGATCCGCGAGCTGGCGCGCGGCCTGCTGCGTAACCCCGAGAGCATCGACATCGCGCCGCGCAATGCGCCGATCGCACTGGTTGATCATCGCGTCTATCACGTCGAGACGGGTGACAAGCATCCGCTGCTGACGCGCATCCTCAATAGCGGGGGCAACCGCCAGAGCCTGGTGTTCACCCGCACCAAGCACGGCGCCAACCGGCTGCAACAGCGCCTCGAAAAGGACGGCCTGAGCTGCGCGGCGATCCACGGCAACAAGTCGCAGGGTGCGCGCACCCGTGCACTCGAGGACTTCAAGCGCGGCCGCATCCGCATCCTGGTCGCGACCGACATCGCGGCGCGCGGCCTCGATATCGAGGACATGCCGCACGTGGTGAACTTCGAATTGCCGCACGTACCGGAAGACTATGTGCATCGCATTGGCCGCACCGGCCGGGCCGGTTGCAGCGGCGAAGCGGTTTCGCTGGTCAGTCGCGATGAGCGCGACCGGCTGCGCGCGATCGAGAAGATGCTCGGCCGGCAGATTCCGGTCGCGGCCTGATCAGCTGGCCGGTGCGAGTGCCGGGCGGCGCAGCAGTGCGGCCAGGCCGACGATCATCACAACAGCCAGCGCATGCATCGCCAGATCGATCAGCGTGACATCGAAGGGATGAAAGAACTGCAGCACGAAGGCGGCCAGAGCCGCAACGCCGAGTCCACCACTGAGCGCCACGCGTAGCGGCTGCAGCGGCCGCGCGCGCCGCAGCGCCAGGAACAGCAGCATCGCCATCGGCAGACTGACCATCAGGATGAACTTGAAGCAGCCGCCGCTCTCGCCCAGCCGTGCGCCGGCCGGGCCCAGGCCCAGGCCATTTTGCAGGCAACCGGCGCCACTGCTGGCCAGCCACAATACCATTGGTGGCAATGCCGCGAATCGCCACAGGTCCGAGCGATCCGGCAGCGAAAGATAGAACGCGGACACGATCGCCATCACACCGGTCAGCAGTGCGCCGAGGCATTCCAATGCCACGCGCGGCTCGGCCACGCGTTGGGCCATGGCAGTCAGATTGGCGAAACGCATGACCACCAGCAGCACCAGCAGCGCCAGCGGCGCCAACCACAGCATTGCCCGCCACTGCGGCGGCCGCAGCGGCTTTACGGCGCTGAGCCCCTGGCCCAGCGTGGTTATCAGGCGATCGGTGTCCACATTCCTATCCATCGTTTCCCATCAGGCGCCGCAAGGATTTCACGGCGCGATGTACATTGACCTTTAGGGCCGCGACACTCTGGCCGGATTCCTCCGAGGCCTGCGCCAGCGACAGTCCGCGTAACTTGGTCGCTTCCAGCGCTTCGCGCTGGCGCTCCGGGAGCGCTGCCAACAGCGGCTCGATCTGCTCTGCGGCGTGCAGCGCTCCTGTTTCGTTGTTCGCTTCGGGGGTGGCAAAGGTTTCATAGGCCGCCTCGTCATGCAGCTCATGACGGGCAATACGTGAGTCGCGCCGGATTCTGTCTATACCACGGCGTGCGGCTATAGCGGCCAGCCAGGGGCAAAAGGGCCGTGCCGGATCCCAGGTGTGGCGCATACGGTGCATGCACAGCAGTACGTCCTGCACGACATCTTCAGTCGTGGCGGCACCGCGACTGTAGCGGCGTGCCAAGCTCCTGATGAATGGAGCGATCGCGCGCAGCAGCTGCTCGTAGCTGGAGCCGTCGCCGGCCTGGGCGGCGCGCATCAGGCCGGCCCAGGCGGCTTCCTGCAGTTGCGCTTGCGTGCCTGGAGCCATGGAGGGAATGATCGTGTAACCTTGACCCGACCGCAACGATATATGGGTAGCCGCAGCGGACAATGCCAGACAGACGGGCAGCGCTTAAGGCTTTACGATCACCAACAATCAGCAATTACTGGAGTACCTCATGTCAGCGATTTCCCTCAAGACCGCGACCCTTTCAGCGCTGTTCGGCGCCGCCGCCCTCGGCATCGTCGGTACCGCTGCCGCCGCCGGCACTGACAAGGCGATGGACAAGCCCGCCATGGAAAAGTGCTTTGGCGTGAACAAGGCTGGCAAGAACGATTGCGCTGCGGGCGATCATTCGTGCGCTGGCCAATCGACCAAGAGCATGGACAAGGCCTCGTTCGTGGAACTGCCCGCTGGCGTGTGTGCCAAGCTGGCCAGCGGTAGCCTGACGAAGGGCTGATGCCGCAGTTGATCGACAGCAGCCCGATTCCGGCACGTGCCGGAATCGGGCTGCGCCTGCCCCATCAGGCGATGGTGGCCGCCGACCATCCCGCTGCGGCATGGTTCGAAGTCCACCCCGAGAATTACATGGCGGACGAGGCCGCGCTGGCCGAACTCGAGCGGGTGCGTGCCCACTATCCGCTGTCGCTGCACGCGGTGGGCCTTTCGCTCGGCTCTGCCGCGGGCATCGACCGCGGACATGTCGCGCGACTGCGCGCATTGACAGAGCGCCTTGCGCCCGGCCTGGTCTCCGATCACCTGTCGTGGAGCTTGGCCAACGGTCACTTCCTGCCGGATCTGCTGCCGCTACCGTATACGGCCGAAGCGCTGGCCATTGTCTGCCGCAATGTCGAAGCCGTACAGGAGGCGCTCGGTCGCCCGCTGCTGATCGAGAATCCTTCCACCTATCTCTGTTATGCCGCGGCCGAGCTGTCCGAAGCGGAATTTCTGGCTGCCGTGGTCCGGCGTACCGGCTGCGGTGTGCTGCTCGATATCAACAATATTTACGTCAGCGCCCGCAATCAGCGCCGCGATGCCCGCGCCGTGTTGGCGCATTGGTGCCAGGCGCTCGATCGCCGCAGCGTCGGTGAGTTGCATTTGGCCGGACACGTCGTGGTGGCCACGGCCAGTGGCGAGGAGCTGCGCATCGACGATCACGGTGATCGCGTCTGCGCCGAGGTCTGGTCGTTGTATGAAACTGCCGTAGAACATTTTGGTGTGCTGCCCACGCTGCTCGAATGGGACACGCGCCTGCCCGATTTCACCGTGCTGCAGGATGAGGCGCGCCTGGCGCAGCAACTGCTTGGTGCGCGGGCGTTGCCGCCGCGCGAGCGCAATACCGGCGCCACCTCAGGAAGCAGGACCCGTGCAGTCCACGCCTGACACCACCGGCGCGATGTCCTCGCCCGCGGCGTGGTCGCTGGCGATGCTGCAATCACGCATGGCCACGGCACTGATGGCCGCCGATGATGCAGGGCGCGCGCTACCCGAGGCGCTGTTCGCCAGCGCGGCCACAGGCGCGGCCCCTGGCGCGGTCTCCGGCGTCGAGGGCTTGCGCGTGCATCGCAATACCGTGCTCGGCGGTCTCAGCCACGCGCTGCGGCTGGCTTATCCGGCCGTCGATCGCCTGGTCGGCGAAGCCTTCTTCGATCGCATGGCGGTGGATTTCGCACGTGCGCACCCGCCACAAGCGCCGCAATTGGGTAACTGGGGCGCGGGCTTCGCCGATTTCATCGATCGGTTTCCCGGCACGGAAAAACTGCCGTACCTGAGTGCGCTGGCGCATTTCGACGCGCGCTTCGATGAGCTGGCACGGCGCGTGCCGGATGAAAACCATGCTGGCGTGGCGCTGCCGCTGGACGACGATGTGACGCTGTGTTTTGCGGCCGGACTGTTGGTGCACTCCTCGAACCATCCCGTCAGCACGCTGCGCGAAGCCATCCTGGCCGATGATGCCGTGACGCTCGCGGCGATCGAACCCATTGCCAGCGAACAACATTTTGCGATGTGGCGAGCGGCGGCTGGTGTGATGCTGCAGCCACTCGACAGTGCAGCGGCGCGCTACCTGCGCGCGGCGCTCGGCGGTGCCAGTGGCGAGCAGGCGCTGGCCGCCGCATTGTCAGCCGATCACTCGCAGGTTGCAGAGGGATGCGAGGCGAGTGTAGCCGCGCAACTGCAGCGCGAAATATTGCAGGCGCGTTTCGTGCGCGTCAGGTCCAACAACAATGCTGTCAAGGGAGCCAGGGCATGAGCAATCCCGCAACCACAACTTCGGGAGCCGGTGCGGGCGCTGCAGTGGGTGGCGTGCTGACAAGAGCCCGCGACCTGTTCGAGCGCATTCCGTACAGCTTTATCGCACTGGTGGCGCGTATCGCAACCGCAGTGGTGTTCTGGCGCTCAGGCTCGGTGAAGCTCGATGACTGGGCCGGCACGCTCCACCTGTTCGAAGCCGAATATAAGGTGCCGCTGATTCCTTCGCACCTTGCCGCCTATGCCGCTACAGCGATGGAACTCGGTGGCGCGGTGCTGATGTTGCTGGGGCTGGGTACGCGCGCGGTCGCGCTGGCGTACCTTGGCATGATCGCGGTGATACAGACCTTGGTGTATCCGAGCGCCTGGCCCACCCATATCCAGTGGGTGGCATTCCTGTTGATCCTGCTGGCGCGCGGGCCCGGTGTGCTCTCGCTCGATGCGCTGATCGTGCGCCTGTTGGACAGGCGCCGTTAGGCGCTGCGGCGTTCAGCGGCCACGAAATTCCCAGTTGCCCCGATCGCGACGGCAGGCAACCACGCGCTCGTGCCCGGAGCGCCCGTCGTTGCCGCGCACCAGGTCGAACTCGCGGCAATCGCGCGACACATCGCGCACCGGCACCATGCGCCAGTCGATGTGGCTGCGAGGATTGCGCCAGACCACCGGACGGCCAATGGGCACCAGCTCGAGCGACTGACCGATGCAGGCGCGGTCGCTGTCGTCGATGGCGCTGCCGACGGCGTTGCCGATGATCCCACCAGCAATGGCGCCGAACACCGTGGCGATACCGCGGTTTGAAGGCGACGCGGTGCGATTGCCGATAAGGCCGCCGGCCACAGCGCCGAACACGGTCATCACCCCGTCGGTGTCGCAACGACCGCGAGCGACCACGCCGTAGTCGCGCGGCCAGCGATCGCCGCCGTAGCCGCGATAGCCACCGTAGCCGCCATAGCCGCCATAGCTGCCGTAGCCGCGATAGCCATGATCGCCGCGGTCGTCGTGTCCTTCGTCGTGCCGATCGTCACGCCGATCGTCACGCCGGTCGCCGTGGCCGTTGCCACGGTTGTCGTGCGGACGGTCATTGCGATCGCGATCATCGCCGCGATCCTGGCCGTGCTCCCCGTAGCCGTCCGACCAGCCCGGCGGATCGGCGAATGCGGTCGCGTGCGCGCACAGCAGTGCCAGTGCTCCGGCAGCGCTAACCAGCAGGCGATGGGTAGTAGACATAAGGCACTCCATTAATGCGACCAGGCGGGGACAGCATAGGCGCCCACGGATGAATGGATTCTGAACCGCGGCCGCCTTCTGAAACCGCGACTCGGAGCGTAGTTTCCACAGTGGCGTAAGGCCCCGGGATGGACTATATTCCAGATGCGAGTCATTCTCATTAACATCCAGGGCCCCTATGGACAGCTCCCGCCGTTCGACCGTGCCTGCCAGCGTGCCGCTGGCCAGCCTGCACAAGGGCGATCGGGGTGTGGTCGCCGAGATCCTGGAGACTGACGCCGGCGTTGTCGGCGATTCGGCCGGCGCCACCATTGGCCGCCGGCTGATCGAAATCGGCTTCGTCCCGGGCGAGGCGGTCCAGGTCATCGAAGAGGTCTGGCCCGGTGGGGATCCACTCGCGGTGCGCGTAGGCACCAGCGTATTTGCGTTGCGGCGTCGCGAGGCACGGGCCGTGATGGTGAACCGCACGGCCGACCCGGTCGCCGACCGGGCCGCCGATCCGGGTACGGTTCCCGCAGGCAGATCATGAGCCGCAAGTCTCAAGCGCAGGACACCTGCCGCGTCGCACTGGTCGGCGTGCCCAACTGCGGCAAGACCGCGCTGTTCAACCGCCTGACTGGCAGCCGGCAGAAGGTCGCCAATTACCCCGGCGTCACGGTCGAGCGCAAGGAAGGCCAGTTCCATAGCGCCGATCGCCGCCGGCATTATCAGCTCATCGACCTGCCCGGCACCTACAGCCTGGTGCCGGCCACGCTCGATGAGGCGATCACGCGCGATGTGATCAACGGCAAGCTGCGTAACGAGGCCGCGCCCGACCTGATCGTCTGCGTGGTCGATGCCACCAACCTGAAGTTGTCCCTGCGGCTGGTGCTCGAGCTGCGGCGGCTGAACAAGCCGATGATCGTGGCATTGAACATGAGCGATCTGGCGCACGGTCGCGGCTATCAGCTCGATCGCGCGCGGCTCGAATCGGAGCTGGGCCTGCCGGTCGTCGAGACCGTGGCGGTCGCGCACGCGGGCGAGCGCTATCTCATTGCCGCGCTCGATGCGATGCGCGGTGCGCAGGAAGCCGAGCGCGAGATCGCCCGGCACGCCGCCGCCGACGACCTGGTGCAGCTCGCATCAACCGGCCAGTTCCACGTGCTCAAGCCAAGCGAGCCCACCAACAGCTCGGAAGAAATCGCTGCTACGCAGCGTGAGGCGCGACGGATCCTCGGAATTGCCGGCTATGTCGAACCGCTGCGCACCCGAGCGCTCGCGCGCCTCGATGGCGTGGTAATGAACCCGATCGCGGGCCCAATATTGCTGGCGGTGTTGCTGTTCGCGGTGTTCCAGGCGGTGTTCAGCTGGGCTGCGTATCCGATGGAGTTGATCAACAGCGGCATGTCTGCGCTCGGTGCCGCGGTGCGCTCCAGCATGCACGCCGGGCCGCTACAGAGCCTGCTGGTCGATGGCGTGATCAAGGGTGCCGGCAGCGTGCTGGTATTCCTGCCGCAGATATTGATCCTGTTCCTGTTTATTCTTCTGCTCGAGGACAGCGGCTACCTGCCGCGCGCAGCGTTCCTGCTCGATCGCCTGATGGGCAGTATCGGGCTATCCGGGCGCTCGTTCATTCCGCTGCTGTCGTCCTATGCCTGCGCGATTCCCGGCATCATGGCGACGCGCACCATTCCCAATGTGCGCGATCGCCTCGCGACCATCCTGATCGCGCCGCTGATGACTTGTTCAGCGCGCCTGCCGGTGTTCGCGCTGATCATCAGTGCCTTTATTCCCGATCAGTCGGTCGGCTGGTTCAATCTGCGCGGCCTGGTGCTGTTTGTGCTGTATGTGGCCGGCGTGCTGGGTGCAGTACTTGTGGCCTTCGTGATGAAGCGCGCGGCCTTTCGCACCGCATATCATCCCTTACTGCTGGAACTGCCCGAATACCACTGGCCGAACCTGCGCAACCTCATGGTCGGCCTGTACGAGCGCACGATGATCTTTCTGTCGCGCGTCGGCACGATCATTCTCGCGCTGATGGTGCTGCTGTGGGCGCTGTCATCCTTTCCCGCGCCGCCACCTGGGGCCACCGGGCCGGCGATTCAATATAGTTTTGCCGGCATGATGGGCCGCGCTCTGCAAACCATCTTCGCGCCCATCGGCTTCAACTGGCAGATCTGTGTCGCGCTGGTGCCGGGCCTCGCGGCGCGCGAGGTCGCCGTCGGTGCGCTCGGCACGGTGTATGCGCTTTCGGGTAGCACCAATCACATGGACGTCGCGCTGCGGCCGATGATCGCCTCGAGCTGGAGTCTCGCCACAGCGCTCTCGCTGCTCGCCTGGTACGTATTCGCGCCGCAGTGCCTTTCGACACTGGCAACGGTGCGGCGCGAGACCAATTCCTGGCGTTATCCGCTGATCATGGCGGGGTATCTCTTCGCCATGGCGTGGATCGCCTCGTTCGCGACTTATCGGATCGCGGTGGCCTTCACCGGGAGCCCGTAGCATGTGGCAGCAGATCATCGTCGGTTTGCTGGTCGTTGCGGCGGCGCTCTATGCCGCGCGCAAACTGGGGCCGAGACGCTGGCGGCAGCGCGCGAGCGCCAACGATGCAGCGGGTGCTGCCGGCAAAGCAGCGGCATCTTGTGGTTGCGGCAAGGATGGCGACGGCTGCCATTGAAGCCAGGCGGTCACCAGAGTTGCACGCTCGGGACAAGACTCGCAACTCCTTAAGGCGCGAAAAATCCCGCTCGTGGTCTGTGGGCCTCAGGTTGCCTGCGAGATCGCAGCCGGGCATGCTCGATCTATGGCAAGCGACTCTCCTTCACGAGGATGGCACGAAATGCAGCGCAGGCACCCGAATGCCGATGGCGACGTGAAGCTCGTCGGGGTCATCCTGGCGCTGGTCTTGGGCTGTTGCGCGGCACTGGCCGACGGCGCTCAGCCGAATGATGCCGCAGCAATGTTCGGTGCGCGACCGAGCGTAAGCGATGTCAGTCTTTCTCCCGATGGCCAGTCCATCGCCTTCGTTGTTTCGATGAAAGGTCAGGCGGCCGCGCTCTATACGCGACGCCTCGCCGACGGCGCCAAACCGCTGGCCGCGCTGGCGGTGGGTGGCAAACCTGATCGCATGGGCGGTTGCAGTTGGGTAGCGAATGACCGGCTGGTTTGTACGATCTGGGGTGTTGTGCGTGCCAGTACCGAGCTGTTGCCGTTTTCACGCTTGTGGGCCGCAAACGCGGACGGGAGCAACCCGCGGCCGCTGAGCACCAGGCAAAACGCCCATACCCATGGCATACAACTAGGCGGGGGGCAGATCATCGACTGGCTACCCGATCAGGACGCTGCCGTGTTGATGACACGCGTATACCTGCCCGACGATCGCACCGGATCCAAGCTCGGATCGAAAGTGGATGGCCTGGGCGTTGACCGTGTGGATACCCGCACGCTGGCGACTACGAGCGTCGAGCGTCCGGTACACAATGCCGCCGAATACATCACTGACGGGCATGGCACCGTCCGTATCATGGGTCTCAATACCGTGAAGGGCGCTACGGGTCAGGATGCCGGCGTCATCAACTATCTCTACCGGCAGCCCGGCTCGCGCGAGTGGGAGGACCTGAGCCACTACAACTACATCACGCGTGAAGGCTTCAATCCTTACGCTGTTGATCGCGAACGCAACGTGGTTTATGGCTTCAGGAAAATCGACGGGCGCCTGGCGCTTACTTCAATCACGCTCGACAGTTCTCTGCACGAGGCGCAGGTCTTTTCCCGACCCGACGTAGATGTCGACGGCCTGGTTCGCATTGGCCGCCGCGACCGGGTGGTCGGCGTGTCCTATGCCACTGACTATCGTCGCGCCGCCTATTTCGATGCCGACGTCCAGAAAATCATTGCCTCACTGGATCGCGCGCTGGCGCATCATCCGAATATCCAGATCGTCGATGCCAGCGCGGACGAGTCCAGACTGCTGGTTCTGACCTCGAGCGACGCAGATCCTGGCACCTACTATCTATTCGATCGCTCGACGCATCACCTCGAGCAGCTCGCGAAAGTGCGGGCGCAGCTGGATGGTGTTGCGCTTGCGATCGTGAAACCAGTAAGTTACCCGGTTGCCGATGGTACCTCAGTACCAGGCTACCTGACGTTGCCCCCAGGCGTTAGCGAGGCCAAAGGCCTGCCGGCGGTAGTTGTGCCGCATGGCGGACCGAGCGCTCGCGACGAGTGGGGCTTCGACTGGTTGGCGCAATTCTTTGCAGCGCGTGGCTATGCAGTGCTGCAACCGAACTTCAGGGGCTCGCAGGGCTACGGCGACGAATGGTTTGGCCGCAACGGATTCCGCGCCTGGTCGACCGCCATCGGCGATGTGCTCGACGGCGGGCGCTGGCTGGTGGCGCAAGGAATCGCCGATCCCGCGCGACTGGGCGTTGTTGGCTGGTCCTACGGGGGCTATGCGGCATTGCAGTCAGCCGCAACCGACGCCAGCGTGTTCAAGGCGGTAGTGGCGATCGCGCCTGTCACTGACCTGCAGGCATTCAAGAACGATCGACGCGAATGGACAGATTTCTACCTGACTGATGAAGTAGTTGGTGATGGGCCAGAGATTCGCGACGGATCACCCGCGCGTAACGCCACCAAGATCAAGGTTCCAGTGCTGCTGTTTCACGGCACGCTCGACGCAAACGTAGCGGTGTCGCAATCCCAGCGCATGGCAAAAAGCCTTGAAGCCGCGAAGGCCAGCTATCGGCTGGTGACCTTTGAGGATCTCGATCACGCGCTTGAAGATTCGGCTGCGCGCTCGGAGATGCTCAGTACCAGCGACGACTTTCTGCGTAGCGCCTTTGGTATGGCGACTCGCTGAGGGTGTGCGGCCTGGCAGTTACGCTGGCGCTTCGCTGCGGCACGGTTGGCGACGGCTCATTCGCTGGAAAGGCGTGATGGCCAATCTGCTGCGGGGGAAGGCCGCCGAATTTACCCCGGGCGGCGCAGACTGTGCGGTACAGTAGGGTGCCGACATCAGGTATTCCGGGGGGATTCGCCATGCAGACCGCCATTCGTGCTAAAAACTTCGCCGTTGTGTTCGTGCTGCTCGCGCCAATTGCCGCGCTGTACGCCGCGGTCACCGCCGCACCTGAGAAGCCCAAGTCCGAATACGGCGCGCTGAAATTCCGCGCCGTCGGCCCGGCCATTACCGGCCGCGTCGATCGCGTCGTAGGTGTACCGGGCGACCCCTTGGTCTACTATGCGGCCTTCTCACAGGGTGGCGTCTGGAAAAGCGAGAACGGTGGCCGCAACTGGCAACCGGTGTTCGATGATCAACCCACCAACGCGATTGGCTCGATCGCGGTGGCGGCCTCGAACCCGAATGTGATCTATGTCGGCACTGGCGAAGCCAATATTCGCGGCAATGTGTCTTTTGGCAGTGGCATCTTCAAGTCGGTGGATGCCGGCAAAACCTGGACCCAAGTGTGGCAGGTGCACGGGCAGATCGGCACCATGGCGATCGATCCGAAGAACGCCAATGTCGCCTTCGCCGCAGTGTTCGGCTCGCCCTTTGGTCCGGGGAAGGATCGCGGCGTCTATCGCACCACTGACGGTGGCAAGAGCTGGCAGCAGGTGCTGTTCGTCGATGAGCGCACCGGCGCCTCGGACGTCGCATTCGACCCCAACAATTCCAACATCCTGTTCGCCGGCATGTGGCAGGCGCAGCGCCAACCGTGGACCATGACCAGCGGCGGGCCCGGCAGCGGCCTGTACCGCTCGAGCGATGGCGGCGAGACCTGGCAGCGGTTGAAGGACAAAGGCCTGCCCGAGGGCGACTGGGGTAAGGTCGGCGTGCGCGTCGCGCCCTCCGATTCGCGCATCGTCTACGCGCTGATCGAGGCGCAGGACGGGGGCATGTTCCGGTCTGAAGATGGCGGCGCCAAGTGGGAGCATGTGAGTGCCGCGCGTGTATTGCGCCAGCGTGCCTGGTATTACAGCTGCCTGACAATTGACCCGACCAACGCCAACATCGTGTGGGTGCCACAGGTCAATCTGGTGCGCACGATCGACGGCGGCAAGAGCTGGCATTCGGTGAAGGGCCCGGCGCATGGCGATCACCATGATGTGTGGATCGATCCGGCGAATCCGCGCCGTCTGTTGACCGGCAATGATGGCGGTATCGCGCTCAGCAGCGACGGCGGTGTCACCTGGGCCGCACCGGCTCTGCCGACGCCGCAGTTCTACAATATTGATGTGGACGATCGCGTGCCCTATCACGTCGGCGGCACGATCCAGGACTGGGGCACCGCGAGCGGCCCGGCCTATACGCTGCGCGATGGCGAAGCTGGCAGTGGCGGCCCGAACCTCGGCGATTTCTATTTTGCCGGCGGCGGCGAAGCCGGCGACTTCGTCTATGACCGGAGCGAACCTGGACACAATTTTGCCGGCGAATATTCGGGTGTCATCACGCATTACCAGGAAAGCACCGGTCAGTACCGGCAGGTCTCGCGCTATCCACGCAATTTCTCGGGCGTGCCCGCGAAAGAGGCGCAATATCGTTTTCAGTGGACGGCGCCGATCGCGACCTCGCCGCACGATGCAAAGGTCATCTATCACGGTGCGAACGTGCTGTTCAAAAGCATAGATCGCGGCGCGCATTGGGATGCGATCAGCCCCGACCTGACCCGCAACGACAAGTCGAAGCAGCAGTGGACCGGCGGCCCGATCACCGGCGACATCACCGGCGTCGAATTCTACGACACGATTTTTTCGGTCGCCGAGTCGCCGCTTGCGGCCGGCGAGATCTGGGTGGGCACCGACGATGGCCTGGTGCAGCTCACACAGGACGGTGGCAAGAGCTGGAAAAACGTCACGCCGCTGAAACTCCCCCAATGGGCGACCGTGGAATTCATCGAACCTTCGAGCCATGACGCCGGCACGGCTTACGTGGTGGTGGATGCGCGCCGGCTCGACGATGTGCGCCCGTACCTGTTTCGCACCCGCGATTTCGGCAAGAGCTGGGAGCAGCTCGGCCAGACCCTGCCCAAGGATCAGCACCTGTACGTGCTGCGCGAGGACCCGAACGACGCCAGGCTGCTGTATGTGGGCAGCGAGCGCGGCCTCTATTTTTCGCGCGACAGCGGCGCGAGTTTCCATGACTTGCGCAACAATCTGCCGGCCGTCGGGGTGGCTGACATCGAGGTCAAGCATGATGATCTGATACTCGGTACGCGTCGCGGCATCTGGATTCTCGATGACCTCAGCGCTCTGCGCGCTTTCACTCCCGAGATCAAAAACGAACCGCTGCACCTGTTCGCGCCGCGCCCCGCCTACCGCTTTCGCCTCGACAATCGCTGGGACTTCAAGCGCGAGGGCGAAGTCGCCAACGCGCCGCGTGGTATGAACATCACCTACTGGCTCAAGGAGGAAATCAAGAACCCGCCGGGCGCCGCGCCGCGCGCACTGAAGCTCGAGATTTACGACGCCCAGGGGAAACTCGTGCGCACTCTAAGCTCGGTGGTGAAACCCAACCGCTATGCCAGCGACGATGCCGACCAGCCCGAGGAAGAGGCCAAGCCCGAACTGACGACCGACGCGGGCATCAATCGCGTGCAGTGGAACCTGCGCCATGAAGCCTCCAAGCGCTTGCCGCGCGCCAAGATCGACTCTGGCAATCCCGACGAGGGCCCGATGGCGTTGCCGGGGCAGTACCTGCTCAAGCTGACACTCGATGGCCAGACGTACAGCGCCACCGGCGCCATCACCGCCGACCCGCACAGCCCGGTGCCACTCGCGGATCTGCAACAGAACGTCGCGTTCTCCTTGCAAGCGCGCGATGCGCTCGACCGGCTGGTCGATGACATCGAGATGATGCGCGCGATCCGCACACAGACCGAGGACCTCAAGGCGCGCACCGCGACGCACCCGGGAGCCAAGGCCCTGCAGGAAACTGCCGGCCAAATCATCAAGCGCTGCGATGCGCTTGAACTGCTGATGCACAATCCGCAAGCCGAGGTCGTTTATGACGTGCTCGCGGGACGCGAGGGCGGAGCCAAGCTCTATTCGCAGATCGCGCCGCTGTTCACCGACATCCAGAGTTCGGACTATGCGCCGACGCAGGGCCAGGCCGAGCAGTTGGCCGACAACGTGGCAGATCTCGGGAAGATCGAAAGTGAGCTCGGTGTGCTGCGGAACCAGGATCTGGCACAGCTGGAGGCCGAGGCCAAGGGGCTGGGGCTGCCACGCGTGATCGTGCCGGAAGGCCGCTAAAATAGAATAGATCGGTGATGCTGCAGCACTGTGCTGCGAGGCGCGTTACTGGCCCGGATTCGAACCCACAGCCGGTGAGCTGCGTGAAGCTTGCGCCAGGGCCTCGTCCTCGTGCTTGAGACGACTTACCAGCACGTCCTCTGTAAGGCAGGATTGCCGCTCAAATCTGGAGCCAATTGGAGCTTCACTTCGGCAATAAACCGTCTGTCCATCGCGCTTCTGAAGCTTATAGCCGCGCGATTTTGCCAGCTTCAGGTATCGCTGGCGCGCGTACTCGGCAGTGCTGAGGGTGTCGGGCTGCGGGGCAACAGTTTGCGTTCCGCCGGCGCTCGCCGCCGATGAAATCCCAGTGGTGGAGCTGCTAGTCGCCGGTGTGCCGCCACGGGCAGACGGATCCGCGGCATGGGCGTCGATCACGAGTACCAGGCAGGGGATTAGCAGGTGCGCCCAAATGACGCGTTTGAATTCAATGCTCACCCCATGATCTCCCAATGTTGAAATTCCGGGCGCATTCTACTAGCTGTCCGTCCAAACGTGTAAGGGCGTCAGGCGACTATGACGTCGGCGCGATCATCCGGCCAAATGCAGCAGCTCGAAAGTCCAATATATTCATATGGTTAGGATAAGTTTATGGTTAGGATTTAGTCGCGCGACCGCAACGAAGATCAGCGCCGAATTTCATGCGTACGAGGTCCCCGGGGGCTGATTTCAATATTGCAAGCCGGCAGCGTTATCCTATGGCGTTGCACAAGTCGACGTTGCAAAAATGCAACGATTCCGTCGCCAACCTAGGACGACTATTGGCAAAGGTCGGATACCGTGTTGTAATTGGCGCACATCATTCGTTTGGCACTGACTTGGGGACGAGGCGCAGTCTGTGCGCATGCCATCCGGATAAGTATTGTTACTGAATCAATCCATTACGTTACGGAGCATAAAATGGGGAACAACCTGAAATTGCAATATGCGATTCGTGCCGCTATTGCAGCAGCGACCGCCACGGCTACGCCGCTGGCGATGTCAGCGACGGCGCCGGCCGGCGCTGCCACGGAGTCGCTTGAAGAAGTGATCGTCACGGGATCGCGTTTGGCGCAATCTCCGAATGACGTTTCCATCAGCCCCGTCACCTCGATTACTGCGGTCGACATCCAGCAAACAGGTCTGGTCCGCACAGAAGATTTGCTCAATAACCTGCCGCAGGTTGTTGCGGAGAATAGCTCAGGCCAGTCGATCAGCTCGGTCGGTACGGCCACTGTCAGCCTGCGCGGTCTGGGTTCATTTCGCACCCTGACGCTTATCAATGGTCGTCGCATGAATCCGGCCGCTGGCCTGACGACGGCAACTTCGCAAAGCGACATCAACCAGATTCCGGCCGCTCTCATCGAACGAGCGGACGTATTGACCGGCGGCGCTTCATCCGTATACGGCGCGGACGCCGTCGCCGGCGTGGTCAACTTCGTGCTGAATACCCACTTCGAGGGCGTCAAGATTGATGCCAACTATGGTGTCGGGATTCACAGGAATGACAACAAGACTTTGCTGGGCTATCTGGCCGCGAGAAACAATCCGCCGCCGCCAAGCACGGTCTACGCTGGCAATAACCGTGACCTGTCTATCGTTGCCGGTGCCAATTTTGCTGACGGCAAAGGCAACGCCACGGTTTATGCAACCTACCTGAATTCCTCACCGGCGGTCGGCAATCAGTATGACTTCGCCGGATGCACGCTCAACACGCCGGGAAAGACGCCCTTTACGGGCAAGCACCTCGCCTGCGGTGGATCCAGCTCGAGCGCAACGGGGCGTTTCATCGACTTTGGCGTCACTGCCAGCAGCCCCTTTGCGACACTGTCTGACAGTACCGTCAATCCGTCCGGTGGCTTGCGCCCCTACGTCAGCGCGCGGGACTCCTACAACTATGGCGGACTCAGTTACCTGCAACGGCAGGCCGAGCGCTACACGATGGGCGGGTTCTTGAACCTGGACGTGGGCGATCATGCCAATTTCTATTCCGAGACCATGTTCTCGCGCAATACTTCAACGGCGCAATATGGTCCGAGCGGCCTGTTCGCCTTCGGCACGCCGCAGATCCACTGCTCAAATCCGCTGCTCAACGCCAGCGAACTGGCCACCTGGTGTTCGCCTGCAAATATCACCGCGAACCAGGCCTTGTTCGGCACCGCAGGCGATGTCATTACCTTGTATGCGGCGCGCCGCAGCGTGGAAAGTGGTCCGCGTCTGGACAACTACGCGCTCGATTCAATCCGGGAGGTCCTGGGCGTCAAGGGTAAATTCAATAGCGCCTGGACGTATGACGCCTACGCGCAAATCGGCATATCGACCAATCAGGATACTGAGGGCGGGTTTCTTGGGAAACAGCAGGTCAACAATGCGCTCAACGCCGTCCCGAATCCGGCGAGCGCTGCGAATCCGCTTGTCGGCGTTGTCAAGGGCGTGCCAGTCGGCGCGCCGGTGTGCGCTATCACGCTCGCTGGCTTCGATGCGGCTTGCGTACCCTGGAACCTCTGGAATCCGGGCGGCGTAACGCCGGCCCAGCTCAAGTACCTGACGGTGGCGTCCAGCTACGCCGTCAAGTCAACGGAATATATCGTCGATGGGTCAGTTAGCGGCGATCTGAGCAATTACGGCATCAAGCTCCCGACGGCGGCCGGTGGCATGCTGGTCAACTTCGGTGCTGAGCACCGTGAGGAGAAGTACGACTTCGATCCTGACTACATATTCGGTAACGGGTTTGCATCCGGTGGCGGCGGCGCGATCAACCCGATTCACGGCGGTTTCCAGGTTTCGGAGCTGTTCACCGAAATGCGCCTGCCGTTGATCGACGAGAAGCCCGGCTTTTATGAACTCTCGACGGAAGCGGGCTACCGCTACTCAGACTACAACTCCGGCTTCAAGACTGATACTTACAAGTTCGGCGTTGAGTGGGCACCCATCAAGGATTTCCGGCTACGTGCCGCGTATAACCGCGCGGTCAGGGCGCCCAGCGTGGGTGATCTCTTCAGCCCGGCGGTCGTTGGTGCGGGTGGTACGGCTGATCCGTGCTGGGGAAATGCCGATGCCATGGGGAAGGTCAATGGGCACACCGCGCAGTTTTGCGCGAACACGGGTGTGACGGCGGCCGAATTCGGCCACATCCTCGCCAATCCCGCGGCACAGATCAACACGGTGACGGGTGGCAACATCAATCTCAAGCCGGAAGTGGCGGATACCTTCACGTTCGGTTTCGTTGCCCAACCCGAGTTTGTGCCAGGGCTGGTGGTGTCGGTCGACTATTTCGACATCAAGATCAAGAAGACCATCCAAGCCTTGACGTCGAATACCATTATCAACAACTGCGGTCTGACGGGCGACCCGGTGTTGTGCGGACTGATCCACCGCGGAGCGAATACCGGTTCGCTGTGGTTCAACGATACCAACTTCGTCAATGCAACCGAGGTCAATGTCGGCAGCCTGACCACTAAGGGTATCGACCTGGCGTCCCACTACAGCGTGGCGATCGGTTCGGCCGGCAAGCTGGCGTTCAACCTGAGCGGCACCATGACGAAGGACTACCTGACGCAGCCCTTGAATAAGGGCAGCGCGTTCGACTGCGTGGGTTACTTTGGAACCACCTGCGGCGCGCCGCTGCCCAAGTGGCGCCATGTCTTGTCCACGGACTGGGCTACTCCGTGGGCCGGGCTCGATCTTACCCTGCGGTGGCGCTACATCGGCAAGTCTGCCAGCGATCGTACCAGCAGCGACCCGCAGCTTTCTCAGGCGTTCCTGCCGTCGACCGCGTATATCGGCGGGTTTTCCTACTTCGACCTGTCGGCGTCGGTGCCGTTGGCAAAGACCGGCATAGACCTTCGGTTCGGTATCAACAACATCGCCGACAAGTCTCCGCCTATTGTCGCCAATGGCAACTTTAGCGATTGCCCGAACTCGAGCTGCAACGACAACACCTGGGTTGGCACGTATGACACATTGGGCCGCTATGTCTACGCCCATGCGAGCATAAAGTTCTGACAGAGAGAGGGTGTAGCAAAGGGGCTCGGGGCCCTGGTTGAAAAACGGCGGACTTCAGTCCGCCGTTTTTTTTTGTTTGGCCGGCGATGGATAGCTGCTTGCCAGGCCCCCGAGCACGGCCTTCATGGGCCCGAGCCAGGGCTCGTAGTGGCGCCAGTGATCGACCGCCTCTGCATAGATGGGACGCCGTACCTGCTCGGAACTTACGGTCTGAACCCTGCGGGGATTCTCGTGGAAGCGCAGGCAGCCGGGTTCAAAAAGCAGCTGGCAATGCTCAAGCAGCCGGCGTACTTCGCCCTCCGGATCAGCGACCAGATGCTCATAGTGCACACGGTACACGCGTCCAGGCAGCACAGAATCAATATGCGCGAGCAGATCAGCATAGTCGCGGTAATACTGGCCCAGTTCCTCGAGGTCATAGCAGAAATTCATACCGCGGGCGAACAACTGCTTGAAGCAGGAGAACCCGCAGCCCAGCGGATGGCGGCGCGTGTCGATGATGGTGGCGCGCGGGAACATCAGGTGAATCAATCCCAGGTGACTGAAATTGCCAAGCATCTTGTCGACAAAGCGCGGCCGCCCCAGCGGCCGGTGATCTTGAGCCTTGCGCAGATATTGCGCTGCAAGTTCGCCAATGTGGGCTTCCCCCAGTGAGCCTAGCTGATCAGCATATTTCCGGGCCTCCGTGCCATCAGGACCTGAGGCCAGGGCCTGGGCGATGGCCGGCACGAACGGCAACTCGCGCGTGCCTTCGACCTGGGAGTGGCTGGCAAGTATCTGCTCGAGCAGGGTCGATCCGGAGCGCGGCATACCGACAATGAAGATGGGCTCCCGGCTATCGACCCCCCATGTCGACCGATCGGCAAAGAATTTTGCGGTGTAGAGTGCCTTGCATTGCGTCGTATAGTCTGTGGTCGCGGCGGCACTGTAGTCCCGTTGGCTGCGCCGCAGGTTGTTGCCACGCGCATAGTGATCGAAAGACTCGGCAAACTCACTCTCATCCTCGAAGGCTTTCCCGAGCGCGAATTCAATATGCACTCGACTGGGGCCGAGCGTCTTGCTGCGGGCCAACTCCAGCATGACCGCCCGGTCAGCCGCGGTAAGGGGTAGCGTCTTGAGATTTGCCAGCGCCCAATAGGCCTCGCCGCAGTCTGGCTGCACGGCCAGCGCCTGCCGGTACGCTTTGACGGCCTCGGCTTGTTCCCCACTCTCACGTCGCAGATAGCCGTACACAATCCACGCCTGCGCTTCACTCGACAATTCGGCCACGGTCTGCTGCATCAACGCCAATGCCTGTTCGCTGCGCCCTGCAAGCCGCAAGGTCTGCGCCTTCAGGCAGCGGTAGTTGACGTTACCTGGCTCACTGACCAGCAGCCGCTCCACCAACGGCAAAACCTCATCCACACGCTCTTGCTCGTATAGCATTCGCGCCAAATCGTAGCGCGCCTCCGCATGGCCGGGCGCCACCTCGAGACACTGATGGAGATAGCGCTCGAGCGCGGCTCGTTCCCCGCGACGCTCGGCAATTTTCGCCAGCAAGTGCAAACTCGCCGCGTCGCCCGGTCTTGTGTACAGACACTGCAGGGCCAAGGTATCGGCCATTGCCAGACGGTTGCTGGCCAGCGCCACTTGGGCATCGATGAGATACGGTGGATCCGGTGCCAGGCGGCTGAAATGCAGATATGCGGCGTCGCCACCGTGGAGATCACCTTCGGCAAATCGCTGCGCCGCCAGTTCCCGCCAGGCGTCGGCGAGTCCGGGATCAAGGGTGACGGCCTGCTCAAACGCCGCCTGCGCCTCGGCGCCGCGGCCCGCCGCCGCATAGGCCCGGCCCAGTTCGAGCTGCAGCACCAAAGCCGACGGGTGCGCCCTGGCCAAGGCCTCGAGTGTCGCCGTCGCGGCATTCGCATCTCCGAGCTTGCGGCATGCGGTGGCCAGCAACAACCGGGCGGTAGCATGATCGGGCGCCTGTTCCAGCACGCCGCTTGCAAGCCGCGCGGCAGTCGCTGGATCGGCATCCAGAGCAGCCGTGGCGCGCATCAGCTCGAGGTCGGTGGCGGCACTGTGTGTCACGATCCACTACTCCGGATTCAAATACGGCGCCCGTCGCCAGCAGCTGTAATACAATGATCACAGATATTCAGCACTGTCGAAAGCCCGCCGAGAATGCTGCCGTGAACAGCCCCGCTCCCCAAGCCGTGCCCGATGAGGCCGCAGTCGTTCGAGCACTTCAGGCGTCGAAGGCCGAAGCGGCTGCGGGTCGCCAGATGGAAGCCGACCAGCTGCTGGCGCGCGTTGCCCAACAGGCGCCCAATCATCCGGCAGTTCTTAATGAACTGGGGGTTCGAATGCTCGACCGGGGCGGTCTGGAGCAGGCCCAGGCGCTGTTTGCACACGCCGCTGCCCTCAATCCCCGCCAGCCGTCGATTTGGGCCAACCTGGCGAGCAGTCTCAAGGCGCTTGGCCGCCGTAGCGAAGAACTCGAAGCAATCGAGAAGGCGCTTGAACTAGAGCCGCGCCATGTGTCGGCGCTGCTGCAGAAGGGTGCCTACCTCGAGGAGACCGGCGATCCGCGCAACGCCGCTCGCACCTATCAAAATATGCTCGAATGCATTCCGCCTGGTATGGAAATTCCGGCCAATATCCGTGCTGCGGTCGATCATGCGAAGTCGGTGGTCGACACCGACCGCTCGGCGTTGGCCGCGCAGCTCGAGGAGCCTCTGGCCCACATCAGGGAGCGACTTGGCGGGCGGCGCCAAAGACGCGTCGATATGTGCATCGATGCGCTGCTGGGCAATCGCCGCGCGTATCACTCGCGCCCGACGTGGATGTATTTTCCGGAACTGCCGGCCATCGAGTTTTTTGAACGCGCCGACTTTCCCTGGCTCGATGCGATCGAAGCTGCCAGCGACGGTATTCGTGGCGAGTTGCTGCGCGTGCTGGTGGCTGATCGTGACGGGCTGCAACCCTATCTCGACTACCCATCCAATCTGCCCGTTGACCAATTTCGGGAGCTGAATCACTCGCGTCGCTGGAGCGCCTATTTTCTCTGGAATCAGAGCGTTGAGGTTACGGGTCACATGGCCCGCTGTCCGACTACCGCAAAGGCCCTGGAGCTTGCGCCACGTTGCCGCGTAGCAGGCCGAGCGCCCACCGCATTCTTCTCGATCCTTGATCCCAACACGCGTATCCCACCCCATGTCGGCATCACCAACACCCGCTGCACCGTGCACCTGCCTTTGGTCATTCCACCAGCCTGCGGTTTCCGCGTGGGGGCAACGACCCGCGAATGGGTGCCGGGAAAAGCTTGGGTATTCGACGATACGATTGAACACGAGGCATGGAACCTGTCGGATACGCCGCGAGCCATTCTTATCTTTGATATCTGGAACCCGCTGTTGACCGACGTTGAATGCGAAATGATCAAGGTGGCAACGGAAGTCTACGGAAAGTACTACTCGGTTCGCGATGAGAGCCCGCTGTGACCCGCCTCAATAGTGGCCTGGGGGCAGCATGCCTCATGACGGCGTTGAGCGGCGTTCTCGCCGCGAGTCCCGTAGCCGGCGTAGCCGTGGCCGATGGGCTGGCGCAGTGTGCGGCAATACCCGTTCCAGACGACCGCTTGGCCTGCTTCGACCGGCTCGCTGCTACGGTGGCGCCTGGTGCAAACCCGGTGCTCGCAGCCAGAGGTGCTCAGGGCGTCGATGTCCGGCCGCCCGCGATCCGCAAACCAAGCCCAGAAGCAGTGGTTGCGGCCATTTCAGCGCGCATCGCGCAACTGGTCTACAGCCGATCGGGTGGTGGATCGATCATTCTGGACAACGGACAGAAGTGGGCCATAGTCGGGGGCGACGACTATTCGCGGCTCGGCTCAGGCGACCTGGTAACGATCCGGCGCGGTGCATTAGGCTCGTACCTCATGTTCGCCCCGTCGGGGCGAGCTTTCCATGTGCGGCGCCTGTCGCAATAGCTTCAATCGCCAGTCCGCTCAGCCGCCGTATTTGAACTTGGCTACCCACGGACCGAGGGTTGGGGCAACCTGCTCAAGAGCTTGCCGGTAGTGCTGCCACTGGTCGAGCCCCGAGCGATTCAGGCCACCGGCGAGCTGTGCCGTACTTGGCGTCGCGTGCTCGCGCGTCCGCGCGTGCCGGGCGAAATCTTCCAATCCCGCAGCCGGGTCGAGGCCGAGGAATGCGCAGATCTCGCGCACCTCATGCGCCAGATCGTCAACCAGCGATTCATAACGCACGTCGCGCCAGGCGAGAGGCAGGCGTGCGTGCGCCAGCTCGGCGAAGCGCTGAACGGTATCGTAGAAAGCAGCCGCGCCCGGCAGAGTGAGTAGCTGGTACATCGCTGGATTCATCCTGAAGCGGCGCCGAAAACAGCTGAACACCACTGCGCGCGGATCACGTATGGCATAAAGAATGCGTGCCTGCGGGAACATGCGTGCGATCAGCGGCAGCTTGAGCGTATTGAGGGGGTGTTTGTCGAGGAACAGCTTGCCACGAACGTCGACTCCGGCAGCGCGCACGGCATCCCAGTACGCAGCGCGCACGGGTTCGAGCGCCGTCTCGGGTGCGCTCGCCAGGGGCGCCAAGTCGACGGGTTCGTCCATGTAGCGCAGCACGCCTGCCGTCAATAGTTCGTTTTCCTCGAGGCTGGTCACTTGTGGATGGCCGTCGAGTACGACTTCAAGCAGCGTCGTGCCAGAGCGCGGAAAACCGATAAGGAAGGCATGGCCGAGGATTCCATCTGGTACCGCCCCTGTGGCGCCCGGCGCCTGCTTTGGCGCTGACTCCAGGTTTGTCAGCGCATTGATCAGGGTCTGCGCGTACGCGCGCACACTGCTACCGGCGGCGAAGCGACTGTGAATCTGTCGCAGGGAATCATTGCAGGTGACATAGGCGTCGTAGGCCTCCGGGTAGCGGCCTGTGGCGTCAAGCACATCGCCGAGCAGTCCCGTGGCGCGGGCACGATCAATTTGGCCAGCGCGCGAGTCGAGTATCAATTTGTGCAGCAACTCTGCCGCACGCGCGTGCGCGCCGTCGGCGAGTTCCGCCGCCGCCAGGCTCAGAACTGCATCGGGATAGCCAGAGGCCATTTTCAGTGCCCGCTCGGCCCATTGCCGGGCCTCGCCGTGCTCGCCACGGTGCGTGGCAATGGCGGCCAGGGCAGCGACCGCCACGAGATTATTCGGATCGTACTGCAATGCGCGCAGGTGACTGTCTCGCGCGCTGCCGAGCGAGCCGACCGCAATCAGAGCATTGCCGCGGCTGGCATGCGCAAAGCCAAGCGCAGGATTGAGGCGCAGCAGCTCATCCAGATGGACCAGCGCTTCAGCGGGTCGATCGAGCCGTTGCAGGCACAGGGCGAGCGCATTGCGCGCCGGAATGTCGCCTGGAGAAAGCGCAACGGCACGCTCGAGCAGCAGTAACGATTCGTCGAACCGGCCTTCTTGCTCGCGCTGTGTGGCAAGCACATTGAGGAGCAGCGGATGCTCAAGGCCACTGGCCAGGGTCTGCTCGGCAAGAGTGGCGGCACGCGCGAAGTCACGGCGCTGTGCGAAATCGAGGACCGACTGCAATATTTCCTGATCGGCCTTGAGGTCGCGGGCCATGTGGGAACCTGATGCGGGTTGCTGGCGCACAGGGTAGCGGAATCACCGCTGGTTTTCCGCTGGATGTGGGAAAATATGCTCCGGGTTCGTGTGCAGAATGCGGAGGCAGGCTTGGCGGCTACTGTGGAGACGTTGCGGCGAGAAGCCGAATCGCTACATCGTCAGCGGCGGGTAGCGGAGGCCATCAACGCCTACCAACAACTGCTCGAACGCGAGCCGGCGCTGGCGGACTGTTGGTTCAATCTGGCGATCCTGCAGCGCGAGACACGTCAGCTCAATGCGGCGCTGGGTTCCTATCGGCGGGCGCTGGTGGCTGGCATTGCGCGACCTTGGGAAGTGCACGTCAACTGCGCGGTTATCTACACGGATTACCTGCACGAGCACACCCTGGCGGAGGCAGAGCTGCGGCAGGCACTGAGCTTGAAGCCAGGCTACGTGCCTGCGCTGCTCAACCTCGCGAATCTCTGTGAGGATCTCGGCCGGCGAGAGGAAGCGCGTGTTCATTACGTCCGCGTGTTGACGATAGATCCGCGCTGCTATGAAGCACTGGCGCGATACGCGAATGTCCAGGCGCCGTCGGCGGCCGATGCGGGAATGGTCAGGCAACTGCGCGAGGCGCTGGCCGACCGGACGTGCAGCGCATTCGAGCAGGCCAGCGTGGGTTTCGCACTGGGTCGCCTGCTCGACGCCGCAGGCGACTATCCTGCGGCATTCAAGGCCTATGGGGAGGCAAATCGTGCGAGCCGAGCGAGTGTCGGGCCGTCGTACCCCGCTTACGACCGCCAATGGCAGCATGCGCTGGTCGATCGCCTGATCGAGCTGGACTGCCGATCCGCGTCGACGCCGCCCGCGAGCGCGGCGTCGGTGGCCGTGCTGCCGGCGCCGATTTTCATCTGCGGGATGTTTCGCTCGGGTTCCACATTGATCGAGCAACTGCTCGCGAATTGCCCGGGCGTTCATTCCGGCGGTGAGCTCGAGTTCCTGCCGCGTCTGGTGGCAGGCGAACTGGCGCCGTTCCCGGAGTCCCTTGCCCGGCTGCAGCCTGAGCGTTCAACGGCGCTTGCTGCGCGCTATGTCGCGGAAATAACGCGCCTGGGGCCGGGTGCTACGCATTTCATCGACAAGCGACCCGACAATTTTCTGTATATCGGACTCATCAAGCGCCTGTTTCCTGCGGCGCGCATTGTGCACACCACACGCGATCCGCTTGACAATTGCCTGTCGATCTACTTCCTGCATCTCGATCAGCGCCTGAACTACGCGCTCGACCCAATGGATATCGGACATTACTACCGCGAGTACCGGCGGCTGATGGCGCACTGGAAGTCGCGCTATGGCGCGGATATCCACGACGTCGACTATGACACGCTGGTGCGCGATCCGCTGCCGGTCCTCAACAGGCTGTGCAGCTTCCTGGGCCTGGATTGGGGTGATCGCGAACCGCAAGTGCCACCATCCGGAAGGGCGATCAAGACTGCCAGTGTCTGGCAGGCCCGCGAACCACTCTATCGCAACTCCTCGGGACGTGCCGGCCACTATCGCGCGCAACTTGGGGATCTGCGCAGTTACCTGTCAGACTTGCTGCCTGTCGCCGCGGAAGAAGGCTGAAATCTGATGAGCTTATCCGCACCATTGGTCGTGCCGATACTTGCGATACCATTCGGCGTCGTGCCGATTCCCGAGGCGCTGCCGCACAACCCCGAACTGGTGGAGTTGTTCACTGCGCGCAGACAGGCCGATTCCGCACGGCTACAACCGCAGCCGCGGGTTTACCAGGGCACTGAGGATCTGCTGACCTGGACAGAAGAGCCAGTAAGGCTGCTGGCCGAAGGCATGTTCAAGGGACTGTATGCGATCGTCGATGCAGTAAATAACTTCACCGAGGACCAGCTGCACTCGATCAGACTCGAGGCGCGTAGTCGATTCACGGTCATTGAGCGCGATGGTCATGTGCCCATGACGCAGCACACGTTGACTGCATGGTGCGCTATTTACTGTGTTGCGGCGCCACTTCCGGCCCCGGATCGCCAGGATAGCGGCGCGCTGAGAATCTACGAAACGCGCCTCGGTACCTCGTTCGCGGATGCTACGACTGCGGTAATGCGACTTCCATTCATGACCGGGCACTACGGCTGGAGGCCTGTTCCCGGTCAGATGGCCGTATTCCCTGGATCGCTGGCGCACGAGATCGCGATGGTGCGCTCGCCGGGCCAATTGGTATTGGTGACGATGCGCGCCCGCTTCCTCGGTCCGCGGCAGGAGGGCCTATCGCGATGGTGAATCCGGTGGTGAAGCTGCAGCCGCTGTTTGCGGTGCCTTTCGGCGAGGCGCGGCTCGCGGACTGCGGACGCCTCAACCGCGAGCTCGAGGCGCTGTTCCTGGCGCGCGCCACCGACGAGTACCGCAATCCCACGCCCAGTCATATTCCGCAGGATGAAACCTTCGAGAGCCGCTTCAACCTGTTTCGCTGGCCGGAGGCCTGCGTACAGGAACTGCGCAACTTCGTGCTGCCGGCGATCGGCCAGATGGTGATCGAGACTACGAACCTGCGCGCGGCCGGTGTCGCCCGGCTCAAGCTGCACAATCACACCTGGTTTCACATCTCGCGCTATGCGGGCTCATTCATCGCCCACAACCACCCGATGGCCTCCTGGTCTGCGGTGTACTGCGTGCGCGCCGGTGAGGCGAACCCCAAACATCCGGGCAGCGGCGTGCTGCGTTTTCTCGACACCCGCCAGGGTGCGGCCGCCTACAGCGACCCGGCCAACCTGCCCCTGCACACCGAATATGCGCTCAAGCCACTGGAACTGCGGCTCACGGAAGGGCAGCTGGTGATCTTCCCTTCCTATGTATTCCACGAGGTCGCGCCCTTCTACGGCAGCGACACGCGCATTACGGTGGCGAGTAATTGCTGGTTCGCCTGAGTCGGCCTCGCGACGCACCCACAGGCTGCAACCGCGCCGCCGGGGACAAAGTGGGGTCGAAAAGCAGGCTATCGGTGCGAATCCCCGTCCTGGATTGCACGATTCTTGCGAATATTGCAGCATGGGGCAGCTCTGGGCGATCCAAAGAATCAGATAAAGCGGGCGAGCACTTGAATGGCCCCAACGGCCTTCGTTCTGGCGCGACACCGCCTCGACAGGGAGACTTACATGAGCAGCGCATTTCAGTTTTCGGCGGCCGGCTGGCGGGCTTGCATAGCCCTGCTGGCCCTTGCCATGACCGTGCAGGCGCAGAACGCGACCCCGCCTGTGGAAACGCTGGAGGAAGTCGTGGTCACCGGGTCATTGATCCCGCAGACGACTCCGACCGCACCGGCTGTTACCGTCATCACCGCCGCAGACCTGCAAGTACGCGGCTTCACCGACGTGGCCGACGCCCTGCAGCAGGGCTCGTTCGCGACCGGCAGCGTACAGGGCCCGCAGACAACCTACGGCTTCACGCAGGGCGCCAAGACTCTGTCGATGTTCAGCCTGCAGCCCAGCTACGTGAAGTACCTGATCAACGGGCTGCCGATGTCCGACTACCCGGCGCTGTACAACGGTACCGACACGCTGACCAGCATCGGCGGCATCCCGATGGCGCTGGTCGAGCGCATCGACATCCTGCCTGGCGGCCAGTCGTCGATCTACGGCTCGGATGCCATCGCGGGTGTCGTCAACGTGATTATGAAGAAGAAACTCGACGGCCTTGAGTTCAACGCGCGCGTCGGCTTCACCAAGGATGGCGGCGGCCAGAGCCGCACCTTCTCAATCGCCAACAGCTTCGATGTCGGCCGGGTGTCGGTACTGCTGGGTGCACAATATGATCGCACTGACCCCATCTGGGGTTACCAGCGGCCACTGACCGACAAGTACTACGACCAGGGCACCACTCCGGCGACCGCCGAGCGCGACTACCTGATTACCGGATTCTTCGGCCGCAGCCCGGCCGGCGACGGCTCGCTCAACTACTACTTCGAGGATCCGGCGCAGTGCGCCAACGTGACCGCGGGCTTTGGTGGCTCGATTGCCTATCGGTTCCGCGCTGGCCACGGCAACTACTGCGGTACCTTCAAGTCTGGCTATTACACGATCAACAACGGCGACACCAGCGAGCAGGGCTATCTGCGCGCCACCATGCCGATGGGCCAGAAGTCCGAGGCTTACGCGGACATGCTGCTGAGCCATGACGTTACAACCTTCAGCGCTGGCGGTGGCTACTACAGCACCACGTTGGTGACGAGCAAGTACTCATATTACTGGGATCCGAACTTGCAGGATTACATGAACCTGCAGCACCTCTTCTCACCCGAGGAGATCGGCAACCTCAATTCCACGCTGAGCGATACGACGACGGATGGGGTGCGCTTCACCCTCGGAATAAAGGGTGCTCGCGGCGGCGGCGGCTGGAATTACGACGTCGGTATGGCCTTCAACAGCCAGAAGTTGATCGAGCACACCTTCACGCAGCTCACGCAGCCGGCACTCAACCTATTTGCGCCGATTTTCGGCACCGACGGGGGATACGATCCGAACGTAGGCGCCGAGGTCTTTCAGCCCAACTACCCTGCCTTCTATCATCCGATCACGCCGCAGCAATTCGCCAGCATCAGCGGCCAGTTCGTGAATCATTCACGCACCCAGGACTCCGTGCTGCGCGCGCAGCTCACGAACGGCAAGCTGTTCACCCTGCCTGGCGGCGATGCGGGTCTGGCGCTGGTCGCCGAGGGCGGCCACCAGTTGTGGACCTATGTCCCGGACACCGGCTTCGCGACCAATGATTTCTTCGGCTTCACCTCATCCGGTGCGTCCTTCGGCGCGCGAAACCGCTATGCGCTGACCTCCCAACTGCAACTGCCGGTATTCAAAAAGCTGACGCTGGACCTCTCTGCGCGCTACGACGACTACGTGCTGGCGAGTCAGCATTTCAACAAAGCGACCTACATGTTGGGCGCGAACTATGAAATCGTGCCCTCACTCTCGTTGCGGGCACGTTTTGGCACGGCGTTCAAGGCGCCGACGCTCTCGGACGAGTTCCAGGGGAGCAGCGGCTTCTATACCGGTGCCACCGATTACTATACCTGCGAAACCAATAACATCCCGGTCAACGCCTGCGCGATTCCGGCGAGTGGCTCGGTCTTCGGCGTTACCGGCGGCAATACCGCGCTCAAGCCCGTGGACGCCGACGTGTGGAGCGCGGGCGCGACCTGGCGCGCAGCGACCAGGTTGAGCTTCGACGCCGACCTGCTGCACTGGAAAATCAATAACGAGGTAGCTACGAAGTCCGTAGACCAGGTGTTGCGTGACGAAGACGACTGCCGGTTCGGGCGGCTCGCCGCCAACTCCCCGACCTGCCTGCAGGCGCTCAGCGAGGTGATACGCGACGCGCTCGGCAACATCACCCAGGTCGACACTCCCAAGCACAATGTCTCACGCGAGACGCTCGAGGTGCTGGCACTATCGGGCCACTACACGCTGAATACGAATCGGCTCGGCATCTTCCGGTTCGAAGCTTCCTGGACGGATGTGCTCAAGCATGAACTGCAGCAATTCCCCACCGATGCGGTGCTCGACCTGCTGAACTACCCGTACAATTTCCCGAATGGCACGGATTTCAAGACCAAGGTCAACGCGTCGGTCACCTGGGAACGCGGCAAATGGAGTTCGACCCTGTACGCGAACCGCGTAGGCAAATCGCCAAACTACCTCGCCACGTCGTACATCGAAGGCTATGCAACGCCGGGCGCCGCGGACCTGCCACCCCAGACGCTGGCCAACCTGGAGGTGGGCTACAAGCTGACTCCGCACGCGGAACTGACCGGCACGGTCGTTAACCTGTTCAACACGATGCCGCCGACTGATCACACCTATCCGGGCACTACCGCTCAGCCATTCAATATCTACAATTACAGTAATTTCGGCACCAGCTACCGGTTGGAGTTGCGTTACAGCAGCGGCAAGTAGCCCGCTCCTGGTGCCGCGACCTGCAGTATGGGCCCGGAATGATCTAATGCCAGCGCGGCGGTAGCAGGGTGTCGACGCCGTTTTGTGACCTAGGGAAGCTCTGCACAGGGTCTATGGAATGACCGATAATGTGAGCAGTAAACATGATCGGTGAGGTCTGTAACCTGATGAAGCAAACGACGTTTTC
>JAYUZE010000052.1:0-3704 GCA_043752035.1 Gammaproteobacteria bacterium
CGATGTCAGCGTGCGTCCGAAATCAGAGGCCGTGAACGCGGTGACATTGTTGCCTACGCCCAGCTCTACCGTGGCCTGGTATAAGGCGCTCATCGCATCATTCACCTGCGTCATCAGGCCCGGATGGTTCTGCATCAGGAAATCGTGATTGTCGAAACCACCGAGTGACACGAAGAACACCTGACGCTTCACCCCCAGCGCCGCGCGCGCGCCAATCAAACGCGCCACGATCCGCATCTGCGTGGCGAGCGGGTTGGTGGTATCAAACACCGTGTTGAGGTTGACGCCGGCCAAGGCCGCATTCACTCCGCCCTCGAGCTGGATCGAGCGGCGCGTGACCACCGCGTATTCGTTTTCGAGCGATTGCGCGCTGGTCTGTGTGATCAGGGACGCAAGCGCATCGCGCACGCTAGCCAGCCCATACGGCGAAGCCTGCAGCGCATTGACCTTGATCGCGCCATCCGGACTGATCTGGTATTGCAGCGCATTGCGGCCGGCGACAAACACCGCGTTGCCGGCGGCGGAAATGCACGTGAGCAGCGCGTTGCCATTGCCCGACATCGCGAGGTCGCCCATGCGCCCTCCCCAGCCGACAGTCGAACCTTCACTGCCGAGCGCCTGCCACACCGATTGCTGGTCATTGTGCGAAAACAGTTTCGGCGGCAGCGGATAGAGCGCGCGATTTGAGCCTTCATACTGGGCGCGGGTCACGGGCACGATCAGCGGGCCGACGTTGAGCTGCACGGCGAGCTTGCCGGCATCGAACAGCGATTTGAAACCGACGAGCTCTGGCGTAAGCGCGTACTGCAGCCCATCGGTCAGGGTCTGGCCGCCGAGCGGATTCAATGACGTGGCGGTCAGCTCATCGTGCCCGTAAGCGATGCCACCGCGCGTGCGCCCCGCACCACCACCACGGATCGCGCTGTACTGATCGTAGTTCGTCAGGTCGTAGGGAATGACCGTATTGCCGTAGTCATTGCCGCCGTACAGGAACACGCACACCAGCGCCTTGTAGTCCGTGGCATCAAATGCTGCGGCTTCGCCGATCGCGGCCAGATTGACCGCCAGCGGCCAGGCCGCGCCCATCGCGCCGAGCTGCACAGCGCGCTCCAGCAGCAGCCGCCGGGTCCAGAGATTGGGTGGGCGCGTGCTCATTGCTATTTTTGTACCAGGTATTCAGGACAACTCAGGATCATCAGGCAGGCCGAGGCCAACAGATTGAGCTTGGCATCGTCGGCGCTGGTAGCGGTGATGCCCAGCGGCCCGAGCGCGCCCTGCATGGTCGAGATCGAATTGCCCGAGAGCTGATTCGCACACAACCTGAGATTGAGCCAGGTGATCACCGCCGGCACGTCGTGGGCGATCGGCAGCAGTGCAGTGTAAGCCGGCTGCACATCGCCGTAGCCCCAGCGCACCATCCATTCCAGAAAATTGATATAGCCCGCAGTCGTGGTCTCATTCAGCAACTGGAACTCGGGTGCTTCCTTGTTATTGGTGGCCAACGCCGTATTGGGCGGCACGTAACCCGGTCGGAAGAAATTGAATACCGAGGGTGAGCGCAGCGCACTCTGCCCTAGTCCATTGGCGCTCGAAGAAAGATCGTAAATCTCGAAGGCACCGCTGGTAGAGCGCATACCGACGGTGCGCGCCCATTGCACCAGTCGCACCATCGGCTCGCGCAATTTCCCGGTCAGCGGCGCATTCGCGCTGGGCGCGGCGCGCGCCTCGGGGTCGGTCAATATCGCGGTCCAGACCGCGCTCAGGTTGCCGCGCACACCGCCGCCATCGTTGTTGAAGGCGCTGGCGACGCGCTGCACGTAGGCCGGGGAAGGATTACTGGTCACCAGGCGCTGGATCATCTGCCGCCCGAAGAATGGGCCCACATTCGGATGATTGAACAGCGCATCGAGCGCCAGGCGCAGCGCCTCGGGTCCAGCGGTATTGGCAGCGATCGTAGTGCCGAGAAAGGTGGCCGCGAGATTCGAATGATCGGCGGGGTTGAAGCTCATCGGATCGGTCGTGAACTGTGTGCTGGGAATCTGGTAGTTGACCCAGGTCACAGTGTTGAAAGTCACGTGCGTATAGTCGTAGTTGTAACCCGTGAACACGCGCGCCAGATTCGACACGTCGTCCTGTACATAGGTTTCAATTGGCAGGCCGCCCGCAGCGGTTTTCGGCGTCCCATCGAGATTGAGCTCATAGAGTCCGATCGTGAATAGCTGCATCACCTCGCGCGCGTAGTTCTCATCGGGCTGGCGGCCGCTGACCTGATCTTCTTTCAGGTTGCCGCGCGTATTGAGATACAAACCCATCGCCGCATTCAGGGTGATCTTTTCGAGCAGCGCGCGAAAGCTGCCGAAGGCATTCGCAGTCAGCAGATCCCAGTACGCAGCGATCATGTACGGCGGATAGAAGCCGTCGATCGGTGTCAACGAGACGACGAAATATTCGGACAGCGCCAGCGCCACACGCTTGCGCATCTGGTCGGGGCCGGTCAGCAGCTGATTCCAGATCATGAAATCGCCAAACTGCTGCCAGAAGTAGCGCTGTTCGGCGGTGATGGAATTGTGTCCGCGCGCATTGAGCCAGGCGACGCCGGTCTGGCCGAGAATGGCGCCGTACTGACTGTTCAGCCAGTTGGCATAGCCCTGCGTCTTGAGCGTCGCGATGTCAGCGTCGGTCGCAGCGAACTGCGCCTGCTGCAGAAAGCGCGCGGCCTCGACGTCGCTGATTGTGACCGGCGGCGGTGGCGGTGGGCCGCCGGCATCGCCCCCGCCGCCGCCGCAGGCGGCGAGGCCGACAGCAGTGGCCAGCGCAACGGCGTGCAGGCCGGCACTGACTTCGGTGGATTCAGTACGCTGCTCGCCCTCAGAGCCGAATTCGACGCTCTCTTTTTCCAAGCACTGCCCCGCGCATTCGCTGCATCCAGAATACTCCCGTGACGCGAGAGCGCCTAGGCATCATTTCTCACAGTGGCGCAAGCGATGCACTTTTCGGCACCGCGGCCGTAGCTATGTCAAACCGCAAGCGCCCGGCATGCTGCGGCACTGCGCAGCCACGTGCTCGCGGATAATGGCGGCCAATCGCAGCGCACCCGGCCCGGCGTAGTCGCGATCGGCATACACCAGGTTCAGATCGCCCCAGCGCTCAGCGCCCTCGCGCAGAGGCAGCGCCTTGAGCTCGCCACGCTCCAGTTCGCCGCGCACCGTGTCCTGTGCATACCACGCAAAACCCAGGCCCATCACTGCCGCGCGGATCGAGGTCGCCTTTTGGCTCACAGTCCAGCTCTGCTCCGCGCCGAGCCAACTACCGCTCTGGCGCTGGCTGCCAGTATCGCGAATGATCAGATGTCGATGTTCGCGCAAGTCCTGCATCGTCAGCTCGCGCCCGAGCTGATGCAGCGCGTGGTCGGGATGTGCGGCGGCCACAAAGCGTAGCCGCATCAGCTGATCGCCCATGAATCCCTGCGGCACGCGCGAGCAGATCGCCAGATCGACCCGACGCTGTAACAGCGCTTCTTCGGTGCCGCTGAGCACGCTTTCGTAAAGCTCAATGCGCGTTTGCGGCCGTTCGGCGCCAAAGGCCGCGAAACATTGCAGCAGCAACCAGGTTGGAAAAATGATCTCCACCGCAAGGCGCAGCTCCGGCTCCCAGCCGGCGGCCAGTGTGCCAGCGGCGCCTTCCAGGGCACTGGCCTCCTCGAT
>JAYUZE010000053.1:0-20333 GCA_043752035.1 Gammaproteobacteria bacterium
TGATCATCGCGATCGACACGCCGGCCTGTTGCGGTGTGCCAGGCCCGGGCGAAATGCACAGGTGAGTCGGCGCCAGCGCCTCAGCCTGCGCAGGCTCGAGCGCATCGTTGCGATACACCAGCACCTCCGCGCCCAGGATCATGAAGGCCTGCACCAGGTTGTAGGTGAAGGAATCGTAGTTGTCGATCAGCAGCAGGCGCGGGCTCATAAGCCTGCCTCTGCGAGTTGCAGCGCCTGCACCGCTGAGCCGCTCTTGGCGAGCACTTCGTCATGCTCGGCTTCGGGCACGCTGTCGGCAACGATGCCGGCACCCGCCTGGTAACTGTATTCATCGCCGTGGAACACCAGCGAGCGGATCGTGATCGCCTGGTCCATGTCGCCGCGTGCGCCGAAATAACCCACGGTGCCGCCATAGAGACCACGTCGCACGGGTTCGAGCTCCTCGATGATTTCCATGGCGCGTACTTTTGGCGCGCCGACCAGCGTGCCGGCCGGAAACGCCGCGGCGAACAGCTCGAAGGCATCACGGCCGGCGGCCAGGCGTCCGTGCACGCCGCTGACGATATGCATCACATGACTATAGCGCTCAATGGCGCGATAGGGTTCGACATGGACGCTGCCCGCCACCGCTACGCGCCCCAAATCGTTGCGCGCCAGATCGACCAGCATCACGTGCTCGGCGTTTTCCTTCGGATCGGCCAGCAGTTCGGCGGCGTTGCGCTCATCGCGCAGCGCGTCGGCTGCGCGCGGCCGTGTGCCGGCAATGGGCCGCAGCTCTGCCGCACCCGCCTTGAGTTTCACCAACGCTTCGGGCGATGAACCCACCACCGTGAGCTCACCGAGTTCGCAATAGAACATATAGGGCGAGGGATTCACCAGCCGCAGCGCACGATAGGCCTGGAAGGGGTCGAGATCGTGACGGCCGGAGAAACGGCTGGACAGCACCAGCTGATAGACATCGCCGGCAGCGATGTATTCCTGCGCGCGCCGCACAGCTTCGAGGTACTGCGCACGCGAGAGCGCAGCGATCGGTGGGGCATAGCTACTGGTGCCGCTGCGCGCCGCCGGCATCGGTCCGCGCAGTGCAGCGATTACGGCGCGTCGCAGCGCGGCGCGATCGGCATCGCTGCCGTCATGCAGCAGCGCGATCGCACGGGTGAGATGATCGAACACCAGCATCGAGCGCGGCGCGACGTAGTGCAGCAGTGGCGGTGCGTTGGGCAGCCGCGCAGCCTGCACCGGCAGGCGCTCGAAATAGCGCACCACATCGTAGGCCGTGTAGCCCACCAGTCCGCCGGCCAGCGGCACCGAGCCGATCTCCGGCAACGGTCGCGGCGCCTGGCGCAGCGCCGTGCGCAGCCCGTCCAGCAATTCGCCGGCATTGCGCGGCACCGGCAGTAGCTGCGTCCCGATCTGGAAACCCTGCTCATCGAGCCGCACTTCGAAGGCGTCACCGAATCCTATGAACGAATAGCGGCCCAGCCGCTCGCCTCCCTCGACGCTCTCGAGCAGGAAGCGCGGCTTGAACTCGCGCAGCCGGGCGTACGCCGAAACCGGCGTATCCAGATCACCTGCGATGTCGAATGGTGCTTTCATAAGCAAACGGACCCGATCCGGATTTTATTCCGGAGAGGGTTCTGGTCAGCGTTGAAATCGGGTTCGGTAAGAAACAGCGCCCAGGGCCCACTCCGGTTCAGGAGCAGGTCCACCACCGGCGGATCGAGGCGGATTGGGCATGGGACTGCATACCGGGCGAGTATGGCCATGGGCGGCCGGGGGCGTCAATAGCCACAATTGCGCCCCTTGTGCGCGCGCACCGCAGCCCTTAGCTTGCCCGGCCACCCGCACAATCCGCGGCGCGCACGGACTCCCGCCTTGAGCAACGACTACGAGCGACTCGGTGTGTTCTATAGTGGGCCACGAGGTGGACGCCGCCAGCGGCAAGACGCATCCGGAGCCCCTGCTGCTCGAGGAGGCTGCGCTCGATGGCATACCGGCGATCGGCATCGTTCCCAAGGCCGATATTGCCGAGCTGCTGCTGACTTTCCCGAAATCAGCACCGCCCTTGCTCTCTCGGTGCTGCGATCGCTGAAACACCCGGGCGATGCGGTGCTCGCCGATGCCACGGCATTGCGCGAGCAGATCGGCGGCATCGTCGCGGCATTGCGGGCACTGATCTCGATCTTGCCGACCTGATCCAGGCGATCCCGAAACCTGGCTTTGAGCCGCTCGACGCGCAGCGCCTGCTCTACACCAGCGATGGCAAACTGCGCATCCGCATCGTATCGATCGCGCACCCCGGCGATGCCGAGCACATTTTCATCGTCACGCTGGCGCTCAATGAACTGGTGGCGTGGCTGCGCCGCCAGAGCGGCACCTCGAGCCTGCACGCGCTGGGCGGCGCCGCCGATAGTTACTTGCGCCCGGCCGAGAGCACGCGGCACAGATCCTCGGTGGCATCGACCACTTGCGGGCCCAACCGGCTGAGGCGTGCGTCCACGAAGGATAGCAGCGCGCCGCGCTGCACCGCGCGCAGCGACGGTAGTGCGCGCCAGCTCTGCAGCCAGTCGCGCGCCATGTCGTTATCGGCGGCCAGAGCCAGGATCGCGTCGGGATCGCGCGCCGCGATGGCCTCCAGCGCCACCGCGGGTGCCGGGTCGCTGAGGTCACCAAACAGGTTACGATAGCCGCACACTTCCACGGCGTCGGAAATCAGCTGCGCCCCCCCGACCGTATACACCGGCCGGCCCCATACCTGGATCAGTACCCGCGGCGGCGCGCTATTGCGATGCTGCGCCCGCAAGGTCTCGATGCGCGCCTGCAGCGCGGCAGCCGCGGCGTGTGCAATTTCCTGCGTACCCAGCAACGCGCCGAGCCGCTCGATGGACGGTGCCACATCGCCGAGCCGCACCACCCGATGCCGGTAGACCACGAGCCCAGCCCGCTCCAGCGGCGCGAGCTGTGCCGCCGAGGCGCCGCCACTCCAGGCCACCACCACGTCAGGATGTAGCGCGACGATGCGCTCGAGATCAAAGCCGTGCGCATCACCGATACGCGCGATGCGCTCGGCTGCAGCAGGTTCGACCGAGAAATGCGCGGTGCCGACGATGCGATCGCCCCCGCCTGCGGCGAACAACATTGCGGTCGCGCCGGGCGAGAGCGCCACGATGCGCAGCGCGGGATGCGCCATCGTGATGCTGTGGCCCTCGTCATCCACGGCATGCCAGGCCTGCGCCGTCCCGTAGGCCAACCCCGTCGGCGCGACTGCCCCTGCCAGGCACATGGCAATGGTCATCTGTACAGTTATTGACATTGTGTCAATGCCTCGTTAGCATTTGTCCATGAACTATATCGCTGAACGACGCCAGGAAGAGAAGGATCGCCGGCGCGGGGAAATACTCGATGCCGCCGAATCGGTGGCGGCCATCGAGGGATTTGACGCCCTGACCATGGACCAGGTGGCGCGCCGCGCCCGCATTTCGCGCGCACTGCTGTATGTCTATTTCCAGGACCGGGACGATCTGCACTTCGGCCTGTGCGAGCGCGCGCTCGCGCTGTTGCAGAGCCGCTTCGAGGCGGCCGCCGCGCGGCGCGGCACCGGCTTGCAGAAGATTACTGCCATCGGCCGCGCCTATGTAGCGTTTGCAGCCGAATTTCCCGTGCATTTCGCGGCGCTAGCCAGCTTTCAGGCCCATGAGGCCGGGAGCGAACCGGGCACCGGCAACGTGGCAGCCTGTTTCGCGGCCGGCGAAAAAGTGCATCAGACGATGTTTGCGGTGATCGAGGCGGGTCAGCGCGACGGCAGCATCGCCACCAGCGCCGGCACGCCAATCGCGATTGCGATGACCTTGTGGGCTTTCATGCACGGCACCATCCAGCTGATCAGCACCAAAGGCGGGCTGCTGGGCGAATATGGCCTGAATTCGAAGGCGCTGGTCGACCAGGCATTGAAGATTGCCGCCGACGGCCTGAGTCCGGCGCGTCACTGAGTTTTTTTGGTCTGAAGTTGACATGCGTATAATCATTGAACAGCTGCTGATTGCCCTGGCTGGCGTTGCGACCCTCGCTGCGACTTCGGTGGCCAACGCTGCCGAATCTGTTGCGCCGCCGGGTGTCAGCGCCGCCGCGACTGTAGAAACTGCGCCGGCGCCCACCAGCGGCCGCGCAGTCGGCACCGTAATCGACGAATACGTGCGCATCGGCCTCGCCTCCAACCTGGTGCTGGCCAACCAGTCGCTGGAAGCGCAAAAGAGCCTGGCCGCGCTCGACGCCGCGCGTGCGCGTTTCTATCCGGAGCTCGGTGTCAATGCGCGCTACACCCGCGCCGATGGCGGCCGGGAAATCACCGTGCCAACCGGCCAGCTGCTCAACCCGGCCTACCAGACGCTGAACGAACTGCTGGTCGCCAACGGCGGCACACCGCGTTTCCCGATGCTGGGCGATGAATCCTTTCCGCTGCAGTTGCCGCGCGAACAAGACACCCGCATCACGTTGCGCCAGCCCCTGTACGCGCCGGCGATTCCTGCTGCCGTCGCCGCTGCAAGCGCCAATGCCAGCGCTGCGGGCTATGGGCAGCAGGCCTTCACGCGGCAATTGCGCCGCGACGTCGCCGTGGCCTATCTGGACTGGCTGCGCGCGCGCCACGGCAACCAGATCATCGCCGCCAGCGCAGCGCTGCTGACCGAAAACCTGCGCGTCAACCAGGCGCTCTATGCCAGCGGCAAGGGTACACATGACACCGTACTGCGCGCACAGGCCGAGCTGCTGGCCGTGCAGCAACAGCAGGGTGAGAGCGCAAACGCCGCCACGCAGGCGCGCAGCTACGTGAACTTTCTGCTCAATCGCCCGCTGGATACGCCACTGGAAAATGCCGATCTCGGCGTTGCTGGTGCGACCAGCGCCGCAACCGCGCCGGCGACGGCGCCCGCTGAACTCGAGGCGGCAACCCACATGGCATTGCTGAGCCGCCCCGAACTGCGCCGGCTCGAAGCGGCGGGCAATGCCGCCGATGCGCAGCTGCGTGTGGCGCGCGCGGCGCGCAAGCCCAACATTTCCCTGGGCGTGGATGCCGGGACGCAGGGGAGCGATTACGGTCTGGGGCGCAACTACAACTTCTCCACCGCCTCGCTGGTGGCGAGCTGGACATTGTTCGACGGCGGCGCGCGCGCCGCCGCAGTCTCGCAGGCGCGACTCTCTGGCGCACAGCTGCGCAATCAGCAGCAACTGGCCGCGACGCGCGTCGAACTCGAGGTGCGCCAGTCCTATGACAACCTGCGCACAGCAGCAGACTCACTGGCCACCGCGCAGGCGCGCAGCGCCGCAGCGCGCGCGGCCTTTGCGATTGCCAGCCGCCGGCGCGATGCTGGCGTGGCCAGCACGCTAGAATTCCTCGACGCCCGCAGCGCGCTGACCAGCGCCGAGCTTAATGAAGACCAGACCCGCTGCGCACTGCTGCAGCGCCAGTTCGAATTCGACTATGCCCGTGGAGATACGCCATGACCGCGCCCCTGCCCGCTCCGTCGCTGCGGCTGCCTGCTGCGGCACTGCTGCCCTGCCTGCTCCTGCTCGCAGCCTGCAGTGGCAAGGCCACGCCACCTGTCGAGCGCACGCCGACGTCGGTGGGCACCACGATCGTGAGCGTCGGTGCTGATCTACCGGCCATATCACTGCATGGCGTGATCGCCAGCCGCGATGAAGCGCGCCTCTCGTTCAAGGTGGCGGGTGTGATCGCGCGCATCGCGGTCGATGCCGGTGACAGCGTGCACGCCGGCCAGCTGCTGGCCGAGATCGAACCGGCCGAAATTGACGCGCAGCTTCAGTCGGCCCAGGAGCTCGAGGCCAAGGCGGCGCGCGACCAGCAGCGCGGCGAGCAGCTGTATCACGATGAAGTCATCAGTTTGGAGCAACTGCAGAACCTGCGCACACAGCACGATGTTGCCAGTGCGCAGCTGCGCAGCGTGCAGTTTAATCGCGGCCACGCGCGCATCACCGCGCTCAGCGACGGCGTGGTGCTGTACCGCCTGGCCAATGTGCACGAATTGGTGGCGGCCGGTCAGCCGGTGCTGACCGTGAGCTCCGGCACGCGCGGCTACATCCTGCGCGCCGCGGTGTCGGATCGTGAGTTGCTCGCGTTGCGCATGGGGCTGGCGGCGAGCGTAGTGCTCGATGCCGCACCCGATCAGCAGCTGCACGGCGAAGTCAGCTTGCTGAGCCGTGCCGCCGACCCCGCTACCGGCCTGTTTCCGGTGGAAATCAAGGTGCTCCCCTCCGCTCTGCGTGTAGCCAGCGGCATGGTGGCGACTGCCAGACTCCAGCCCGGGAGTGGCGCCAGCCTGGCGCGCATACCCGCTGGTGCGCTGGTGACCGCCTCGGCCCAGCACGGCTCGGTATTCGTGCTGCAGGATAGTCATGCGCATCGTCGCGATATCGACATCGCTTTCATCGATGGCACGCAGATCGCCGTGCGCACCGGTGTGAAGAGCGGCGAGACCGTGATCACCGATGGCGCGCCGTTTCTCGACGACAACGAGCACGTCGTGGTTGCGGCACGCTGAGCCCCGATGAAACTGCTCGAACTGCCGATACGCCGTCACCAGTTCACGCTGGTGGCCTTCCTGTGCCTGGCGGTGCTGGGTCTTTACACCTTCCAGCAGATTCCGCGCGAGGAAGACCCGCACATCAAGTTTGCGGCTTTCTTTGTTACGGCAATCTGGCCGGGCGCCGACCCGCAGGACATGGAGCGCCTGGTGGCCAAGCCGATCGAGGATCGCATCGCCGAGCTCGATGGCGTGCACAAGCTCGAGACCACGCTGGTCGACGGCGTCGCCTTCGTCGCCGTGGAGTTCGAGGCCTCCACCGACCCGGAAAAGAAATACGACGAGATGCAGCGCGAAGTGACTGCGCTGCGCCCCACGCTACCTGCTGAACTTGCCTCGCTGGAGATCAAGAAAGTCAGCCCGGCGCAGGTCAATATCCTGCAGCTCGCGCTGGTTTCTGAGAGCGCCTCGTACGCGCAGCTCGAAGATGCCGCGCGCGCGCTGAAGGATACGCTCAAGGCCGTACCCGGCATCCGTACCGCCGAGAGCTGGGCTTACCCGCGGCGCGAACTGCGCATCGCCGTCGATCTGGCGCGCATGGGCCAGATGCACACCACGCCGGGCCAGCTGCTGCAGGCACTGCAGAGCGAGAACTCCAACATGCCCGCGGGCTACGTGGATGTCGGCAACCGCAGCTTCAGCCTCAAAACTTCCACCGGCTACACCACGCTCGATCAGGTGCGCGATACCGTGATCGGCGGCGTCGCCGGCCGCATCGTGCGGGTGCGCGATATTGCCGAAGTAAGCTGGGACAGCTCCACGCTCAGCTACGTTGGCCGCTACAACGGCAAGCGGGCACTGTTCGTCACTGCCAACCAGAAGGATGGCTACAACAATCCGCGCGTGCAGCAGGATGTCGATGGGGCGCTGGATCGCTACCAGCAGACGCTACCCAAGAACATACGTCTGGAGCGCGGCTTCGAGCAGGCGCGCAACGTCAGCCATCGCCTCAATCGGCTGTACGTCGATTTTTCTATCGCCGTGGCGCTGGTGGCGCTGACGTTGCTGCCGCTGGGTCTGCGGGCCGGCGGCATCGTGATGATCTCGCTGCCGCTGTCGCTGGCTTTTGGCATCGCGGTGCTGTATTTCATCGGCTACTCGCTCAACCAGATCTCGATCGCCGGCTTCGTGGTGGCACTCGGCCTGCTGGTGGACGACTCGATCGTGGTGGTCGAGAACATCGCCCGCCACCTGCGTGAAGGCGCAACCCGGCTGCAGGCCGCGCTCAGCGGCACACAGCAGATCTTCAATGCGATCCTGGGATGCACCGCGACGCTGATCTTCGCCTTCCTGCCGTTGCTGGCGCTGCCAGGCAATGCCGGTAAGTTTATCCGCGTGCTGCCCACGGCGGTGGTGGCGACGATCGTCGGCTCGCTGCTGATCGCGCTGTTCATCATTCCGTTTCTGGCCAGCCGGCTGTTGCCGCCGGAGACAGCGCCACAGCACAACCGCCTGCTCGAGCAGGTAATGGGCGTAATCCATCGCTACTACCGCCCGGCGCTGCACTACTGCCTGCAGCGTCCGCGCGCCACGGCCGCGGTGGCTATCGGCGGCTCGCTGCTGCTGTCTCTCGGCCTGACGCAGGTACTCGGCAGCAGCCTGTTTCCCAAGGCCGATACGCCGCAGTTCCTGATCAGCGTCGATCTGCCGAACGGCAGCAGCTTCGCCGCCACCGATCGCGCGCTGCAGTTCGTAGAAGCGCGCCTGGCGCGCACGCCCGGTGTGCGCGGCTACTTTGCGAATCTCGGCCACGGCAATCCGCAGATCTACTACAACCACATTGTCCGCAATGACGCGGCCAATTATGCCGAGCTGTTCGTGCAGCTCGAACGCTACGACACGCGTGCCACGCCGCGCCTGTATGAAAACCTGCGCGCGGATTTTGCGCAGTATCCCGCCGCGCATATCTACGTCAAGGAATTCGTGCAGGGTCAGCCGATCACCGCGCCGATCGCGGTGCGCATCCTGGGCGAAGATCTGGGCACGCTCGACAGCCTGGCGCGCCGCATCCAGCAACTGATCAAGGACACGCCCGGCACGCGCGATGTCAGCAATCCGCTGCGCGTGCCGCGCACCAACCTCCGGTTACAGATCGATTCGCAGCAGGCCGGATTGCTGGGCGTCGCCACCGCGGAGATTGATCGCGCCGCACGACTGGCGGTGGGCGGGCTGCCTGCCGGGAATTTCAAGGCTCCGGATGGCGAGCAGTACGCGATGGTGGTGCGCACGCCGGTGGCGGCGCGCGCCGACCTGGGCGCGCTCGATCAGATGCGGGTCGCCAATCGCAACGGCGTGCTGCTGCCACTCACGCAACTGGCGATCCCGGTGTTCGAGCCGGCACCTACGATCATCCAGCGCTTCAACCGCTCGCGCGCGATCACCATCGATGCCGACGTGCTGCCCGGCGAGAATACCGGCCGGGTGACGCGGGCCGTGGTGCAGCGCCTCAAGGCGATAGACTGGCCGCGCGGCTACTCTTTCGTGCTGGGCGGCGAGGCAGAATCGAGCTCCGAATCCTTTGCCGGCATCGGCACCGCGATCATCGTCGCACTGTTCGGCATCTTCGCGATTTTGGTGCTCGAGTTCGGCAGCTTCAAGGCTACGCTGATCGTGCTCACCGTGGTGCCGCTGGGCGTGACGGGGGGCCTGGCGATGCTGCTGCTGACCGGCAACGATATTTCCTTCGTCGCCAGCATCGGCTTCGTGGCGCTGATCGGCATCGAGATCAAGAACTCGATACTGCTGGTCGATTTCACCAATCAGCTGCGCGCGCAGGGCGTGGCGCTGGGCGAAGCCATCGAGCGCGCCGGCGAGACGCGCTTCCTGCCGATTTTGCTGACCTCGCTGACCGCGATCGGTGGCCTGCTGCCGCTGGCGCTGCAAAACGTCGGCATCTATTCGCCAATGGCCTGGGTGATCATCGGTGGTCTGATCACCTCCACGCTGCTGGCGCGGCTGGTTACGCCGGTGATGTATCTGCTGATGCCGCCGCGCGTGGAGGCGAACTGATCGCTAACTATAGCCTCGCTAACTATCGCCCCGTTCAGCCTGCACTTCCCCGAGCTGCCCTGCGGCCGTGAGGTGTATCGACAGCGTGATCGGCTGACAGCACACCTGGCAATCTTCGATATATGACTGATCGCCCGCAGTTACATCGACACGCACTGTGATCGCTTGCCCGCAATAGGGGCAGCCGAGCTCGATAAAATCTTCCAGCGCATCGCTGCCCGCGCCACTATCCAGTTCCAGCACGGGTTCCAGCCCGTAGAGCTCGTCGATGCTATTGGGCGGTGCGGGTGTCACGCGACGCTTCTAAAACTCACGACGCGGCTTAAGCGCGTCACTAACCGCGTCCACCTTTCTGTCTGCCACGCTCCGCCGGTGAAAGTACACCAGGCTCGCGGCCTGACGCACCGGTCGGGTGGCGAGCAACAGATTGAACGCCCAGTCGGTCTGAAAGCGGTCGAACAGCACACGCAACATCCGCTTCAGGCGATAGCGTGGATAGGTCGCCTCCAGATGTTCTACAGGGTCGGGAGCTCGCCCCGACAGAAATTCCGCAATCGCGTGACCGGCCAACAGCCCATGCTTCAGCGCATTGTGAATGCCGCCTGCGGTGACCGGGGATACCATGCCCGCCGCGTCGCCGACCAGCAGCGCGCGGCGCGTCGTCGCGGGCCGCACCACACCGCCACAGGGAATCAATCCAGCCCGCACATCGGTGGGTGCCAGATTCCGGAAGTCCTGGATGTCAGCGATCTTGATCAGGAACCGCGCCATCGACAGCTTGAGCGCGGCTCCGTCTCCAGCCCGCTGCCGGCGCGCAATGCCCACTTGCGTCACGCCCACACCCTGCACCATCCAGCCAATGTATCCCGGCATCAGGCGCCGATCGATGAAGCAATGCAGCCGATCGGGCTCGGATAACGCAAAGTCTTTAAACTCGTATTCGATGCCGGCAAGAAACTGCTTGCATTGACCCAGCCCCAGGGTGCGCGCCACGCTCGAGCGCGGACCATCCGCACCCACCAGGTAACGCGCGGTGCCGATCTCGGCGCCGAGATCAAACCCCGCCTGCACACGCTGCACACCTGAGTACAGCGTATTGCAGCGCATGCGCACGCCGGCTGCCTCCGCGCGCTCCGCCAGCCACCGCAACAGGCCGGGCGTATCGGTCGCCAGAAAATAGTAGCCGGGTGCCTCCAGGTCTACCTGCCGCAGGTTGGGCGCATACAGCCGCACGCCTTCCACGCGGCGCACCAGGCTTGGGGGCAGCCCGTCCAGCAGGGAGACCTGATCGACCACATCGCGCACCAGAATTCCGGTGGTGTGCAGCTTCTCACCCGGGTCGGCCTTGCGCTCGACGACAGTAACGGCAGCGCCGCCGCGCGCCAGCGCTGTCGCGCAGGCGAGCCCGGCAAAGCTTGCACCAACGATTACGCAGTCTTGATCCATGGACTCATCATGCGCTACTACGATGCGCAGCCAGCTTAGTCCTCCATGACCGGCAACGAAATGTACGAAGCCATGCCGGCCAAGTGATAGACCCGCTGCGTCGCCTTGCGGTAGTCGCCAGGCTTGGCCCAGAAGATATTCGGCACGAAGGTCTGCGGGTTGCGGTCGTACAGCGGGAACCAGCTCGACTGCACTTGTACCATCAGGCGATGCCCGGGCAGAAACACATGATTGCTCGATGGCAGCCTGAAATCGTAGGCCAGTGGCTTGTTGGCCTGGATGGCCTTTGAAGTTACAAACCCCTCGCGATAGCGCCCGCGGAAAATATCCATAGCCACGGCGAGCTGGTAGCCGCCCATCTCCGGCCGCGCGTGCACCTCGTCGGGATAGACGTCGATGAGCTTGACCACCCAATCGCTATCGGAGCCGCTGGTCGAAGCCATCAGATGCACCGCGGGTTGCCCGCTGATCTTCAGCGGTTTGCTGAGTACAACCGAGGTGAACGTGAGCACATCCGTGCGCCCCGAGGCTTCGCGCTGATCATCTGTGAGCCACTGCTGCCAAGTCTGGCCAGGCGCATAGCCGATTTGCTGGATCGGCCGCGCGCGAAATGGCACCGGATGCGCGGGGTCTGAAATGAATTCCGAATACGCACCCGTGGTTGCGGGCGCGTCAAAACTCAGATTGCCTGCGGCCTGCAGGTACAGCGCGCGGCTGGCATGAGCGCAACCCTGCTCGCAGCTCTGCGGCCAGCGATCGAGGCGGCGCCACGCATTGGTTCCGGTCTCGAAGGCGGTGACCGGCGCGACATCGGCCGCAGGCGCGCCATCTTTCAGGTATTGCGCCAGGAAGGGCCGCAGCACGTACTCGCGAAAATAGCGGCCCGTGTCGCTGCCAAAGCGCAGATTACCGAGCGCGCTGGCATCCTCGATTTCCTGGCCGTGATACCAGGGACCCAGCACCAGCCGCACCATGTCACCGTTCTTGTCCCTGGTTTTGATCGCCGCATACACCGCCATGGCACCGTAACTGTCTTCGGCATCCCACAAACTGTGCACCAGCATCACCGGCACCCTGAGCGGCTGCGTCGCCAGCAGTTTGTCGACCGCCTGATCGCTCCAGAATGCGTCGTAGTCGGGATGCGCCACGAGCTTGTTCCAGAAGCCAATCTGCTGCATTCCATAGAGGCGGCCCAGCTCGCCGGCAGAACCCGCTTTCATATACTGGTCATAGTCGTCGTGATAGTTCGACCACCACTTAATGCTGTTATCGCGACTCGCCACCTGCTCGTAAACATATGGTGCGTTCTGCTGGCGAAAAGCGCCATTGTGAAACCAGTCATCGCCCATCCAGCCATCGACCATCGGGTTCATCGGCACGGACACTTTCAGCGCCGGATGCGGATTCACCAAGGCCATCAGCGGCTCGAAGCCATCGTAGGAGATACCCAGCGTTCCAACCTTCCCGTTGCTCTCCGGCACGTTCTTGACCAGCCAGTCGATCGTGTCGTAGGTGTCAGTGGAATCGTCGACCGGTGTCGGGTTCTGCGGACCATGAACCGGGCGATTCATGATGTAGTCACCTTCCGAGCCATACTTGCCACGCACATCTTGCATCACGCGGATGTAGCCGTCCTCGAGAATGACATCGGTGGCGTTGTCGTAGCCTTCGAGCATGGGTCCCAGATGCCCGCTGTGGGTGTGAGCGATCAGCTCTTTGGCCTCATAGGGTGTACGAGTCAGCAACATGCCGGCGTGCGTCGCGCCCCTGGGCACGAGCACAATCGTGTGCAGCTTTACGCCGTCGCGCATCGGAATCATCAGATCGCGCAGGCGGTAATCGTAGCTGTCGGTGGCCGGCTGGAATTTTTCCGGCGTTTCGCTGGGATATTGCGGGTAAAGCGGCGCCGCCGCGTCGTCAGCCAGCAGGCTGCCAGTGCCGACGTCTACGCCGGCGAGCAGCAGCGCAATCAACGCGCCGCGGATTCCGCTTGAATGTTTCACAGTGCCTCCCCGGGCCGCGTTAGTTTTCTGATGCGGCGGTTCCTGCAGGATGCTCCCAGCATCTGCCATCAAACGCAAATCGCGACCGCGCCTTGCGGGGCTACGCCGCCGATGGAATCAGCGCACGGTCGATCCGGGCATGCGAAACTGCGTGCTTGATGCGCTCTGACCTCCGGACCACTCCGTGCCGCTGACCGCGCTGCTGGCGGTATTGCTGGCCGCATGCCTGCATGCGAGCTGGAACCTGGTGGCGAAGCGGGCGGCCGGATCGACGCACTTCGTTTGGCTGTACTCGGTAGCTGCGGTTACAGTCTGGACCGTGCCGGCGCTGATGATCGCCCTGAACTCGCACTGGCATCCGGGGCTGCGCCCGTGGCTGGCGCTGGGCGCGACCTGCGTACTGCACCTGGCCTACGCACTCTCATTGCAGGCCGGCTACCGCGCTGGTGACCTCTCGCTGGTATATCCGATCGCGCGCGGCACGGGACCATTGCTGTCTTTTGCCGGCGCGGCCTGGCTGCTGGGTGAGCGCCCAGGTCTGGTGTCGCTGCTCGGCGTCTTGCTGGTGGTAGTCGGCATCGGCCTGGTCGCCGAACTCACGCGTCCGCGCGCTCATCCGGTGCGTGCCGGTATCTCATGGGGCCTGCTCACGGGCGCCTGCATCGCCGCCTACACCCTGAACGACGGCTGGGCAGTGAAGTACCTGGCGATTTCGCCGCTGCTGGTGGACTACTGCGGCAATCTGTTTCGTGCGCTGGTGCTGACTCCGGGATCACTGAGGCGGGCCGCAACAATACGCCAGGAAATCCGCGACTATGGCAGCGCGGCGCTGGTCGTGGCGGTGTTCGGAACCATAGGCTACGTGCTGGTGTTGTGGGCGATGACCAAGGCGCCCATCAGCCACGTGGCGCCGACCCGCGAGCTGGCGACGCTGGTTGGCACTTATTTCGGCAGCCAGCTGTTGAAGGAAAAGGTGGGCTGGAGCCGCATGCTCGGTGCGCTGTGCATCGTCGCCGGCGTGGTCTGCCTGGCCCTGGCCAAGGCCTGAACCTGACTGACCCTGAGCCTGGCGCCAGCCACTCCTGCGGCGCTTCACATGCGCGTTAGCACCACGATCGGAATCTGCCGGTCGGTCTTGGTCTGGTACTGCGCGTAAGGACCATAAATGCCCACCATCTTCGTCCACAGGCTGGCGCGCTCCGCGTCCGTGGCGGTGCGCGCACGCGCCGCGAATTTATCGCCCTTCACTTGCACTGCGACTTTGGGCTGCGCCTGCAGATTGAGATACCAGGCTGGATGCGTCGGCGCACCGCCCTTCGAGGCGACCACCACATAGTCCTTTCCGGATTCGCCGAAGATCAGCGGCATCGTCAGCACGCGACCGGACCTGTTGCCCACGGTGGTCAGCAACAGCGTCGGCACCATGCCTTTGCCGCCGCCAATGCTGGCATCCCATAGGTAGCCGTCGGCACCGTTGGTGGCGAGGTAGCGGTTCAGATGTTCCTGAATCCAGTTCGAAGGTGCTTTTGATTCCGGCATGGCGATTGCCTCCATCACGATTTTTCGATGGCCCGCCTGAAGAATACCACTGCTACCAGCAACACCAGCGCGCCGGCGATAAATGCTGCGCCCGGCAGGTGCAAACCGAAGGATGGGTTCGCGGAGGCGAAGTTGCGGAACAGCTGCGTCATCGCCAGCGGCGCGCCGATCGCGATCAGGCTGCCGATGCCGGCGATCGCGCCCTGCAGCTCGCCCTGGGCATTGGCGGCGACGCTGCGCGTCATCACGCTCTGCAGCGCCGGCATTGTCAGGCCGAAAAAGGCGCCGACCGCGATGGCGAGCAGCAGCCACAGTGGCGTTGGCGCGAGCGCATAGCCCAGCATCGACACCGCACCGACCAGCAGGCCCAGATAGACGCTGCGCGCCTCGCCCAGCCGCCGCGTGATCGGACCGACCAGCCCGCCTTGCACGATCGCCGTGCAAACGCCCACCGCCGTCAGCGACAGGCCGATTTGGCCCGGGCTCCAGTGAAAACGCTCGATCATGTAGAAGGTCCAGGTCGCAGGCAGCACATCGTGCGCAATCTGGTACAGCAGCACCACCACCAGCAACAGCATCGCAACCGGGTAGACCCGCAGCTCGCGCAGTGCAGCCAGCATGTGCGAGCGCTTGAGCGCAAACGGCCGGCGGTTCTGCGCCGCCAGTGTTTCGCGGAACACCACCAGGCCCAGCAGCAGATTGAGCGACACCAGCGCCGCGGCCGCGAAGAACGGCACGCGCGAACCATAGCCTCCCAGCAGGCCCCCGAGCGCCGGCCCCAGCACGAACCCTACGCCCCAAGAGGCGCCCAGCATGCCGAAGTAGCGCGCCCGCTCGTCGCCCGGGATCACATCGGCGATCACCGCGTTCGCCGTCGGGTAGGTCGCGGCGGCCGATCCGGCCAATATGCGGCCCACGAACAGCCAGGCGATGGTCGGCGCCAGGCCCATGATCAGATAGTCGATCACCAATGAGGCCAGCGAAACCAGCAGCACCGGACGTCGGCCGAAATGATCGCTGAGATTGCCGAGCACCGGCGCAAACAGGAACTGCATCGCGGCGTACGCGGCCATCAGCCACCCGCTCATCCCGGCGGCATCGTCCACCGGGCTGCCGGTCAATTCCATGATCAGTCGCGGCGCTACGGGTGCCGAGATGCCGATGCCCATCGCATCGATGAGCATCATCATCATGATGAAGCCAATCACCGCACGCGGCGGCGGCGCGGCGGTGGCTATCGCTGCTATCGCCGGGGCCGCCGGCGATTCGAACGGAGCCACTAACAGGACCGCAACAGCAGCGCCACACCCAGCGCCAGTCCACCGCCATAGGTACCCAGCGAACCGACGAAGCGAAACACCTGCGGGCGGTGCAGATCCCTGGACATGTACATGCCGAGCACATGCGCAAAGCGGCACACCGTGATCGCGACCGCCACCCAGGCCACCCAGCGACTGGCGCCCACCGCACTGAAATACAGGAACAGCGCCACGAACAGCGGCAGGTACTCGGAGGCGTTGCCGTGTGCGCGGATCGCCTTGTTGAGCCGGCCGGAGGGCTCGTTGTTGGTGCCGACGCCGACTCCAGTCTTGCCGCGCATCAACGAGACATTGAAGGATAGCAGGAAATACAGGATCACCAGCAGCGCGGAACAGAGCAGATAGAGTTTCACAGCAGCGACTCCTTGTTGCCCGCTGGCAGCAGCGGCCGCGCGGCAGCGCTAGTGTACGCCCCCGCGCAACAGCGGCAAATCAGTCAGCGGCGCGTGCGAATTGACGATCGCTGGCGGCAGGTGCAGCATGCCGCCCTGTCCCCGACCCTCACCACAAGGAGCTGACCATGATTGGCTACGTCACACTAGGGACCAACAATCTGCAACGCGCCGCCGGCTTCTACGATGCCCTGCTGGCAGAGCTGGGCGCCAAGCGCATGATGGAAACCGACAAACTCGTGGCCTGGAGCGTAAACCCGCAGCTGCCCGGGCTCGGCGTAATCATGCCCCACGACCAGAAGCCCGCGACCATCGGCAACGGCTCGATGGTGGCGCTGGTGGTCGACAGCAAGGCCAAGGTCGACTCCCTGCATCGCAAGGCGATGACGCTGGGTGGCAAGGACGAAGGTGCACCGGGGCCGCGCGGCGATGGTTTTTACGCTGGCTACTTTCGCGACCTAGACGGCAACAAGCTCAACGTTTTCCATATCGGCTGAGTCACGCCGCGCACCGTACCCGCGCACCACACCCCGCACGCCGCGCGCCGCATGGCGCGGGCGCGCCGTGCGGCGCACAGCAACGGGCCGAACATTCCCGCGGCAGCCAACGGCAGCGCCACGGCCAGCACCGCCCATGCGTGCGCTCGATACTGAGCCGGGTTCGCTGCAGCATTGCCGCTCAACAGCGGCAGCAGCATCATCACCACACCGTAGATCAGTGCGCCGGCGACAGCAGCCCTGCTCAGCCGCCGCCGCTCACCGCGCAACAGTTGCAGTGTGAGTGCAGTAAGATAAATCACCAGGCCGATGAGCCGATGCGCCGCGGCTGTCGCCAGCCATCGCTGCAGCGTGGGCTGCCAGGCTACGACAGCGATCACGCGCAAGCTGTTGACGGCGAGCGCGCTGAGCCAGGCCAGCAGCAGCGCTGCGATCAATCGCAAAGACAAATCGAGCAATGCGAAGTGCGGGCGGACCAACGTGTACGGGGGCCGCAGCGTTTGCGATCGCAATTGCAATTGTGGCTGCAGCGTCAGACACCAGGCAACGAACGACATCGTCATGAAGTTGATACCCGCGCAGGCCTTCACCAGTACGATGCCGGCATCAGCGCTGGCCCAGTCGCCGGCGGCGGTGCGCAGGAAATGCCAGCCCGTGATCCACCGCAATGACAGCGATAGCGGCTGCAGCATCCAGCCCATTGCGTAAGAATCTGCAGCGCTGAAGTGCCACTTCAGCGCTGCAGCGATGCCGACGGCCGGCAGCCACCAAATCAGCGGCCGCCGGGCGTGTGTCAGTGGATTAAACACCACTCGACCTGCGCAACAATGCGCGCAGCGCCAGCAACAGGGAACCGAACAAGGTCAGCAGCAGGGCATCCGGCTCGGGCGCCGGCTGGAGCGGTGCGCCGACGGCAGTGTTCTGGACACCGCCCGGGAGTGGCAGGGGCTGCTTGACATCAGCCGCCGGCGCGCCGCGGTTCGACACGAGCTCATCGACGGCGATGAAGGACGTCGCACTGGTGAGCAGCGAGTACTTCATACCGAGACCCAGGATTTCATTGCGCGCCGACTCGGCGGCATTGGGAAACACATACAGGCGCTCGAGCCGCTTGCGTGCCCACAACTGCGGCAGAGCGCGATCCTTGCCGGCGTCATTGAGCGCGAAGCGCCAGCTCTTCGGGCCACTGCCCGCGAACCCTGAGAGTTCGATGCTGGCATCGCTCCCGGCGCCGCGGTATTTGCCCAGCACCAGTATCGGGCGCTCGGCCAGCAGGTCCGGCTGCGCCGCGGGCTCGGTGTCGTACAGCTCCACGCCGTTCCCTGACACCTTTATGTCGGTTAGCACCGGCGCCGAGATGTAGTTACGAAAGCGCTCGGCCTCACGGGCCGCGTCGTTCTCGTTACTGACCACGAAGGCCTCGGCGCGACCCACCTTCGCCAGGCCTTCGATCAGGAAGCGATTGACTGCGCTGCCAATACCGAAGGCGAACAGGTTGTTGTGACCGAGATGCTCATCGACCAGGCGGAAGGCGCTGCCCTCTGCAGTGATGTAGCCATCGGTGATCACCACGAGGCTCCGCGAAGTGCGTGCCGAAACTGGCATCGCCAGCGCCTGCTGCAACGCTGGCAGCAGCTCGGTACCGCCACCACCGGACATGTGGGTCAGCATCTCGTGCGCCAGCGCGATGTTCTCCGGCGTGGCCGGGAGCGAGACCGGGCTCAGGGTCTGCGAGCCGCCAGCAAAGAACAGGATATTGAAACTGTCACTGCTGTTGAGACCTGCGAGCAATTTGTCGATCAGCGATTTCCCGGTATCGAGCGGAAAGCCCACCATCGACCCGGAGATATCAAGGATGAACACGTAGTCGCGCGGCGGCAAGTCGGCCCGCGCCACGCGCTTGGGCGGCTCGGCCAGCAGCATGAAGTAGTTGTCATTACCCGCACTGAAGCGCGTGATGCCCGAGACGATGGCGTTATCCTGCAACCGGAAGCGCAGCACGTAGTCACGGTTGCCGGCAGTCTCGCGCGGCTCGTTGAGGCGCACCACAGCGTTACTGGTGCCATTCCAGCGTGTGATGATTTGGTGAGTGGGCGACTGCAGATCGTGAATGGCGATCGGCGATTCCAGCTCTACCTCGATATCCTGGGTGGAGGCGCTGCCCTTGCTCTTGCGCAAGTAAGGGTTCGAGATCCACGCGACCTCCTGGCCGGGCCCGGCGCGATCGGCATCCCCGCCGTAGCGCGGACCGACCACGCCCGGATAGATGAATTCGTACACGCCCTCGTTGGCATTGAGAAATTCGGTGTACTCCATGTCGACCACGACATCATCGCCGGCGACGATGTTGGCGACGTCCATCGAGAACACGTTGGGACGCTGCTGGCTGAGCAGCGAGGCCGTCTGGCCGGCGGCCTTCGCGGCCGCAAAGATCTGCCGCGCTTGCTGTTTCTCTTTGATCTTCGCCACCAGCCGCCGATCGCCGATCGTCATTGTCATCGCGTTGACGGCGGCGCGTGTCGAGCCCGGAAAGATATAGCGGGCGTTGATCGGGGCCTTGCCTTCGTTGCGGTAATGCTGGCGCACATGCACGCTGACGATCACGCCGTTCAGGCGCACGCTGACCTTGCTGTCCTTCATCGGAAACAGATCGAGCCCCGAATCGCCCTCGGCGGCAAAGTAAGGCGACCGCGGGGATTCGGGCTCACCCGCGGCCCGGCTGATGCTGAGGGGCAGGATGAATACACTGACCAGCGCAAGTACCGTGCACAGCCGGCGCAGGCGGGTCCTGGTGGCGATCATGGGGGTTCTCCAGTAGTGGCTTCGACGCTGCCAGTCTCAGGGGCCACTGTGGTGCGAGCGTGGAGCCTGCATGGAGAACACGTGAAATCGCGGCGTCACGCGCCGTGGGCTACGGAGGAGCCAAGGGTGTTAACAGAACCGGGCGGTCAGGCGTAGGGCGGGCGCCAGGGAATAAACAGCCGGGCGATTGTGCCGCGTTCCGGGTTCTCGATCGTGATGCTGCCGCCGTGTAGCTGCGCGACTTCGCACACGAAGTTGAGCCCGAGGCCAGTGGATTTGCGGCCGCTTGCCGGGCGCGGCAGTGAATAGAAGCGATCGAAGATACGCTCGCGCGCATACTCGGGAATACCTGGCCCATGATCCTGCACGCTGATCGTGACACCCAGGTTGTCGGCGCTCGCGGCCAAGGCCACTGTCTCGCCTGGCGCCGAGAAATCGAGCGCGTTGCGCAGCAGATTGTCGATCGCCTGCTGCAGCAGCAACGGGTCGCCGCGCACATCGTCGCGGCCGCTGTAGTTCTCCGCGACGACTACCCCGCGCGCGCCGGCGCTGGCGCGCGTCGAGGCCACGACTTCACCCGCAAGCGTATGCAGCGCCACCGGTTCCGCGTGACTTAATCGCCCGCTGCGCTCCAGCGCCGCGAGTTCCAGTAGCCGATCGGAAATGTCGCTGAGGCGATCAACTTCGCGCTCTATGGTCTGTACGAATGCTGCGCGGCGCTCAGCAGGCA
>JAYUZE010000054.1:0-27939 GCA_043752035.1 Gammaproteobacteria bacterium
GAGCGGGTCTACGAGCGCGTCGGCGCCGTCAGCTCGCAGCGCTGCGATGTGCGCATCATTGCTGCCACGCACCGCAATCTTGAAGAGTGCATCGCCAAGAGCACTTTTCGCGAAGACCTTTATTATCGGCTCAACGTGGTGCCGGTGGAGATGCCGCCGCTCCGTGAGCGTTGCGAAGACCTGCCGGAGCTGATCGACACTTTGAGCGAGCGCGTACGCGCCACGCACGGCCAGGCTACACAGCTGTTACCGGCAACGCTGGCGGCGTTGCAGCAATATCGCTGGCCCGGCAATGTGCGCGAGCTGGCCAACCTGCTCGAGCGCCTGGGCGTGCAATGCGGCGGGCAGGCGGTCGACGTCTGCGATCTGCCGACACGCTATCAGCCGGCCGGCTACACCCCGCCGGTGGAAGCGCCGGTGGAAGTGCCGTTGCGTGCCGTGGAAGTGCCGGGCGCTCTGGGGTCCGGCTCGCAGCGCGATCCGCTGGCCGAGCTGAAAAATATTGCCGCCGGCGACGCGGCGCAGCCTGCGGAATTGTCGCAGGACGCGGTGGCTGAATTGCTGCAGGACACAGCGGCCGACTACGCCGCTGCCGAGTTGCCCGCGGGCGGCATGGATCTGCGCGCCTATCTTGAACATCTCGAGCGCGGCCTGATCTGCCAGGCACTCGAGGCCGCGAATGGCACCGTGGCACAAGCTGCACGCCTGCTGGGCCTGCGTCGCACCACGCTGGTGGAAAAATTGCGCAAGTACGGCCTCGCTGCTGGGGATCTTTCCGCGACGGGAACTTGACGGCTGGCAGCGGCAAGCCACTGCCGCTGAGACTTCGCGCACATCTTCGGGCCCGGCACGCTAATTGCTTTGATCATTGGCAATCGACCAGTGAACAGGCAAGGCTCCATGCATACCGCAGCACTTTCCGCGACTCTCGCCAGAACGCCGGCCAGCGCCTGCGCGCACGGCGACGATCCCGTGGCCTGCGACAGCGCTTCGCTGCAGCTGCTGGATATCGCGCGTCGCGTGGCCCGCAGCGAATGCACGGTGCTGATCGCCGGCGAGTCCGGTACCGGCAAGGAAGTCATCGCCCGCTACCTGCACCGTCAGTCGCCTCGTCATCGCGGCCCTTTCGTCGCAGTCAACTGTGCGGCGATACCCGAGCACATGCTCGAAGCCATGCTGTTTGGCTGGGAGCGGGGCGCCTTCACCGGCGCGCACAGTGCCCACCAGGGAAAATTCGAACAGGCGCAGGGCGGCACGCTGCTGCTGGATGAAATCTCCGAGTTGCCACTGGCGCTGCAGGCCAAGCTGCTGCGCGTGCTGCAGGAACACGAAGTGGAGCGCCTGGGTGCGAGCCTGCCGGTGTCGCTCAATGTGCGACTGCTGGCGACTACCAATCGCCGCCTGCGCGAGGAAGTCGCGGCCGGCCGATTTCGCGAGGATCTCTATTACCGCCTGAATGTTTTCCCGCTGGCGATCAGCGCGCTGCGCACCCGCCGCGCCGATATCCTGCCGCTCGCCATGCGCCTGCTGGCCAGCTACAGCTCCCCGGGCGGACGTATTCCGGCGCTCGCAGCCGCTGCCGGCCAGAAGCTGCTGGAGCACAGCTGGCCCGGCAATGTGCGCGAACTCGAAAACGTGATGCAGCGTGCGCTGGTGTTGTGCGATAGCGGCATCATCCAGAGCGGGCACGTGTGCTTTGAAATTGCCGAGCCGGCAACGGCGCTGGCGCCGGCAATCGCTGCGGCCAGCAAGTCGGTGCCAGCGATCGCGGTCAGTGCCGCCAGCGCCGGGAAGCCAGCGCTGCCGGTGGCTGGCAGCGATCTCGCCGGTACGCGCGTCGCCGCCGAATACGAGCTGATCCTGGAGACGCTGCGGCACAACGGCTCCAGCCGTGAGCGGGTTGCCGAGCGGCTGGGTATCAGCCCGCGCACTTTGCGTTACAAGCTGGCGCGCATGCGCGCGGCCGGTATCGGTCTGGGCATCATCGGGAGTGCGGCATGAGTCAGATGCAGATCAACCAGGTGCTGGCACAGATCCGCAGTCTTTCCAGCCATGCGCTGCAGCCCACGCGGCCGGGTGCGCCGGGGGCCGCCGAGAGCGGCGCGGTCGGCGGCGTCAATGGCGGCAGCTTCGGCCAGATGCTCAAGCAGGGCATCGATGCCGTGAACACGAGTCAGCAGAGCGCGGCCACGATGGCCGACTCCTTCGAGCGTGGTGCTGCCGGCGTCGATCTGGCGCAGGTGATGCTCGAAACGCAGAAAGCTTCCGTGTCCTTCCGTGCACTCGCCGAAGTGCGCAATCGCCTGGTGAATGTTTACCAGGAAATCATGAACATGCCGATCTAAGTGGAAATGAATCATGGCCAATGATCAGTTCGCTGGCGCTGCACGCCACGCTGCCTTCAACTTCCGACCGCTGCTGTTGCTGCTGGGCATTGCCGGCGCCGTGGCCGCCGGTGTGGCGGTGATGTTGTGGTGGCAGGGGCCGAACTGGAGCGTGTTGTACGGCAACCTTGAAGCCAACGACGCCAGCCAGGTTGTGCAGGCGCTGCAGACCGCCGGCATCAAGTACAAACTCAGCGACGCCACGGGCGCCGTGATGGTGAGCGCCGGCGAAGTACGCGAAGCGCGCCTCAAGCTGGCGTCTCAGGGCCTGCCGGAGAGTGGCAACAATGGGCTCGACCTGCTCAACAAGGACTCAGGCATCGGCGTCAGCCAGTTCATGGAGAACGCGCGCTACCAGCACGCGCTCGAGAACGAACTGGCACGCACCATCGCCACGATCAAATCAGTAGTTGCCGCGCGCGTGCACCTGGCTATCACCCAGCAATCGGCCTTCATCCGTGAGCGCCATCCCGGCAGCGCCTCAGTGCTGCTGCAGCTGCGGCCGGGTGGTCGGCTGGAGGCCGAACAGGTCCAGGCGATTGTGCATCTGGTGGCCTCGAGCATTCCGGATCTCGCCGCCGAACAGGTGACCGTGGTTGATCAGCAAGGGCGTCTGCTCACTTCCAGCGTATCCCCGCAGGACACCATCCAGAGCGTGCGCTTTGCCGCCGCGCAGCACATCGAAGAGAGCTATGCGCAGCGCGTCGAGGGCTTGCTGGCGCCGCTGTTTGGCGCGGGTCGCGTACAGGCGCAGGTCACCGTCGATCTCGATGCGATGGAAAACGAGGAATCGCACGAGCAGTACAAGCCCGACGGCGCAGTGGTACGCAGCGAGCAGACTTCCGAACAGACAGCGCCCACGGGCGCGGCCGCGAGTGGTGGCGTGCCCGGTGCGCTGACCAACCAGCCACCGGCAGGTGGCACTGTGGCTGCGATCACGCCGCCGCAAAGTGGCAATGCCAACGCGCCAACTGGCACGACGACTCCGGCGAGCGCTGCGGCGGGCGTTGCCGCTGTGGCTGAAAGCGTCAGCAAGCAGGCGACACGCAATTTCGAGATCGATCGCACACTCAGCTACAAGCGCGAGCCGGGCGGGCGTATCAAGCGGCTGACGGTAGCGGTGCTCGTTGACAACCCGACCAAGGTGGCCGCCGATGGCAAGACCACTGCGGCACCGCTCAGTGCCGCGCAGATCGATGACATCACCAAGCTGGTGAAGAACGCCGTCGGCTTCGATGAGACGCGCGGCGACAGCGTCAGCGTGGTCAACGAAGCCTTTCACAACGAACAGACCGACATGAAGCCCGAGGTGGTGCCGCTGTGGCAGCGACCGATGGTGCAGGACATCGCCCGGCTGGCGCTCGGTGCGCTGGTGCTGCTGGCGATCGCGCTCGGCATCTTGCGGCCGATGATCCGCAGCCTCACCACGGCGACACTGACGCCGGTACTGGCCGGTGGCGGCCAGGCCTCGCTCAGTGCGGCCGGCGACCTGTCGGCCGGTGCTGCCGGTGCCGAGGGTCCCGCGGCGCCGCTGGCCTACGAACAGCAGATCGTGCAGGCGAAGACGCTGGTCGCACAGGATCCGAAACGCGTGGCACAGGTCGTGAAGACCTGGGTGGGTGAGTGATGGCCGAGCTGCAGACCAGCACTCGTTCTGGTGTGGAGCAGGCAGCGATCCTGCTGCTGTCGCTCGGTGAACAGGACGCGGCGCAGGTGCTCAAGCACCTGGGCGCCAAGGAAGTGCAGAAAGTCGGTGCAGCGATGGCGCAGCTGGCCGGCATCTCGCGCGAGGAAGTCAGCGGCGTGCTCGGACAGTTTGCCACGCGCGTCGAACGTCAGACTTCCTTTGGCGTCGACTCCGATGAATATGTGCGCAAAGTGCTCAACGAAGCACTGGGCGCTGAAAAGGCCGGCGGCGTGATCGATCGCATCCTGCGCGGACGCAGCAGCCGCGGTCTTGAAGCGGTGAAGTGGATGGAGCCCAAGGCGGTAGCGGCGATGCTGCGCCAGGAGCATCCACAGATCATCGCCATCGTGCTCTCGTATCTGGAGCCCGAGCAGGCCGGCGAAGTGCTGGGCTCACTGCCCGAGGAGATGCGCCCGGATGTGATCGTGCGCATCGCGACGCTCGATGGCGTGCATCCCTCGGCGCTCAACGAACTCGATGAAGTGCTGGAAAAACAGTTCGCCGGCAGCAGCACCAGCAAGACTGGTGGATTCGGTGGGCCAAAGGTTGCAGCCGCGATCCTCAACCTGCTGGGCTCGGGCGCCGAGGGCAAGATCATCGAAGAGATTACCAAGAGCGATGCCACACTCGGCCAGCGCCTGCAGGACCTGATGTTCGTGTTCGAGGATCTCAAGAGCATCGACGATCGCGGCATGCAGGAACTACTGCGCGAAGTACCGGGCGACAAGCTGATCCTGGCGCTGAAGGCCACCGACGAGGAGCTCAAGCAGAAGTTCTTCAAGAACATGTCCGAGCGCGCCTCGCAGATGCTCAAGGACGACCTCGAGGCCAAGGGGCCGGTCAAGCTGAGCGAGGTCGAAGAGGCGCAGAAGGAAATCCTGGTAACCGCGCGCCGCATGGCCGACGAAGGTCGCGTGCAGCTCGGTGGCAAGGGTGGGGAAGAGTATGTCTGAGTCAGCGCAGCACGCCGCCGGCCAGGGCTCCGCTGCACAGTTGCGCCGTGCGCAGGCGCAATCCTGGACTCCGCCGCAGGTGCAGGGGCCGCTGGTCGGTGGTCGTCGCGTCGAGGAACTCGGCGCGCTCGAGCGCGAGGCCTGGGAACACGGGTTCGAGGAGGGCCGCCGCTCCGGCAGCGCGGCGGCACGCGCCGAACAGCAAGCGGCGCTCGACGAGCAGCGCACGCAGGTGGCGCACCTGGGCGCGATACTCGAGGTACTGGCGCGGCCGCTGGCCGAGATGGATGAACGTATGCACCGGCAGCTTGCCACGCTGGCCGGCGCGATTGCGCGCCAGCTGGTGCGCCGTGAGCTGCGGGCCCAGCCCGAGCAGATCATCGCGGTAATACGCGAAACCCTGGCGCTGCTGCCGGCGAATTCGCGCGAGGTGCGTATCGCACTGCATCCGGACGATGCCGCACTGGTGCACGCGCGCCTCGCCGAGCCCAATGCCGAGCGCGCCTGGACCCTGATCGAAGATCCGGTGATCAGCCGCGGTGGCTGCCGCATCAGCAGCGAGAATTCTTTTATCGATGCGCAGGTGGAAGCGCGCCTGGGCGCAGCGATTGCTGCCGCGCTCGGTGATGAGCGCGCGCCGGCGCCCGGAGCCGCCACGTGAACGCGCTGCGACAGCAGCGCCAGCAGCTGTGGGAACGTTCGCTCGAGCGCGGCGCGCAGCGCGTCGCGCAGTTACCGCCACCGCTGGTAGCCGGGCGACTCACGCGCATGGTCGGGCTGACGCTCGAGGCCTCAGGTTGCCAGGCGGCCGTGGGGGATCGCTGCGAGATCGTTTCCACCGACAACTCACGTATCGATGCCGAAGTCGTCGGCTTCGCCGGCGAGCGTCTGTTCCTGATGCCCACGGGCGACCTGCATGGGCTCAAGCCCAATGCGACCGTGTTGCCGCGTCCGCATGCGGGCAGCGTGGGCGTAGGTCCGGCGCTGCTCGGCCGAGTGGTCGATGGTGCCGGCGAGCCGCTGGACGGGCGCGGGCCGATCCTGGTCGATCGGCGCGTGCGACTCACAGGCTCGCCGATCAATCCACTGGCGCGCCGTCGTATCACCGAGCCGCTAGATGTCGGCGTGCGTGCGATCAACGGCCTTCTGACGGTGGGCCGTGGCCAGCGCATCGGCCTGTTCGCCGGCAGCGGCGTCGGCAAGAGCGTGCTGCTCGGCATGATGGCGCGCTACACACAGGCCGATGTGATTGTGGTTGGCCTGATCGGCGAGCGCGGCCGCGAAGTGAAGGAATTCATCGAACGCATACTCGGCAGCGCCGGACTGGCGCGCGCGGTGGTGGTCGCGACGCCAGCCGATCATCCGCCGCTGATGCGCCTGCAGGGCGCGTGGCTCGCGACTTCAATTGCCGAATATTTTCGCGACCAGGGTCGCAGCGTGCTGCTGATCATGGATTCACTGACGCGCTTCGCGCAGGCGCAGCGCGAGATCGCACTGGCGATCGGCGAGGCGCCGGCTACCAAGGGCTATCCACCCTCGGTGTTTGCCAAGCTCCCGCAGCTGGTGGAACGCGCCGGCAACGGCGCCGGTACGCAGGGCTCGATCACGGCCTTCTACACTGTGCTGGCCGAGGGCGACGACCAGAACGACCCGATCGCCGATGCCGCACGCGCCATTCTCGACGGGCATATCGTATTGGCGCGGCGCATCGCCGACGGCGGCCGCTATCCCGCGATCGATGTCGAGGCCTCGGTCAGCCGCGTGATGCACGACATCGCCGATCCCGAACACCAGGAACTCGCGCGCCGCCTGCGCCAGTACTCCGCACTGTACGAACATAACCGCGACCTGATCACGATCGGCGCCTACCAGCGTGGGAGCGATCCGCGCATCGACGAGGCTATCGGCCGCTGGCCGCAGATCGAGAGCTACCTGCGCCAGGACATGTATGCGCGCGTGCCGCTGCCGGAGTCGATCAGTCAACTGCAACAGGTGCTGGCCGCCAGCACGACCGCTGGCTAACGGGATGAACCATGCACAGACGTGAAAAACGCCTGCAACCGCTGAAGGAACTGGCCGGCATGCGCGAGCGCAACCGCGCCGGCGCGCTTGGCGAGGCCGAGCGGCGCCTGGGCGAGGCCGAGCGGCGCCTGGCAGACCTACTGCGCTATCGGCAGGAGTACGAAAAGAATTTCCAGCAGACGGCGACCGCAGGCGCGGCGATGAAAAACCTGCGCGAGCAACAGGTGTTCATCGCCCGGCTCGGTGAGGCGGTGCGGGCCCAACAGCTGGTCGTGGAGCAGATCAGCAGTGAATGTGCTCAGGCGCGCACGCAGTGGCGCGAAGCGGCCACGCGCAAGCAGGTAGTCGGCAAGGTAGTAGAGCAGGCAAAAGCGGAGGCGATCATGAAGGACGAACATCGGCTGCAGGTGGAGAACGACGAGCGCGCCGTACACACATGGGTGCGGCCATGAGGCCCCCGCCGGCCGCGGCCATCGACGCTGGCGCCAGTGGCAAGGACTTGGCGGGCACCATATTGCAGGGCGCGCTAGCGGGCGGTGATGCCGCGCCGTTTTCCGCGGCGCTGGCCGTTCTGCAGGATCCGCTGCTGACGAGCACCGGGCAGGACAAGCCGCGCGCCAAACAGGACAGTGGCAATCAGAGTCAGCTGCTGCTGATGCCGGTTGATCCCTCGGCGGCTGCATTGGCCGCGGTGCTGCAGTGGTTGCGGCAGAGCACCGGCAGTGAGCCGCAGCCTGCACACGAGCATGCCGATGCCAAAGCGGCAGCGGCCGACAGCACGACGATTGGCGCTATTGCTAATGGTAGTGCCGCTGCCGCAGCGCCGCTATCTGCATTGTTGGCGGTGCAATTCAAAAGCAGCACCCGGGCTGCCGACAGCAGCGCCGTCGATAGCGCCGCGGGCCGGGGCAATGCGGGCGGCGCGGCCGATGCCGCTGCTAATGCCGCCGCCACTGCCACCGCCACTGGTGCTGGCGGCAATCCGATTGCGCCGTTGGCCACGGCCATCAGCAATCCGACTCTGAAGGATCTGCAGACGCTGGCGAATGTGCTCGGCCAGCCCGGCGCGGAGAGCGATGCGGCGAGATCACGTAGCGATCGCGCCAGCGATACGAGCACCAGCACACTGACCGCAGTCGACAGCCTGTCGGCTGTCAGCTTTGACAACGCCGCTGGCACGGCAACCACGGCTTCCGCCGGCCCCGATCGTGGCGCGGTCGCGCGCGGCGCCGCCGCTACGGCTACGCCGCCAAGCGAACGCACCGTCAGTGTACCGGTACACGATCGTCACTGGTCGCAGGCGATTGCCGCACAGGTACTGGTGCTGGTTGATCATCGCATCGAAAGCGCCACCTTGCGGCTGACGCCGGAACACCTGGGCCCGGTCGATGTGCACATCGATATCCAGGATACCCAGGTCAACGTGAATTTCGGTGCCGCGCACAGCGACACCCGCAGCGCACTCGAGCAGGCACTGCCGCGATTGCGCGAGGTGCTGGCCGGCGCCGGCCTGACGCTGGGCGAGGCCAGTGTGCAGCAGCAGATGCGACGTGGTTCACAGAATCGCGCTGACAGTGCACGTGCCGCCGGCGACGCGGCCGATCAGCAGGCTGTGGCACTGACCGGCAGCGCACGCACGATCGGCATGATCGACGAGTACGCCTGAGCGAGCGCCGGGAATCCGACTGGCACGCAGTTTGCTCTATCAACCCCAGCAACACCGAGGAAACACTACATGTCCACCCCAGCAAAACCCGCTGCCGCCGGCGCGGCGCCGGCTGCCAAGAAAAGCAAGCTGCCGCTGCTCATCATCGTGGCTGTAGTCGCGCTTGGAGGCGGCGGTGCCGCGTACTGGTTCCTGCGACCGCATGCCGCGTCCGACGCCAAGCCTGACGTCGCCGCGACCACTGCCAAGGCGACGCCGATCTACTACAAGTTTGAACCGGCCTTTGTCGTCAACTTCGGCGCCGAGGGCAACACCCGTTTTCTGCAGGTCACGCTCGAGGCGATGAGCCGCGACCCGCTGGTCGTCGAGGAGATCAAGAACAACGAGCCCGCGATCCGCAACGATCTGGTGCTGCTGTTTTCGGCACAACAGTACGACACGCTGATGGCGCCCGAGGGAAAAGAAAAACTGCGCCAGCAGACACTCGAAGCCGTGCGCAAGGCCATTAGCGCCGAGGGCGGCAAGGCCGAGGCGGTCGAGGGCGTCTACTTCACCAGCTTCGTGATTCAATGAGTACCGAAGGCACAGCAGCGGCCGCCGGCGCTGGGGCCCCTGGCGAAGCGCCGGCCGCCGCACTTGCCAGCCTGAGCGCCGATGCCGGCGCTAGCGGCGATATCAATCTGGATGTGGTGCTCGATATACCCGTGACGCTGTCGATGGAAGTCGGGCGTAGCAAGCTCAGCATCCGCAACCTGCTGCAGCTGAACCAAGGCTCGGTGGTCGAGCTCAATCGCACGACCGGCGAACCGCTGGATGTGTACGTGAACGGCACACTGGTGGCCCACGGCGAAGTCGTCGTGGTCAACGAGAAATTTGGCATCCGGCTCACGGATGTCATCAGCCCCGCCGAGCGCATCCGCAAACTGCGCTGATCATTGCGCGGCAGACGGGAAACCGTCGGCACCGCTGGCACGGCGGTTGCTTTATCTACGGACATGCAAACTCAGTCAATATTCAGTCGATCAGCGCCGGCTACGGCTACAGCCACGGCAATTGCCGCCGCGCGGCTGTTGTGCAGCTTGGCGCTGCTGACCCCATTCCACGCGTTGGCCGCAGCACCAGCGCACGCAAACTTCGCTGCGCCGGTCGAGTTCGCTGGCGGCAGCACCGGCTTTGGCATGCTGCGCGTATGCCTGGCGTTGGCACTGGTGCTCGCGAGCGTCTACGGCGTGGCCTGGCTGATGCGCCGCCTGCGTGGTGCTACTGGCGCCAGCGCGCCGGGCATCGCCATCGTTTCGCAGGTTTCACTCGGCGCGCGCGAGCGCGCCGTGCTGCTGCGCGTCGGCGAACAACATCTACTGATAGGCGTGGCCGCCGGCTGCGTGCGCCTGCTGCAGGAAGTCACGCTTTCAATGCCGCGCGATGTCCCGCCCGTAACAGTAAGCGCGCAGCCGACTTTCCGCGAGCTGCTGCGCCGGAGCCTGGGCCGATGAAGCGGCGCGCAATATTCAAACTGCTGTCGTGCCTGGCACCGCTCCTGCCGCTGGCGGCACACGCTGCTGCGCCGGTCGCGGCGGCGCTGGCGGCACCGGGCATCCCGGCACTCACCGTGCACAGTGCAGGTGGCGGACAGACCTACACGCTGACGATCCAGCTGCTGGCGCTGATGACGGCCATCACGCTGCTGCCGGCGGCGTTGCTGATGATGACGGCCTTTACGCGCATCGTGATCGTGCTGGCGATCCTGCGCCAGGCGATCGGCGCTGGCCAGGCGCCGCCGAACCAGGTGGTCGTCGGCCTGGCGCTGTTTCTTACCCTGTTTGTGATGTCGCCGGTAATCGATCGCATCCGCACCGATGCGGTGAACCCCTATATGGCCGGCACCATCGACGCCGGGGCGGCGCTCGAGCGCGGCGTAGAGCCGCTGAAGGCCTTCATGCTGGAGCAGACCCGCGAGAACGACATCGCGACCTTCGTACGAATCTCTGGTGGCAAGGGCTACGCCAGCCCGAAAGACGTGCCGCTGACGGTGTTGGCGCCGGCCTTCATGACCAGCGAACTGAAGACTGCGTTCCAGATCGGCTTCCTGCTGTTCATTCCTTTCGTGATCATCGATCTGGTGGTGGCGAGCGTACTGATGTCGATGGGCATGGTGATGCTCTCGCCGGTACTGATTTCGCTCCCCTTCAAGATCATGTTGTTCGTGTTGGTCGACGGCTGGGCCCTGCTGATGGGCTCGCTGGCGGCGAGTTTCTACCGTTGAGCGGCGACGCCTCTTGCCGTGGAGAATGCGATGAGCCCTGAAACCGTAATGACCATCGGCCGCCAGGCGCTGGAGATGACCATGCTGCTGGCGGCACCACTGCTGCTGGTGGCGCTCGCCATCGGTCTGTTGGTCGGCATTTTACAGGCCGCAACGCAGATTAACGAGATGACGCTTTCCTTCATACCGAAGCTGATCGGCATGGCCGTGGCACTGCTGGTGGCCGGGCCATGGATGCTGCGCGAGCTGGTGTCCTACACCCGCACGCTGATCGAAAGTATTCCCTCGCTGGTGGGCTGAGCCGTGCCGGTGATCGAGCTGGCCACGTTGCAGCACTGGCTGGGTCTGCTGTTCTGGCCGTTCGTGCGCATCGGCGCCTGTCTGATGGTCGCACCGATCTTCGGCGCCAGCTATGTGCCACCGCGACTGCGCCTGATCATGGCCGGCGCACTCACGCTGACAGTGGCGCCGCTGCTCCCGCCCGCCGCAGATGTGCCGTTGTTGTCGGCCGGCGGCGCTTTGGTGACCGTGCAGCAAATGCTGATCGGCGCCGCGCTGGGCTTTGCATTGCAGATGGTGTTCGATGCGCTGGGGCTGGGCGGGCAACTGCTCGCCAATGGCATGGGGCTGGGCTTCGCCTTCAATCTCGATCCGCTGCGCGGTGTGACCACTCCGGCGCTGGGTCAGCTCTACGTGGTACTGGGCACACTAACTTTTCTGGCCCTCGATGGGCATCTAGCACTGATCAGTACGCTGATCGACAGTTTCAAAGGCCTGCCGATAGGCGAGTTGGGCCTGGATCCGGCGCGCCTGCGTGGCCTCGCCGACTGGGGTTCGATGCTGTTCAGTGGCGCACTGCGCATCGCACTGCCTGGCGTGACCGCGCTGCTGGTCATCAACCTGGCCTTCGGCGTGATGAGTCGCGCCGCCCCGGCGCTCAACCTGTTCGCGGTCGGCCTGCCGGTAACGCTGATTTTCGGCCTCAGCATCGTGATGTTCGGCATGCCGGCGATCGGCACCGCGTTCACGGGCCTGGTGAACGAGGCCTTCACCTTCATGCGCTCGCTGACCAGCTGAGGTACGCAGGTGGCTGACCACGAGCAGCACGATCGTACCGAGAGCCCGACAGCCAAGCGGCAGGAGGATGCGCGCCGTCGCGGCCAGGTACCGCGCTCGCGCGATCTGAGTGCCGCGGCGGTTACGCTGGCCGGTGGCTTCGGGCTCTACAACCTGGGACAGCTGCTCGGCGGCGGCATGCTCAGGATTATGCATAGCAGCTTCGAGATCGGCGCCGCACAGGCGATGGACAGCAACTACATGCTCGCCAGCCTCGGCACTGCGGCCATGCAGGCAGCGCTGGCGGCGGCGCCACTGTTGAGTGTGTTGCTGGCGGCCGCGGTACTCGCGCCGTTGGCGATCGGTGGCTGGAATTTCAGTACCGGGGCGCTGGTACCGCAGTGGGAGCGGCTCGATCCGGTAGCCGGCATGCAGCGGCTGTTCTCACTGCAGGGATTCATCGAACTGCTGAAGTCGCTGGCGCGCTTTCTGGTGGTGGCACTGGTCGCGGTGCTGGTGCTGCGTCACCAGTATCGTCAATTCGCGCTGCTCAGCACCGAGCCGCTGGGCGCCGCAGCCACGCATGCGCTGCGACTCGCGGGCACGGCGCTGATCGCGCTCGGCGGTGCACTGGCGGCCATCGCCGCAGTCGATGTGCCGCTGGCACTGTGGCAGCACAACCGCTCGTTGCGCATGACGCGCGAGGAGATCCGCGAAGAAGCGCGCGATAGCGAAGGCAGCCCGGAAGTGCGCAACCGCATCCGCCGCATCCAGCAAGAGCAGGCGCGCGGCCGCATGATGGCCGAGGTGCCGCGCGCGGATGTGGTGATCACCAACCCCACACACTACGCCGTGGCGCTGCGTTACGACGAGGCGCGCATGCGCGCCCCGGTAGTAGTGGCCAAGGGCAAAGACCTGCTGGCGCAGCGCATCCGCGAGCTGGCGCGCGAACATGCTGTGCCGCTGATTGAGGCGCCGCCACTGGCGCGTGCGCTGCACACCGGTTGCGAGCTCGGCGACGAGATTCCGGCGCGGCTCTATTCGGTGGTGGCGCAGGTGCTGACTTACGTCTATCAGCTGCGGGTCGCGCGCCGCAGCGGCGGGTCCGTTCCAGCCGAACCCCGCATCGACACGCTGCCGCCCTGATCGGGGCCGGCAAGTGTGACCCGGCGCACATTGGTGCGCGCCGCGGCCGCCAGTAAGCCGACACTCCACGGGCGGCACGGGTCTTGCTCCATTACCTGCAAAAGGAGCAGCACCGCGCCATTACGCGGTGCCTACAGGTACCCGCATGGCCGAACTGGCACTACAACGCAGCCCAGAATCCATGAATATCCTGCAGTTGCTGCGGCGTGGACTGGGCGCGCCGCTGCTACTGCTCGCGGTGCTGGCGATGATCGTGCTGCCGTTGCCGCCGATGGCCCTCGATGTGCTGTTCACCTTCAATATCGCGCTGTCGGTGCTAGTGGCGATGGCGGTGGTCAACGTCTCGCGGCCGCTGGATTTCGCGATCTTCCCCACTGTGCTGCTGCTGGCGACCCTGCTGCGCCTGGCACTGAACGTGGCCTCGACCCGCGTGGTGCTGCTGCACGGACACGAGGGCACCAGCGCGGCTGGCCGTGTGATCGAAGCCTTCGGTGAATTCGTGGTTGGCGGCAACTACGCGGTTGGCATCGTGGTATTCGCGATCTTGACGATCATCAACTTCGTGGTGGTGACCAAGGGCGCGGGCCGCATCTCCGAGGTCAGTGCGCGCTTCACCCTCGATTCGATGCCCGGCAAGCAGATGGCGATCGATGCCGACCTGAATGCCGGACTGATCACGCAGGACGAGGCACGTGCACGTCGCATCGAAGTGCGCTCGGAAGCCGACTTCTACGGCTCGATGGATGGTGCCAGCAAGTTCGTGCGTGGCGACGCCACAGCGGGCATCCTGATCCTGGTGATCAATATCGTCGGCGGCCTCGCGATCGGTGTGATGAGCCATGGCATGGCGTTCGGCGACGCCGCGAAGGTCTACACGCTGCTGACCATTGGCGACGGCTTGGTGGCACAGATTCCGGCGCTGCTGCTCTCGACTGCAGTCGCCATCATCGTTACCCGCATGTCGCGCGCCCAGGACCTGGGCGGCGAACTGGCGACGCAACTGTTCCGCCAGCCGCGCAGCCTCGCGGTGGCCGCCGTGCTGCTGGCGGTGATGGGTCTGATCCCGGGCATGCCGAATGCGGCTTTCCTGTTGTTTGCCGCATTGCTGGGCGGTGGCGCCTGGATGCAGCAACGACGCAACCAGGCGGCAGCGGCCGCTGCCGCGGCGCCAGCCCTGCCGCCGCCACCGGTGAGCCGCGAGCCGCGCGAATTGTCCTGGGACGACGTGCAGCCGGCCGACCTGCTCGGGCTCGAAGTGGGCTTTCGGCTGGTGCCGCTGGTCGACAAGGCCAACGGCGGCGAACTGCTCGCGCGCATCCGCGGCGTGCGCCGTAAGCTTTCGCAGGAGCTGGGCTTCCTGGTTCCGGCCGTGCACATCCGCGACAACCTCGAACTCGCGCCCAATGCCTATCGCGTCAGCCTCGCTGGTGTCTCGGTTGGCGAGGGCACGGTCTATCCCGATCGCGAGCTGGCGATCAATCCGGGCCGCGTGTTCGGCAAACCACCCGGTATCGAAGTGCGCGATCCCGCATTCGGCATGGAGGCGATCTGGATCGATCCGGCGCGTCGCGAACATACGCAGACACTTGGTTATACGGTCGTGGATGCCAGCACCGTGATCGCGACGCACATCAGTCACCTCGTCCAGACTCATGGCCACGAACTGCTCGGCCACGAAGAAACCCAGCAGCTGCTGAATGGCCTCGCCAAGAGCGCACCGCGCTTGGTCGAAGACCTGGTGCCGAAGATATTGCCGCTGGGCACCGTAGTGCGTGTGCTGCAGGGGCTGCTGGCCGAGCGGGTGCCGATCCGCAATATCCGCACCATCATTGAGACGCTGGCCGAGCATGCCCCGCGCACCCAGGATCCGGCGGTATTGCAGGCCCAGGCGCGCATCTCACTGGCACGCCAGATCGTGCAGGACATCGCTGGCAGCGGCACCGAGCTGCCGGTAGTGACGCTCGAACCCGACCTCGAGCAACTGCTGCAGAGCTCACTGGGCAGTGGCGGTGGCAGCACGACGCTCGAACCCGGGCTCGCCGAACGGCTCGCTGCGCGGCTGGCGGAATCCGCGCAGCGCCAGGAGGCTGCCGGCGAAGCCGCAGTGCTGATGGTGGCACCGGCATTGCGCGCCACGCTGGCGCGCTTCGCGCGTGCCAGTGTCCCGGGCTTGCACGTGCTGGCCTGGAATGAGATTCCCGACAACCGACGCGTGCGCATGATCGCCACGGTCGGTCGCTAGTGTGATTGGCAACCCATGCAGCAAGGAACTGACTAAGCTATGAAGATCAGGCGATACCTCGGCACCGACATGCGCGACGCGCTGCGCCAGATCCGCGCCGATCTCGGCAACGACGCCGTGATACTCAGCACGCGTCCACTCGGCAACGGCGTGGAAGTGAGCGCGGCTGTGGATGCCACGCAGCTGCAGGAAAGCGTACGGGTACCCGCTGCTGTGCCGCTCGCCGCAGCGCCTGCTGCGCCGGCGGCGGCGCAGGCAGCCACGCTGCCGCCGATCGCAGCGGCAACGGCCGCGCCTACACGAGAGCAGACCGCCATGAGCGAAGAACTGCGCACGCTCCGGCAATTGCTGGAGCGCCAGCTCGCTGCACTGGCCTGGAACGATTTCACGCGCCGCGAGCCGCTGCGCGCGCAGGCGCTGACTGAACTCACCGACCTCGGCCTGGCGCGCGATGTGGCACTGAAGGTTCTGGCGCAGTTGCCGCCGGAAGCGCAGATCACCGCGAACGGACCCGCGCATCTCGGGCTGCTCTCAGGCGCGCTGCCGATTGCAGAGTCACCGCTGCTCGACGGTGGCGCGCTGGCCGTGATCGGTGCCGCCGGAGCCGGCCGCACAACAGTACTGGCCAAGCTCGCCTTGCGCTGGGTGCTGGAGCAGGGCGCCGATTCGCTGGCCATCGTCACCATCGACGACGAACACATCGGCTCGGCGGCTCAGGCACAGGCTCTGGGCCGCTTGCTGGGTGTCGCCAGCTACCGCTTTGCCGATGCCGCGGCCTGCCTGGCCGCAAGCGAGCGCATCGAGGGCTACGACTGCCTGCTGATCGATGCGCCTGCGCTAAGCACCAGTGTGGTGGACAACGCTGCGCTGGCACAGACACTCAGGGCCGCAGTGCCCGGTTTGCGCAGCCTGCTGGTGCTGCCGGCCACCAGCCAGGCCGATGTGCTGGCCGAGACGCTGCGACGCGCGAGCGCCTTCGCGCCGCGCTGCTGCGCGCTCACGCACTACGACGAGGCCATGAGCTTAGGCGGCGCCTGCTCGGCGCTGATCCGTGCGCAATTGCCGCTCGCGCTGCTGGGCGATGGTCCGCAGCTCACCGACGAGCTGCGTCCGGCGCGCGCACCACAACTCATTGCGCGGGCCGTGGAGCTCGCGCGACTCAGTGCCATTCACGCCGACGAGGATCTGCTCGCGCGGCGCTACGGGAGAGAGATCAATGCGGCAGCGTAATGCAGTGCTGGGCGCGCAGCCAGCGCAGGGAATCCAGGTGATCGCAGTCAGCGGGGGGAAGGGTGGCACCGGCAAGACCACGGTGGCCGTTAATCTCGCCACGGCACTGGTGGCCGCCGGCCGCAGGGTGTTGCTGCTCGACGGCGACCTCGGACTCGCCAATGTCGATGTGCTGCTGGGGCTCACGCCGAGCGGCACGCTCGAGCAGGTACTGCAGGGCACACGGCGCCTCGAGGAGATCATGGTGCGCAGCACCGATGGCGTCAGCGTGATTCCGGCCGCATCGGGCGTAGCGCGCATGGCGCAGTTGCCGCCCAGGGAACTGGCGGCGATCGTGCAGGCTTTCAGCACGCTGCCCGGCAATTACGACACGCTGCTGATCGATACTGCCGCCGGGCTCGGCGATGCCGTGCTGGCGTTCTGCCAGGCCGCGCAGCACCAGCTGCTGGTGATCCGCAATGAACCGGCGAGTCTTACCGACGCCTATGCGCTGATCAAGACGCTGAGCCAGGAGCGCAAGGTGCGGCGCTTTCGTGTGCTGGTCAACATGGCGCGCGCCGGGACCGAGCCGCAGCTGCTGTTCCAGCGCCTGCAGCGCGTGGCCGATCGATTTCTGGACGTAGCGCTCGACTATGCGGGTGATATACCCGACGACGACAACGTGGCGCGCGCGGTGCGCGCGCAGCGTTCGGTGCTGGCCGCGTATCCGGGCGGACCGGCAGCGCGCGCCTACCGGCAACTCGCCAGTGCGAGCCAGCACTGGCCGGTGCCGGCCGAGTCTGCCGCCGGCATCCAGTTTTTCATCGAGAGAATGCTGGCGCGTCCGCCGGCGCGGCTGCAGGTGATCAAATGAACGGTGCACAAGCCTACGCGAGCGTGGCGCCGGCCAGAGATGGCGACGCGCTGGTGCGCCGCCACGCCGACCTGGTCAAGCGTATTGCCTATCATCTGGCCGGGCGGCTGCCGCCGCAGGTGGAAGTCGACGACCTGGTGCAATCGGGCATGATCGGCCTGCTCGAGGCCGCGCAGCATTTCACCGCCGGGCGCGGTGCGAGTTTCGAAACTTACGCCGGCATCCGCATACGCGGCGCGATGCTCGATGCGCTGCGCAAGCTCGACTGGGCGCCGCGCTCGGTGCACCGCAAGGCGCGGGCCGCAGCCGCCGCGATCCGCTCCGTGGAATCGAGCACCGGTCGCGAGGCCAGCGACAGCGACGTGGCCGCGCACATGGGTGTCTCGATCACCGACTATCACGGCATCATCCAGGATGCGCTGGGATGCCAGTTGCTGCGTCTCAACGATGCCGACGACGGTGAGGATTCGACGCTCGATCGTCTCGCACACGCCGGCCCGGATCCTCAGAGTGAAATCCTGGACGACGCGCGTCGCCAGGCGGTCATCGACGGCATCAATCGCCTGCCCGAACGTGAGCGCCTGGTGCTGTCGCTCTATTACGAACAGGAACTCAACCTCAAGGAGATCGGTGCGGTGCTCAAGGTCACTGAGTCGCGTGCCTGTCAGCTGCACGGCCAGGCGCTGGTGCGGCTGAAAGGTCTGCTGACCGAGTGGCGTAGCTGAGGCACCGAATCGTCGTCGTGGACATACTCAGCATAGCCGGGCTGCTGCTTGCCGGAATAGCGATCATCGCTGGTGCCATCCTTAAGGGCGCCGGCGTTCAGGCGTTGCTGTCTTCGGCGGCTTTCATGATCGTGATCGTCGGCACCATGGCAGCCACCTGTCTGCAGACGCCACTGAATGTGATGCGCCGTGCCTTCGTGATGCTGCCGTGGGTGTTCCGACCACCGGCGCGCGCACCGGCCGCGCAGATCGGCAAGCTGGTCGAGTGGAGCGGCATCGCCCGCAAGCAGGGCCTGCTCGGACTCGAGCCGCTGCTGCGGCGTGAACCCGACGCCTTCCTGCGCAAGGGCCTGCAACTGGTGGTCGATGGCAGTGCACCCGATACCATCCGCAGCACGCTCGAAGTCGACATGAACGCGCGCGAAGCCGCAGACCTGCGCGCCGCCAAGGTCTTCGAAGCCATGGGCGTGTATTCGCCGACGCTCGGCATCATCGGCGCGGTACTGGGCCTGATGGCGGTGATGCAGAACCTGGCCGATCCCTCCAAGCTCGGCCACGGTATTGCCGCGGCCTTTACCGCCACGGTTTACGGCATTGGCCTCGCCAACCTGTTGTTCCTGCCGATGGCCAACAAGCTCAAGGTCGCAGTGCACAGTCATGCGCACGAACACGAGATGCTGATCGAGGGCCTGATCTGCATCGCCCAGGGCGACAACCCACGCATCATCGAAAGTCGCCTGCGCGGCTACCTGCAATAGAGCCAGCTCAGGAACTTTCATGGGACGCCGCCAGCGACACGAGGAACACGACAACCACGAAGCCTGGGCGATTCCCTATGGCGACCTGGTCACGCTGCTGCTGGGCTTCTTCGTCGTAATGTATTCCATCTCGTCGGTGAACTCCGGCAAGTATCGCGTGCTTTCGAACGCGCTCTCGGCCGCGTTTCGCGGCACGCCGCTCTCCCCCCAGCCGATTTCCATCGGTGAGCCGCCGGCCAATGTCAGTGAACAGATGCCTATCAGCCAGGTGAACCGCATGTTCGCGGCCGGCATGCCGGCCTACATGCGCATGCCCTTGCCGCAGGCACGTGGCACGGTGCGCGATGGCGCCATACGCGCGGGCTCGGCGGATCCGCGCCAGGCGCAGAACGCGGCCCTGGCCGAAGCCGAGGCCGCGCGCCAGCGCGAGCTCGACTCCATCGCCACCGATGTCAGCGGCGTGATGAGCAATCTGATCAAGAGCAATGCCGTGCAGGTGCACAAGCTCGGCGATGCGGTCGAGGTGCAGATCAGTGCCGATATCCTCTTTGCCAGTGGCATGGCTGAACCGGCACCCGCGGCACTCCCGGTGCTGGCCAACCTGGCCGAAGCGCTCAAGCCCTGGCCGAACGCGGTACAGGTCGAAGGGCATACCGACGATCTGCCGGTGCACAGCGGCGCCTTCCGCTCGAACTGGGAACTTTCCGGTGCGCGCGCCGGCAGCGTGGTGCGGCTGTTCACCGAGCACGGCGTGAACCCGCAGCGGCTGGCGGTGGTGGGCTACGGACAATACCGGCCGCTGCAGGCCAACAGCAGCGCGGCGGGGCGCAACGCCAACCGGCGTGTCGCAATCATCATTCTGGGATCAAAACACTCAGGCAGCGCGTTGCGCTCCTGAGACTGGCATAAATACTGCTTCACAGTAGTGACAAGGATATGGTCATGCAATTTCTGACAAACACACTGCCACACCTGCGTATCGACTGGGTCGCCATAAACACGGCGCTGGTGATCATCGCGCTGGTCGCGGTGACTGTACTGCTGCAGGGGCAGCTGCGCCGCTTGCGGCGGCAGTCGAGCTCGGACCTGCAACGCGTGTTCGAGCTGCTGGACCTGATGCGCCTGGATACCCAGGAGCAGCTGGCGATGGCACCGACGATCAATCCTCCGGCCTCTGCATTGCCGCCGGCGCCGGCACTGCCGTCCGAGCGTTCAGCGCTGTCCGATACACGCGGGGCCGACGATGTGGACTATCGCGCGGCGGCGCGCCTGGCCGAGCGCGGCACCTCGATGCGCGAGATCGCCGAGCGTTGCGGCCTGGTCAGTGGCGAAGCGCGGGTAGTGATCGCGCTACAGCAGGCGCGCGCCAAACGTACGGTGCATGCATGAGCGCAGGCACCGAAGTCGTTGCCGCGTCCGGCGACCCGGATCAGCAGGACCACCAGCTGGCCGAATTCATGGCCACGCTCGAGCGCGAGCTCGCCTCAGGGGTCGTCAGCCTGCCATCCTGGTCCAAGGTCACGGAGCGCGCCCGCACGGCATTGGCCGCACCCAATTTCGATGTCAATGAACTGGCGCGGCTGCTGGGCGCCGAAGCGGGACTCGCGGTGCGCGTGCTGACGCTTGCCAACTCGGCGATGTTCATGCGCGGTGGCCGGCCGCTCTCCGATCTAAAACTGGCGATACTGCGCGTCGGTCACGACATGCTGCGCAGCGCCGTGTACGCGCACGCGCTGGTGCAGTTGCGCCAGGCGCCAAAACTCCAGCGGCTGCGGATTATCCTGCAGCAGTTGTGGCGCGAGAGTACCCAGGTCGCAGCACTGGCGCGACTGGTGGCCGCGCGTACTGCCAGTGCAGACCCGGATGCTGCGCTGCTGACCGGGCTGCTGCACAACATCGGTAAATTGTATCTGCACGTGCGCCTCGATGGCCGCGAGGATGTCACGATTAACGCGCCGCTCTCGGTCACCCTGCTCACCGCCTGGCACGCCCGGATCGGCGCTGCCGTGGCGCGCAACTGGCAGATGCCCGAGCCGCTATGCCAGGCACTGGCCGACCAGGATGTAATGCAAACCGCCGGTGCACAGGGCGACCTGTCGGCAGTGTTGAGCGTGGCAGTGATCGGTGCCTATGCCTCGGCCGATCCCTTGCAGCTGGCAGACGCCGCGGCACATCTGGCGGAATTCACGCGCTTTGGCCTCAATGCGGTCTCGTGGCTGGAGCTGCTCGGTCGCGCGCAGGCCGAGAGCATCGCCTTGCGCGTCACCTTCGGCGATTGAATCAATTCGGCTCACCGCCGTAGCCGAAGGGATCGAAGCGATCTGCCACCATGATCGCCCACGCGGTCGCGCAGGTGCTCGGCAGCGGATTCGCGTACCAACCGAAGGGGATGAAATAGCGCCGGCTGGCATATAAATAGGGTAGTGCCGTGCCGTTACCGACGATTGCCGGCCCCTTGCCGGGAAATGTCGTGAGCGCATAGCGATCGGTGCGCAGTGTCTGCATCCCCTCGAGCATCGCGCTCTCGTCCTGCCGCAACGAGTGCCACATCAGCTGCGCTTGCGCGTAGTCGGGTGATGTCGTGGGGAGCGATTGATAGTGATGGATCATGCTGCGCACCGCCGTGATCGCACCAGCGGTCCACTCGGACGACAACACGCCCTGGCGAAAGTTGCCATCGGCAGCGATGCCATTGCCGTCCTGGTCAGAGTAGCCGACGCCCCACAAAGTGGTGCCGACACCGTAGGCACCCCATTGCCTGACCGACTGCCAGGTGTGGTAGGCGGCGGCGAAGCCAAACCATTGATCGAGCTGTGCTGCGCCCAGCGCGGCAATGCCCCAGGTGTTGACGTCGATCGCCTTCGGTTCGAGCGTCGGCAACCACGGTGCCGTCGCGCCCGGCACATCGGCGCGGCCACCCGGTACGAATTCGCCGCCGACCCACGCCGACGCGCGAAAAAACGCCAGCAATCCCCGGGTCTCGGTGCCCGATGCCGCGCGGCCGCCGTTTAACATCGTGGCGATAGTCGACAGCGCAAGTTGCAGTGCCGAGCGATCGGCGGCGTGCAGCTGTGGCTCTTGATCGAGCTCTGCCTGCAGCGTCCGCTGCAGGACGCGCAGCCCCGCATAGAGCGAGAGATTGTTCTCGACCGACACCATATGCGGCTCGACCGGCACACTGCCCTGGTTCGCCAATGTGCCGGCAGGCGCGTAATAGACGCTGCCGATCGCCGACTGCATTGCGGCCAGGGCGGGCAACACGTCCAGCGCATTCTGTACTGCAAGATCGCCATGAGGCACATGGTTCAGGTGTTGGTCGCGTTGGTAGTGCAGATACGCGGCCTGCAGCGGACCGAGCAGCAGCGCCCAGGCGTTTTCGCCGGTCACTGGCTTCCAGTCGCTCCAGCTCACCATGCCGGGTCGATAGTCGGCATTGCCTTCGGGCAAAGCCTTCGCGCCGATCAGCGCCGCGAAGCGCGTGCCCATCAGCGGATCCGGGTTCAGCCAGCTGGCAGCTACCATGCGGAACGCAAAAGCCCGGCGTGGATCGGCAACGTTCTGGCCGTTGTAGACAAACATGGCGCCGCGCGTCGTCGCCCGCAGTTCGGATTTTCCGGCAAAGCCCTGTGACAGCAGGCGGTTTTCGCCGCTCACCAGCGTGTAGGCATCGGGGGCCACGGTCGCGGCGTAGTGATTGCCGCGCGCGCCTAGCATCACCGCAATCTGCCAGGTGGCCGCGTCGTAGATATTGCTGCCATTGTGCACATCGACGCGCTCGATCTGCAGCGCGCCCGGCGCTGCTGGCGGCGGGCTCAGGCTGTAGTCGGCAGCATTGTAGAGATCGGTGACCGCGCAGGAATTGCCGGGCAGCGCGCACACATACTCGCCCCAGTAGGCGGCATCATCCAGGTAGCTCAGCGGCAGACCAATGTTCTTCAGTGGCCCGGCACTGGGCGCACGCAGTACGCCGCCAGCCGCGCGCCCGCTGACCAGGAAACGATAGCTGGCCTCGCGATCGGCGCCGCCGGCCGGCGCCGCGGCGTCCGCCATCGCCAGCGCGCCCAGCAACTGCAGTGCCGTAAGTGCTGTCAGCCGCTGCATCGCGAAGCTAAGCTCAGATCGGATTGTCGATCGACGCCGCCAGCGGCGTGAACAGTTTCGGACCGGCCTCGCTCATGTGCCAGCAATCCTCGAGGCGTATGCCGAACTGCCCGGGAATATAGATCCCGGGTTCATCGGAGAAACACATGCCGGCCTCGAGCGGCGTGGTGTCGCTGCGCACCAGGTAGGGCGGCTCGTGCCCATCCATGCCGATGCCGTGACCGGTGCGATGCGAGGTGCCCGGCAGACCGTAGTCCTTGCTCCAGCCCTGGGCCTCGTAGAAGGCGCGCACCGCCTTGTCGATCGCGCCGACCGGCACGCCCAGTTTCGCAGTCTCCAGCGCGAGTTCCTGTCCGCGCTTCACGGTGTCCCACACCTCGCGTTGCCGCGCCGTGGGCGTGCCAAAAATCCAGGTTCGGGAAATGTCCGACTCGTAGCCGTGCACCGAACAACCAGAATCGACCAGCACGACGGAACCCTTGCGTATCGCCTGCGGTTTGTCCGAGCCGTGCGGAAAGGCGCTGGCTTCGTTGAGCAGCACCAGCGAGAACTCGTGCGTACCACCCAGTGCTTCGGTTGCCGCCACCAGCAGCCGCATGATGCCGGCCGCACTCATGCCGGCAACAACATGGGCATGCACATGGCGGATCGCCGCAATGGTGACATCGTTCGCCGTCTGCATCAGCGCCAGTTCCGCCGGTGATTTGATCAGCCTGCAGGCGCGGACCAGCGGGTCGCCCGGGACCAGCTGCACACCCGCGCCCACCGCCATCGTGACCTGGTCGACGATGAAGTAGCGGAGCGTGGCGTCAAGTGCCACCGTGCCCGCAGAGGTATGCAGGCCGCGCAGTGCGTCGGCGATCAGCTCGAACGGGCTCGCATCTTCCTTCCAGGGCCGCACGTCCGCCGCGACCAGCAGCGTTTCGCGAATCGAAGGTTCTTCGAAGAAGGGCGTGACCACGACCACCTTACCTTCAGCCGGAATCACCGCCGCCGTGGTGCGCTCCGATCGCCACCAGCGGATGCCGGTGAAGTACTGCAATGCCGATCCGGCCTCGACCAGCAGCGCCCCGATTTTCCGCTGTTGCATCAGCGATTGCAGCCTGGCAACGCGCGCCGCGTGTTCCGCGGGCGTGATGGCCTGTGCGCCCTTGGTCAGTGAGCGCAACGGCTGCTCACGCGTGGCCGCGGCTTGCAGTCCGGTGCTGGCGGCGAGCGCTGCGCCGGCGCCGCTGATGCCGAAGAAAGTGCGTCTGGAGACGTTGGTCATTGATCTCTCCTCAAGGATGCCACACAGGGTACACCGAACTTCCCGCGTCCGGCATGGTCGCAACAGGGTGCCATAAGAAGAATGCCTGCCGATGGAACACGCGCGGTCTCGGGAATTGCGCAACGCCGGAGCCTGGGCGATCACGGTCGCGGGCCACCTGCTGCTGATGATGATCTTTGTGATTGCCAATCGCAGCGGTACGCGGGCGAGAACCACGTCTGGAGTCGAGCCCGTGTCGGTGCTGATTGATATGTCGACCAGGCCGCTTGCGGTGGGCGAAGTTGCTGCCAAACCAAAGCACGCAGGCGGACCGCAGCCCGCGGCCACTGCGCGCCCGCTGCGCGCAGACAGGATCCGGCATGGCGGACAGCCGCCAGCCACCGTAACGGCTGCAGCGACTGTAGCCACCGTCGCGGGGCCAGCCGCTGCGCCTATCGACTGGAATCGCGAGTCGCTGCTCGCGAGCCAGCGCCTGGGTGCACCGGATGCCAAGGTCAACAGCGGCACATTCAGCGCGCCACTGTCATCCGCCACTCATCTTTGCAAGAAATCCAGACCGAAGGCGCCGTGGAACAAGGAGCTCAGGACGGCCGGATTCATCGGCGGCTTGCCCTATGTTCGCCTGGGCAGGCGCTGCCTGGTCGGTTTGCCGTTCTTCGGCTGTGCGATCGGCCACCTGCCCGATGCGGATACCCAGTTGTTCGCCAACATGGACGGCGCCGATCGCGTGCGCAGTTCAGTGCCGGATTTTCCCGATTGCGTGCCGGCTGGGGATGCTGTGCGCTGAGGCTACTGCAGCAGTGCTACCCTCAGTCGTCCATCAGGAAGCTGCGCCGCTGAAGCCGAAGAAACCGCGTCTCGAGACTGTACTCACTGTCTGCTCGTGAAGTTGCCTGCGCAGGTTACACCGATTTTCCCGCATCTGGCATGGCCGCAGCGGCAAGCGAGGCGAATGCGGAATGCTTTTGTGCCCGCTGTAACCAATCGCAGGTGTGCGCGAACTACCAGGAGTCACCGCGGCAAAGTGGTGGCTCGCTCGTCTTTGCCGGACACGCCCGTGGCGTGGCTATGGCTACATTCAACCCAAGGGGAAAACGATGATCCGTTCAGCGTTCAAAGCCACTCTGCCTTCCATCGCAGCAATTTTCGTACTGGCCGGCCCGGCCGTCGCCGCACCGCCGACGCTGCACGCTGTCATTGAGCTGCCCGCTGTGCCGGGATGGTACGACGGCCGCAAGGTGCTCTATATCCAGACCGAGGCGTCGGATGCTGGCGTCGCCGCCGCACAGAACGTCAACTACGTGCCGGCGCTGGCCAATGTGCTGACGGCAAATCCAGGCGCTGTCGATGACATCTACGTGGTCACGAACTTCGCGCAATCCAATATCATCCCGTCGGCGCCGACGCCCGCTGGCCCGCTGAACACCAGCCCATCCTACTCCCCGCTCTGGCAGGTCAGCACGGTGACCTGGGCGAATCCCGCCAAGGCTACTACGCTGAAGTCTGAAGCCGAGGTCCGGGCCGCGGAGGCCGCCCGGCTCGTGACGGTCTCCCAGACCTCGATCGTAGTGAATTGCGCGGTAATATATTCACCGCAGGGCGGCAAGCTGCCGACTGCTACCATCGAGAGACATTGATTTCACGGATTGACCACACCATGCAATGCGGTTTTGTGTTGTTCGCACTGTTGTTGGGCGCGGCGGCCGCTTCGGCCGCCGCGCCGGTACCGGCAGCTCCGGCCAGCGTTACTCCTCTGAACGTCGGGGTGGCCGCTCCGGCTTTTTCGGCGCTGGAGGTGGATGGCCGATCGTTTAGCTTCAGGCCAGATCGGCTGCGCGGGCCCGTGCTGCTGATCTTCTATCGGGGCGGCTGGTGCCCTTACTGCAATGCGCACCTGAAAGACCTGCGGACCGTCGAGCCGCAGATCGTGAAGATGGGCTATCAGATTCTCTTCCTGAGCACTGACAAGCCCGCGTTGCTGTACGACAGTCTGAAGGAGAAGGTGGGCTACCACATCCTCTCGGACGCCTCGATGGAAGCGGCGCGTGCCTTTGGCGTGGCCTACCGGGTGGACGACGCCACCCTGGCCAACTTGAAGACCTACGGCATCGACCTCGAGGCCACACAGGGTACGAGCGCCCACGAGTTGCCGGTGCCTTCAGTATTCATCGTCGACAGATCCGGCATTATCCGTTTCCGCCACTTCGATCCAGATTACCGGGTGCGGCTCCCTGCCGGCAAGGTCCTGGCCGCAGCGCGGGATTCCCTGAGCCGCGACGAATAAGTGACGCGCCCGGAGTCGTAGCCGGCGCCAGCGCGTGTGTCAGTCGTCCATCAGGAAGCTGCGCAGCTGTTCGCTGCGGCTCGGGTGCCTGAGCTTGCGCAGCGCCTTGGCTTCAATCTGGCGGATGCGCTCGCGCGTCACGTCGAACTGCTTGCCAACTTCCTCGAGCGTGTGATCGGTGTTCATGTCGATGCCAAAGCGCATGCGCAGCACTTTAGCTTCGCGCGGCGTGAGCTGCGCCAGTACCGAGTGCGTGGTCTCGCGCAGCGACTCGCTGGTGGCCTGCTCGATCGGCGAGGTCACGGAAGTGTCTTCGATGAAATCGCCAAGATGCGAATCCTCGTCGTCGCCGATCGGCGTCTCCATCGAGATCGGCTCCTTGGAGATCTTGAGGATCTTGCGGATTTTCTCCTCGGGCATCTCCATTTTCTCGGCCAGCAACGCGGGATCGGGCTCCTGCCCCGTCTCCTGCAGAATTTGGCGCGAAATACGGTTCATTTTGTTGATGGTCTCGATCATGTGCACCGGGATGCGGATCGTTCTCGCCTGGTCCGCGATCGAACGCGTGATCGCCTGGCGTATCCACCACGTCGCGTAGGTCGAAAATTTGTAGCCGCGGCGGTATTCGAACTTGTCCACCGCCTTCATCAGGCCGATATTGCCCTCCTGGATCAAGTCCAGGAATTGCAGGCCACGATTGGTGTATTTCTTGGCAATCGAGATCACCAAACGCAAGTTGGCCTCGATCATTTCTTTCTTGGCCGCACGCGAGCCGCGCTCGCCTTCGTTCATACGTTTGTTGATGTCCTTGAGCATGTGCAAGGGCACCACCACGCGCGACTGCAGATCGGCCAGTTTTTGTTGCAACTCCTGCACCGGCGGGATGTTGCGCTGCATGATCGTGCTCCAGGGCTTGCCCGCAGCAGACTGCTTGACAATCCATTTGAGGTCCAGCAGATGGGAGGCAATGCGATTGCCATTTTTGTCGTAACCACTGAATTCGGCAATAAAGCTGTCCTGCGGGTAACCGCATTTGTCCACAATGATGCGGCGCAGCTCGCGCTCTTTCTTGCGCACATCGTCCACCTGGCCGCGCACCATGTCGCACAGCTTTTCAATCGTCTTGGCGGTAAAGCGGATGGTCATCAGCTCTTCTGACAAGGCGGTTTGTGCCTTGACATAAGCGGGTGTGCCGTAGCCCTCTTTGTCGTAGACTTTGTGCACTTTCTCAAACAACTCTTGCAGCTTTTCAAAGCGCTCCAGCGCTTGCTTCTTGAGTTCTTCGAGTTTTTTGGTGAG
>JAYUZE010000055.1:0-3307 GCA_043752035.1 Gammaproteobacteria bacterium
GTGTTGCGCCAGAAACTGTTGGTAGGCGTCAGCCGTATCGGCAACCGTGGCGCGCTCCCAGTCGCGCTCCTCGGACAGCTGCTTGACGCGGGTTTTCGCCTGCTCAGCAAATTCGCTCTGCGGATGTTTGCCGACGAAATCGTCATAGCCCTCGATCGTGTCGGCGGCCTGCGCCGAGTGCCATTCCTGATTTTCGCGGCTACAGCCTGAGGCGACAGCGAAAACGATGGCCAGCAACGCGACAGAAACGACAGCACGTACACGCATAGGCATAGGCAAACTCCATTGGCTCCAATGGATATTGTAACGACTGGCGCGCGTATTGTCTCGCGCAGCGCGCGCTAGCTGGCATGCGCGAGGCTGTGCCGAGCGGCGGCATCGTCCGCTGCAAGCGCCTGAATCACCATAGCGTTAGCCCAGCTCGGCGTACTCAGCGAACTGAGGAATCCGCAGTGTCCACCACGATGCGTTAGCACTACCCGCAGGCAATCGGGGGAGGCCAGCCGGTCAAAGTCTCTCACGGGAATGATGGGATCATCCATTGCGGCAATGATGGTACTAGGCACCTGCAGTCGCTGCAGTCGATCGCCGGTGATCGCATAGGCGGCAAAATAGCTGTGTTCATCCGGAAATTCGGTGAATCGCATAACCAGTTCGCGCGTCATGAGGCGTAGATTGCGGCTGCGCACAATCGTCTCCAGAGCATAATCGGCTGGCCAGGCGCGCTGTTTCTTCAGCAGCGAACGACCCCATTTGACCACAAAATACTGATGGTAGATCGACCAGCGTCGCTCCAGACGTTGCATGGTGGGCGCCGGATCTAACAACGGAGAAACCGCGACAACCCTATCCAGCTTGAGGCTCGCCTGCGGCGCCTCGGCGGCGGCGCGTAGTACGAAATTACCGCCCAGCGAGTAGCCGGCGAGCACCATGCGCAGCGCGCCGAACTGTTGCTGCAGCGCGCGCAGCGCGCCGACAAATTCGGGCAGCCGGCAGGAATGAAACAGCTCACGATTCAGGTGATGCGTAGCGCCGTGATCGCGCAGGTTCAGCCGCACGACATCGTAGCCCTGTTCGAACAGATCGGTTGCGAGCGACAAAATATATAACGAGTCCGCGCTGCCTTCCCAGCCGTGCACCAGAACCGCGACGCTATGACTCGCGAGGCGACCGCGGCTCGCGGGGCTGGCGTGGAAAGCCTGCAGTCGCACGCCGTCGCCGCAGTCGAGCAGAATTTCGCGACTGGCCGCCAGCAGCGCCAGCGCGCGTCGCTGTACGATGGCGCGACGAAAAGGAAACCCCGCCAGAATGGATTGGCGCGTCGGACCCCGCAGCCACCACGCGGGCCGAAACGAAGCATCAATGGCGAGGCGGTCCAAGAATAGATCCAGAAGCGGCGCGCAGCGGACGACGCCCGTCAGGGCGCGGGCTTCAGACGCAGTTCGAGCCGGTTGTTAGCCGCGGCAGCGCGATTCCACTCTCCGGCAGTCAGCTTATCGCCGACCGCGGGATAGGCGACCACAACGGAGTCAGCGCGCCCCGTTGTCAACTGCAGATCAAGCGTATTGCCGCTGTCGCGCCGCGTGATCGCGCCCAGATTTGCGACCCCGATCGGCTCGCGCTGCGCCGGTTCGAGCGCCTCGTCATAGGGATTGCCGACCAGGTCGCATTTGGAATACTGCAAATCCTCTGGCGCCGGCGCATAGCCTTCATTTGGATTGCCAATCAGGCAAAACCGCCCCGGATAGGTCGTCAGCATAACCTTGCCGCGCAATCGACGCCGCATCATATCGGCCAACGTCGCACGCACGGTCTCCTGCCGCTCGCCGGACATGGGAGCCTCGCCGTAGGGCACGGGCAGTTGCATGTCGTAGGTGCTGATCGCGGCATTCACCGCACTGTTCAACGCATTGCTGAGCGGCATGCCCGCCACGATCGCACCGTTGTTAGCAGGCGCGATTGTCCCCGTCACGGCGCCAGATGCCGCCGTTGCGGTCTCGGCCTGCTGAGCATGCGCATCGACCGCCGCAGCCGCGACACGCTGGCGCAAACTGACCAGCTGACTGATGAGTGCGTCGCTCTGCTGCGCTTCCTGCCACCACAGCATACCCAGCGCCGCTGCCACGACCGATGCGAGGGCCGCGGCGATCCAGCCTGTGCGCTTCGGCGGTGGCGGCTGAAGCAGCGCGGGCGAAACGGGCGCCGGAGCCAGTTCGCTGACCGCGGCTTTCACGTCACCCAGCAAACGGTCGGATTGCCGGTCGAGCGCCAGCGCAACGCTGCGGCGCAGGTCCGCGATGTGTTCACGCACGACGACGTCAACCATTGTGCGAATTTCTGCGCTGAGTGCCAAACTCGATTGCGTCGTCGTGTTAGCGGTATCGGCATTGGCGCCGACCAGCGTGGCCGACAACGCCATTGCGTTCGCGGGTGTGAACGATGTCTGATCACCACCGCGGCGATCCGGCAGCAGCTTCAGCTGATACAGCACCTTGGACACGTCCGCGGGCCGAATCTGCTTCGGCATGACGCCCACCGCTCCCAACGCGCGCGCCTGGCCGAGGTAGAGTTCGCCCTCCTGCGAGGTGTACATCATGATCGGAATCGTCGCGGTGCGCGGGTTGTTCTTGATGGACTGAACAGCCTGGAAGCCATCCATGCCAGGCATCAAATGATCCATGAAGATCACGTCGGGCTGGCTACGCGTTAAATATTCGATCGCGAGCTCGGCATTTTCCGCCGTATCGACGGCCAGCTCGTAGCGCTCCAGAATTCGAGCCAGAAAGGCGCGCGCCGATTTTGAATCATCGACAATCAGGGCGCGCTTTGCAGACATTCTCCAACACTCCAGTTTGTGTTTGAGACGAGTCCGCAGTGTAACGCAGAATGACCTTAGGTTCGCGATCTTCGCGGCGAATTTTACTCTTGTCATACACCGGCTGGCATAGTCGGGGTATCTGGGCGGCTCCGCGCGCGACCGGCGACGACTTCATGTGCGCGCCTCGTTAGCTTCGGTAGAATGGCCGGCATGCACTCGGCCAACCGTCACGGACTGTCTGCACTCGCGGCCTTGTTGCTTGCCAGCCAGCCCGTATGGGCCGTCGACACGCTGGTTTTTCAGGCACGGGAAATACGCGCGGCGGGCATCGTGGCGCATGACGTGCGCGTGCAGCTGTCGCCTGCGGCGCAGCTTGCGCCAGTGGTGCGAACCAGTATCGCGCGCGTTGAGCTCGGCGACGCCTTGGGAACATTGTCGAATATCCGGCTGGCCTGTCCGGCCGCCCAGCTGGATGATCCTCGGTTCGGC
>JAYUZE010000056.1:0-19448 GCA_043752035.1 Gammaproteobacteria bacterium
GGCACTGGTGGATCTGCTGCACGATGGTGCGCATGTGCCGGCTGTGATACAGGCGACCAAGACCGGGTTTCTGTACACCTTTGCGCGCGAGAGTGGCACGCCGCTGTTTGCGATCGTGGAAAAGACGGTGCCGCAGGATGCCGTGCCCGGCGAGCACCCATCACCCACGCAGCCTGTTCCCGTGGCGCCTCCAGCGCTGACGCGCCAGTCGCCGATCACACCCGATGATGCCTGGGGCATCGCCTGGTTCGACACCCGTGCGTGCCGCAAGCGCATCGAGAGCTATCGCTCCGAGGGCATTTTCCAACCGCCGTCGCTGAAGGATTCGCTGATGCAGCCCGGCAATGCGGGCGGCGCCAACTGGGGCGGCATCGCTTTCGATCCACAACGGCAGATCGCGGTGGCCAACACGATGACGCTGCCGTTCGTAGTGGCGCTGATTCCGCGCGCCCGGCTGCACGAACAACAGCAATCCGAGCTCTACAAGGATTTCGAGTTCGCGCGCCAGAACGGCACGCCCTACGCAATGCGCCGTACCGCGTTCAAATCGTCGCTCGGCATTCCCTGTGTGAAGCCGCCGTGGGGTACGCTCACCGCGGTGGACATGCAGCACGGCACCATCAAGTGGCAGGTGCCGCTGGGCGACACGCCTTTTATCCATCTGAACCTGGGCATGCCTGGTCTGGGCGGCCCGATCGTTTCGGCCAGCGGATTGATATTCGTCGCCGCCAGCCTCGACGATCGACTGCGCGCCTACGGCACCGACGACGGCAAATTGCTGTGGGAGGCCAAGCTGCCGGCCGGCGGCCAGGCGACACCGATGACCTATGCGATCGCAGGACGGCAGTACCTGGTGATTGCGGCCGGTGGCTACAAGGGCGACAGTACACGCGGCGACTACCTGGTCGCGTACACACTGCCGCACTGAGGGCTCATCCCCGTGATCACACTCTTTCATCGTGCCAGAACCCGCTCTACGCGCTTCATCTTCCTGCTCGAGGAGCTCGGCGCGCCCTATGAACTGAAGTTGGTGACCACGCGTACCCGCGACGGCGGTGCAATCGATCCAGCCAATCCTCACCCGCATGGCAAGGTGCCGGCGATATCGGACGATGGCGAAGTGGTATTCGAGTCGCCGGCGATTGCGCTCTACCTCACGGACAAATACCCGAGGAACAAGCTCGGTCCGCTTGCGGGTGAGGCCGCGCGCGGCGCGTATCTCTCCTGGCTCAGCTACTACACCGGTGTGCTCGAGCCGGCGTTCATGTCGAAATTCATGAACACCGAGGTGCCGCGCGGCACGGCGGGTTGGGTACCGGTGGAGGAAGCGATGGCGGCGGTGCTTAAACAACTCGGCGCGGGGCCCTACATGCTCGGCGAGAGCTTCAGTGCTGCGGACGTGCTCTACGGCACCACCTTTGCGATGTTTGCGCAGAGCCCGATGCTGCCCAAGTCAGCGGCTATCGACAGCTACGTGCAGCGTGTGGTATCACGGCCCGCTTTCCAGGCGGCGCAGCAGCGCGATCAGGCCGCCTGAAGCGCCTCAGTTCACGACGACCTGGAAGCGCACGCGAAAACCCGCTCCGGCAGACCGCGAGGCGCTAACGCACGGCCAGCGCGTAGTGAACCTCGCTCTACGCCCGCTGGTACACGTCGAAGTCGCAGCTGTACACCGTCCACGCCTGCGTCGTATCCGGCGCGTAGGTGGTCGATGTCCAATTGAGTCGACCTTGACTCGCCGCACCAATGGTTGCCCAGACCTGGCGTTTTGCTTAGGCTCCTGCAATGGATTCTTAGGCCTAAGCACGGGTACGCCAATGCGACACAAGCAGATCTCCAGATCATCCCTTTACTTGTGTGGGTTGCTGCTTACTGACTGCGGCGGAGGCTAGGGTGGCGGTGGCGGCAACACCGGACCTTACTACGTCGGCGGCACTGTCGGCGGCCTTGCCGGCAGCGGCCTCGTGCTGCAGGTCAACGCCGGAGAGACCCTGGCGATCTCCGCCGACGGCAGCTTCCACTTCCCCACCAAGCTCAATGCGAACGCGGGCTACGGCGTGACGGTGTCCGCGCAGCCTGGAACGCCGACGCAGGTTTGCTCGATCGCCAACATGGCAGGTGCGGTCGGCAGCGCTGATGTCACGAGCATTGCGGTGACCTGCAACTCGGGCCGTGCGAAGTACCTCTACACCACATCGGCGCCCGATTTCACCACGCTGGGGGCACTCTCGGGGTTCTCCATCGACGCGAAGACCGGTGCGCTCACGCCAGTTGCGGACACGTCCTGCCCCACCGGGCCGTTGCCCGTGGATTTGCGGCCCACGCCTGACGGACGCTTCATCTACGTGCGCAATGTAGACGGCAGCACTGCCCAGTCGGGCACCATCGCCGCTTATTCGGTCAACGCTGCCACCAGCACGCTGACGCCTGTGGCCGGCTCGCCCTTTGCGCTGCCGACTTCCATGGTCTCCACGGTTGCAATTCAGGTCGACCCGAGCGGTCGCTTCCTGTACGCGATGCAGCTGCATATGGGCAGCTCGAGCGGCCGCATCGTCACGTTTCGCATCAATCAATCAACCGGTGCGCTCACAGCGGGCTCGGCCACAGGCTTCGCGATGGAATACGTGCAGCAGATGTCTTTTGATCCCTGGGGGCGGTTTGCTTACCTGGGCGGTATCACCCACTCGACCGCGCTCGCGTACCAGGCGACCACTGTGGGCATCGACACCATCACGGGCGAGCTGACGCGCCTCGGCAGCGATCTCGCGCTGACTGCGCCACCGAATCTGCCAGGTTACGGCCCGGCAACCTGCTTCATCAACGGTGCGGGCACGCAGCTCATGTGCTCCTTTGCGGATGAGCTCTACATGCTGCGCGTCAACAGTGCCACCGGCGCGCTGACTGAGCTTGCCCACATAAACAATACGAGCGGCGGCGCTTCGCAGGGGACATTCGTCCCCGCCGACCACCTGTTCGTTATCCTTGATTCAGGCGTCACCCACTTCTACAGCGCTGACGACGCTGCCAGCACGCTCACTGAGATCTCCAGCCTGACACTCGGCAACGGGACGCCGGCGGGCCTCGCTGTCGATGGGTCGAATCATCATCTGTACCTGTCAGAGGGCGGCGCCAACAGTTTTCAGGTGCGCGCCTTCGGGTTCGATAGCACCTCCAAAGTCACAAGCGAGATTTTCGGCTCGCCCTATGCGCTGCCGGGTCAGGGTGCAAGCGCACAGATTGATTCCTCTGGTGGGTTGCTGTTCGTGATGTATGTCAACGGAATGAGTTCCTTCACGATCGCTTCTGCTACGGGTGCGCTCACCCCTACCGGTACGGTGGCGGTGCCCAACGGTGCATCGCGCTTCGTTCTTGTGGGCACGCAATAAGTGGTGTGCAAGATCGCGAAAACAACGCGGCTTGCCCACGGAGTGATCGGCCTTATGATTGGCGCGCTGCTCGCGATCGGCGCGGGCGACGCACGCGCGCAGGAAACTGCACACACCGACGCGGCCGCTTCGCCATCATCCGCGTCGACTTTACCCGCTGCGCCGCCACCGGCCGTGGCGTTGCATGCTGCAGCCCCGCCCGTGCGAGTGCTGCTGCACCTTCATGCCGGCGACATCGTGATCGCCCTCGATGCCGAGCATGCACCTTTGTCGACCGCCAACTTCCTACACTACGTTGACCAGAAGCGCTACGACGGGGCCAGGTTCTATCGCGCCGTGAAGATAGACGAGTCAGGTCAGTACGGATTGCTGCAGGGCGGCCTGCGCGGTGGTCGTGTACAGGAGTTCAAGCCGATTGCACACGAGTCGCCGGCGGCGACCGGGCTCCATCACGTCGATGGCGCGGTATCGATGGCGCGCAACGCACCGGGCACGGCCACCTCCGAGTTCTTCATCGTGATTGGCGACCTGCAGTCGCTCGATGGCGGTGAAGGTGACCCGGGCTACGCGGTGTTCGGCCATGTGGAGTCCGGGATGCCGCTGGTGCATGACATGCTCGCGCTGCCGCGATCACAGGATGCCGGCGATGGCTCGATGAGTGGGCAGATACTGGCCGAGCCAGTGAAAATCCTGACCACACGGCGAGTGGCGCCGGGCGCCGCCGCGGACAAACCGCCCGTGCAGCCCGGCGGCTCCTGAGCGCGCAAGCGCGTGGACGCACGGCGCCATCTGCGCTAACGTTTCGGGCCTACGGCGCCTATAACAACAAAAGCGCCGTGAACAAAAACCAAGGGGAAAAGCTATGTCCACACACGGTTACATGGTCAGGTTGGCACGAGCGTCATTGCTCGCAACACTGGTTGCCGGGAGCGCCCTCGCAGCGAACCACTACGCGAAGCCCATACCTCACCCAGTCGGCGCACCGCAGTCACCCACGCCGCTGGCCGCGAGCACGGCACGCTCCGCCACGCGCAATGCCTGGACGCCGCTGACCAACCAGCAGAACTTTATCGATGGCGCCGCGAATCCGATCCTGCTCACGGACGGTTCGGTGCTGGTGCAGGACGCGGGCTTTCCCGACTGGTGGAAGCTGACACCGGATCAAAGCGGCAGTTACCTCAATGGCACCTGGTCACAGGTCGCCTCGACGCCCCCGACCTATAGTCCGCTCTATCATTCTTCGGCGGTGCTTCCGGATGGCCGCATGATCATCGAAGGCGGCGAATATCTGCTGAGCCTTGACCAGACCCAGCTGGTACCAAGCTGGACGGCGCGAGGATCGATCTATGATCCGGTCGCGGATACCTGGACGCCGGTCGCGCCGCCGACCTTCTTCCCCTACTTTGGCACTGAGCAGACGATCGGCGATGCGCAGAGCGTGGTGCTCGCGGATGGCACGTTCATGCAGGCCAACTGCTGCACCTCGCAGGCCGCGCTGCTCGATCCCCTGACTCTCACCTGGACCTCGGCGGGCACGGGCAAATTCGATATCAACGATGAAGAAGGCTGGACGCTACTGCCGAATCGCAAGGTGCTCACGGTAGACGCCTACGTCGGCTCGTACAATCCGGCCGGCACGGGCTCAGAGCTCTACAACCCGCGCACCCACACCTGGAGCAGCGCCGGCAGTACGGTAACGCAGCTGTGGGATTCCTCCGCCGCCTGTGGCGGTGGCGTCGTGGCCACCGACGAAGTGGGCCCTGGCGTGCTGCGGCCCGATGGCACGGTGTTCTATACCGGCGCCAATGCCTGCGCGGCGGCGCACACGGCGATCTACAACTCGCGCCGGGGCACCTGGTCCGCGGGTCCCGACTTTCCGGACGGGCTTGGCATTGCCGATGGCCCCGCAGCGCTCGAGCCCAACGGTAAGGTGCTGATGATGGCCAGCCCCGGTGTATTCAGCACGCCATCGGTATTCCTCGAGTGGGACGGCCGGAACCTGCAGGAGATTCCCGGGCCGCCCAATGCGGCGATCGACTCCTCTTTTTACGGCAATATGCTGGTGCTGCCGACCGGGCAGATCCTGTTGACAGATTTCTCGAGCGACATCGAGATCTACACGCCCTCGGGCAGCGGCGAACAGGAATCGGAAAGCGATCCGCAGATCTATGCGGCACCGTCGCAGGTTCGCCGGGGCTCGAGCTACCGGGTGATCGGCCGCGGATTCAACGGCATGTCGCAGGGTGCCGCCTACGGCGATGACGCACAGGCCGCCACCAACTATCCGCTGGTACGCATCACCAACAATCGCACCGGGCATGTCTTCTATGCGCGCACACATGACCACAGCAGCATGGCCGTCGCCAGCGAAGACACGGTGTCGACGAACTTTGACGTGTCACGCGCGCAGGAGCGCGGCGCGAGCATGCTTGAAGTTGTGGTGAATGGCCACGCGTCGCAGAAGTTGCCGATAACGGTGCAGTGACGGATATGGGCGCGCGGGCCAGGTGGCTCGCGCGCCCGCTGCACGAGCCGCGCGGCGCGGCTGTCAGTTCACCACGACCTGAAAGCGCACCTTGAAACTCGGCTGCCCGGCCGCGGTGGCGCCGGCCATCGTGCCGGTGGGCGCAATGCGAATACCGGTGACGCGTGAATCCACGCCGTTGGCATTCGCAATCGGCGTGTAAGTGAAGGGCGCACCGCCACCCACCTGGCTCGAGTAGGTAACGTTCGCAGCGGCAAAGCTCATGCCGCTCGCTGTCGTGCCATCGACGAACTGCACCGGCGTGCCGCTGACCACCATCGCCGTATTGACCGGAATCACGTCGGTAATTACCAGCGAATTCGCGTCGACCGGCGCGGTACCGGTGTTCACGACGGTGATATCGTAGGCCGAGGTGCCGCCGGGAATGCGCTTGGGATTGACGCTGTTGTTGACGGGATCGGCTGTCGCAGTCGTGGTCTTGGTCACCAGCAACGCAACGCTCGGCGGATTCGGCGTGTTGGTAATCGTGCAGCGTATGTCATCGCCATTGCGCGGCGTGACGGAGCCGCCGACTGTAGTCGGCAGCGTGGTAGCAGAGCCCGCCATGTTGTTGGTACACGCGAGCTTGGTGGTGTAATAGCCCAGCACCGTGGTGCCGGCGCCGCTCTCGTTCAAGCTATAGGCGACACTCGGCGGCAATACCGTGGTTGCTGTGCTGCTCACGGTGAGCGTGTTGCCAGCGCCGGTCGTGGTGGCGGTGGCGACGACACTCGCGCCATTGGCCACGTTGAGCGTGAACTGATCGCCCGCAAACACGCGATTGCCGCTGAGCGCCTTGCTCAGCGTGATGCGCGGGTGCGCAACGTTGGTGAATGTGCAGGAGATGCCATCGCCATAGGCCAGCGTGCCAAAGTTGTAGCTGGTCGCTGCTGTGCTACTTGGCAGCGTGGTCGCCGAGCCGGCATTGGCGTTGGTGCAGCTGAGGCTGGGCACATAGTTCGTCAAAGCCGTGGCGCTGCCAGCGGCCATCACTTCACTGACAGTGATCGGATAGCCCGAAGCCACGGTAGCCACCGCGGGCGTGAAGCCGCTGATCCCTGCGCCGCTGGTCGCGCCGGCAGCAAGCTGCGCTCCAGTCTGCGTGGCCTGCACCGTGTAGCTGAACTGATCGGTAGCGGCGATGCGCGTTCCGGTCAGCGTCTTATCGACCGACACCCAGGCGTAGCGCACGGCGAACATCACGCCCTGCAGGCCGCCCGCCACCAGTCGCGCGCTCACGGTGGTCGGCGTGGAGGTGCCGAAGATATAACCGCCTACGGTGCCGCCAACGCCAGTCTCGGTCACAGTGAGGCCGCCGCCGGAAGTCGCGACCGTCGGATAAGTGGCGCCTGATATGGGCGGAATCTGATCGAGCGTCGTCCAGGCGGCGCCGTTGGTCGTGAACGCCAGCGTCTCGCCGTTGTTGGTCGATTCGCCGTCGGCGACCACGATGGCATAGGAAGAATTGGTGCCCAGGCCCGATGGCGGCGTGACCTGCACATTGCTCAACGTGACCGTTACGGTACCCGCCGCGCTGGTATACAGCACGGGCAAGCCCGGTATGCCGATAAAGGCCGAATTGCCCACCGCGGATCCGGTCCACGAAGGCGAGGCGATGGCGATCATCCCGCCAGTGGATTTGAGCGTGAACTGCAAGCTCGCGCCATCGGCCAGCGTGAAGCTGAAGGCCTGGCCGCCAGCAGAACGCGCCGTGGCATCGTTGTAGTTGCTGAGATTGAGCCAGCAGTAGCTGCGCCAGTCGGCCGGCGCGCTGCCGGCGGAAGCCGCCGGTGCACAGGTGTCGGCACGGCTGTTGGCGACCAGCCCCAGCAGCAGGCAGGGCAGAATCAGCAATCGGCGCAGCAGGCTCATCGCCAGGATTGTAATCGATAGCGGGCCGCGCGTGATCGCGCCAGAATACGGTTTCCACAAGCCGCCCGGCCCCCCCCCAGCGCCCTATCGAAGATCGATGACTGCAGCCGCTTCACAACATCGCCTGTACATACTTTCCGCACCCTCGGGCGCCGGCAAGACCAGTCTGGTGAAGGCGCTGCTGGCTGCGCGCCCCGGGCTCGTGGCTTCGGTGTCGCACACTACGCGCACGCCGCGCGCGCATGAGGTCGACGGCCGCGACTATCACTTTGTCACGCCGAAGCGCTTCGCCGAACTGGTGGTCGCCGGTGCCTTTCTCGAACACGCGCAGGTGTTCGACAACCACTACGGCACCGGGCGCGAGCAGGTGGAAGCCAAACTCGCCGGCGGCCATGATGTGCTGCTCGAAATCGACTGGCAGGGTGCGCGCCAGGTGCGCCAGGTCAGCCCGAAATGCACCTCGATATTCATCCTGCCGCCCTCGCGTGCGGCGCTCGAGCAGCGCCTGCGCGCACGCGGCACCGACCGCGATACGGTGATCGCCCGGCGCCTGGCCGATGCCTCTGCCGATATGTCGCACTGCCGGGAATTCGACTGCGCAGTGGTCAATGACCGCTTCGAGCAGGCAGCGGCCGAGCTGCTGGCAATTGTCGACGGGCATGGAGCCAAACTGCGCGCCAACCGCCCGGAAATAGGGGTCCTGCTGCAGACTCTGGTGGCGTAGCACCCACGCCGTGCCGTACACTACAGGGGCTATTCCCCCTGAGCTTTAAGGATCACACGGCATCATGGCCCGAGTCACTGTCGAAGATTGCCTGGAAAATGTCGATAACCTGTTCCAGCTGGTGCTGCTGGCCTCGCAGCGTGCGCGCCGCCTGGCCAACGGAGCCGAGGCCACGGTGCCGGTCGACAACGACAAGCCCACGGTGCTGGCGCTGCGCGAAATCGCCGCCGGCAACATCACGCCCGAGATGCTCAAAGAACCCGACCCGCCGCCAGAGCCGGTAGCGGTGCCCGAGGCGGATAACGACTCCACGTTCCGCGCGCCGCAGTTCGGTCTGATCGATCGCGACTGACGGGGTTCGTTAACCACACGACAAGGAAGCCATGGACTATGCGTCGTCGCTACTGGGACTGCTCCCCGGCGCCCGACGCACTCCGGGCCTCAAGGAGCTGCTGAGTAAAGTCAGCAGCTACCTGCCGCCCGACCAGGTCGAGCGCATCCGCACGGCGGCCGAGTTTGGCGCCGAAGCACACCAGGGCCAGAAGCGCCTCAGCGGTGAACCCTACATCAGCCACCCGGTAGCAGCGGCGGAAATACTCGCCGACCTGCACCTCGATGCCGACACCATCGTCGCGGCGATCCTGCACGATGTCATCGAAGACACGCCGACGCCGAAAGAAGAGATCGCCGCCCGCTTCGGCAAGGATGTGGCCGAGATCGTCGATGGCGTCACCAAGCTCGATCAGATCCAGTTCAAGAACCGCCAGGAAGCGCAGGCCGAGAGCTTTCGCAAGATGCTGCTGGCGATGGTGCGCGACCTGCGCGTAATTCTGGTGAAGCTGGCCGACCGCACCCACAACCTGCGCACCATGGAAGCGGTCGGGCCGGCCAAGCGCCGCCAGGTGGCGCGCGAGACGCTCGACATCTACGCGCCGGTGGCCGAGCGACTCGGTCTCTACAGCATCAAGCTGGAGCTCGAGGAGCTCGGCTTCCGCGCGCTCTATCCGCAGCGCTATCGGGTGATCGAGCGTGCGCTGCGGCGCGCGCGCGGTAACCAGAAGGAATTCCTCGGCAAGATTCATCTGCAACTCGAGGCGGCGCTGCAGAAGGCCGGCATCAGCGCCAAGGTCGAGGCACGCGAGAAACATCTCTACAGCATCTATCGCAAGATGCAGCGCAAGCGCGCACCGCTGGCCGAGATCGTCGATGTGTATGGCCTGCGCATCATCGTCGATACCGTCGACACCTGTTATCGCGCGGTCGGCATCGTGCACAGCGCCTACAAGCCGATGCCGGGGCGCTTCAAGGATTACGTGGCGATTCCGCGCGTCAATGGCTATCAATCGCTGCACACCACGCTGTTCGGTCCCAACGCAGTGCCGATCGAAGTGCAGATCCGCACCGCCGACATGGACAGCGTGGCCGAGTCGGGCATTGCCGCGCACTGGAAATACAAGGAAGACGCCACCGAAGGCTCGGCGCAGCAGGAGCGCGCCCGCGCCTGGCTCTCGAACCTGATGCAGATGCAGGAGGGCGGCAACTCCGAGGAGTTCATCGAGAGCGTCAAGGTCGATCTCTACCCCGACAAGGTGTACGTGTTCACGCCGCGCGGGGAAATCCTGCGACTGCCGCGCGGCGCCACCGTGGTCGACTTCGCCTACGCCGTGCACACCGACATCGGCAATCGCTGCGTCGCCGCCAAGGTCGATCGGCGCCTGATTCCGCTGCGCACCGTGCTGCGCAACGGCCAGACCATCCACATCATCACGGCGAAGGGCGCGCGCCCGAACCCAGCCTGGGTGAACTTCGTGGTCTCGGCCAAGGCGCGCAGCGGCATCCGCCATTATCTGAAGAGCCTGAAGCGCGGCGAGGCCGTGGAGCTGGGTCGCCGGCTGCTAAGCCAGGCGCTGGCCGAGTTCAATGTGAAGCTCGAGGACATCGGGCCGGCGGTGATCGACGCCACCCTGCATGATCTGGCACTGCATGCCGCCGACGAGCTCTACGAAAAAATCGGCCTGGGCGAGCGCCTCGCACCGCTGGTGGCGCGCCGCCTGCTACCCGGCGATCAGGCCGAGAGCCGCGGTGGCAAGCCGGCACCGCTGGCGGTGGCGGGCGCCGAGGGCTTGCTGGTGACCTACGCGCATTGCTGCTACCCGCTGCCGGGCGATCAGATCGTGGCATTCCTGAGCACCGGCCGCGGCATGGTGATCCATCGCGGCACCTGCGCCAACGTCGCCGACAGCCACAAGCACCCGGAAAACTGGCTGGCGGTGAACTGGCAGGCCACCGAAGGCCGGTTGTTCAAATCAGAAATCCGTATCGAGGCGATGAATCGCGTCGGCCTGCTGGCTGCGGTGTCGGCCGCGATCAGCGGTACGCAGACCAACATCAGCAGCGTCAGCCTCGAGCAGCACGAAGCCGAGACCGCGACCCTGGGCTTCGTGCTGGAGGTGCGCGATCGCACGCACCTCTCGCGCGCGGTGCGCGTGGTGCGACGGATGAGCGAAGTACTGCGCGTCGTGCGTACAATTGCCGGGCAGAATCGCAAGAAGACCGGACCCGCACCATGAACACCGTCATTCATACCCAGCACGCGCCGCAGGCGATCGGTACCTACTCGCAGGCGATGCGCGCCGGCAACCTGGTATTTGTCTCCGGACAGATTCCGCTCGATCCCGCTACCGGCACGCTGATCACGGACGACATCGAGGCCGAGATCCGCCGTGTGTTCGACAACCTGAAGGCGATTGCTGAGGCGGCTGGCACCACGCTCGCTGCCTGCGCAAAACTGTCGGTGTTTCTCACCGATCTGGCGCACTTTGGCAAGGTCAATGAAATCATGGCCACCTATTTCGCCACACCCTATCCGGCGCGCGCTGCCATTGGCGTCGCCGCGCTGCCACGCGGCGCCCGCGTCGAGATGGAGTGCATACTCAGCCTCGCCTGAAGCGCGACACGGCTCTGGCGCCTGGCATCGGCCCGGCGCTCGCGGCGAAGCTGGCGCGCCTCGGAGTGCACGAACTGGCCGATCTGCTGTTCGTGCTGCCGCTGCGCTATGAAGATCGCACGCACGTCGTGCCGCTGGGCGCGCTGCAGGCCGGCGCACACGCGGTGGTCGAAGGCGAAGTATTGCTGGCCGAAGTGCTCTTCCGCCGCCGGCGTCAACTGCTGGTCCGCTTGGGCGACGGCAGCGGTTCGCTGACGCTGCGCTTCTTCCACTTCTCGAACACCCAACGCGCGGGCCTGAGCCGCGGCACGCGGCTGCGCTGCCACGGCGAAGTGCGCCGCGGGCCGCTGGGCCTGGAAATCGTGCATCCGGAGTATCGCCAGCTGCAGCGTCAGCGCGAGGACGACGAGCCACTCCCACAGACCCTGACGCCGATCTATCCTTCAACCGAAGGCCTGACGCAAGGGCGGCTGCGCGCACTGGTACATCGCGCCTTTACCGTCAGCAACCAGGCGCCGCTGGTCGATCTGCTGCCCCCGGATCTGCGCGCGACGATGAAACTCGCCGAGCTGCGCGACGCGCTCGAGTTCCTGCACCAGCCGCCGGTCGGCACTGCACTCGATACGTTGCGCACCGGCCGTCACCCGGCGCAGCGCCGCCTGGCGCTCGAAGAAATGCTCGCGCATCAGCTCTCGCTGATGGCACTGCGCCGTGCGACCAAGACCGAGGGCGCGGCCAGACTCGCGGATGCGCAGCAGCTCGAGGCGCGCTTGCTCGCGGCGTTGCCATTCAGGATGACCCGCGCCCAGCAGCGCGTGCTGGGCGAGATCGATGCCGATCTCGCACTCACACAACCGATGACGCGGCTGATCCAGGGCGACGTGGGCTGCGGCAAGACCGCGGTGGCCGCGGCGGCGGCTGCCCGCGCGATCGGCAGCGGCGGCCAGGTGGCGCTGATGGCGCCTACCGAGCTGCTGGCCGAACAGCACGCGCGTACACTGGGCGCATGGTTCACTCCACTGGGCATCGAAGTCGCTCTGGTTACCGGCTCGCAGAGCGCGCGCGCGCGCCGTACCGCGCTGGCAGCGATCGCTGCCGGCCAGCTGCCACTGGTAGTGGGCACGCATGCGCTGTTCCAGGAGAGCATGCAGTTTCATTCGCTAGTGCTGGCGATCATCGACGAGCAGCATCGCTTCGGCGTGCAGCAGCGGCTGTTGCTGCGTGAGAAGGGCCGAGGCACCATGCCGCACCAGCTCATCATGACGGCCACTCCGATACCGCGCACACTGGCTATGACCGCGTACGCCGACCTCGACGTCTCGGTGATCGACGAATTGCCGCCCGGGCGTACGCCGGTGCGCACTGTCGTGATTTCGGAGGAGCGGCGTGCCGACGTGGTGGTTCGCATCGACGAGGCCTGCCGCAGCGGCCGCCAGGCCTACTGGGTGTGCGCGTTGATCGAAGAATCCGAAGATCTGCGCTGCCAGGCCGCGGAAGAATCGGCCGCCGCACTGACTGAAGCGTTGCCGCAGGTGAAAGTCGGTCTGGTGCACGGGCGCATGAGCGGCGCACAGAAAGAGCAGGTGATGCACGCCTTCAGTGCCGGCACGATCCAGCTGCTGGTCGCGACCACAGTGATCGAAGTGGGTGTCGATGTCGCCAACGCCAGTGTGATGGTGATCGACAACGCCGAGCGCATGGGACTCGCGCAGCTGCACCAGTTGCGTGGCCGCGTCGGCCGCGGCGCGCACGAGAGCACCTGCGTGCTGCTGTATCGCGCCCCGCTGTCGGAGATGGCGCGTGCGCGCCTCGCGGCGCTGCGCGAGAGCAACGACGGTTTTGTGATCGCGCAGCGTGACCTGGAGCTGCGCGGCCCCGGCGAACTGCTCGGCACCCGCCAGACCGGCCTCGCCCAGTTGCGGGTCGCCGACCTGGTGCGCGATGCCGACCTGCTGCCGCAGGTGCGCGATGCCGCGGCCAGACTCGAAGATTCGCATCCGGCAGCCTGCGCTGCACTGATTGCGCGCTGGATTGGCGCCGGGGAGCAGTATGGCCGCGTCGGGTGAATCTGCGGCGCCGGCGTCGCTGACGCCGCTGCCCACGCAGACACCGCTGCCGTTTGCAGCGCCATCGCCGCCACCTGAAGTAACGGCGCCGCAGGTTCCCGCGCCGAAATCGCTGCCCGAGCCGACGCCGCTGACACCGCAGCCACCGCTGTCGACTGCGCCGGTCGCGCGCCGCCACTGGCTGTGGCCACGGCTCATCGACTTTGCAAAGTTGATGCGGCTCGATCGCCCGATCGGGATCTGGCTGCTGCTCTGGCCCACGCTGTGGGCCTTGTGGACCGCCTCCGGCGGCCATCCGCAGCGCGGCGTGCTGCTGATCTTCGTAATCGGCACCGTGCTGATGCGCTCGGCCGGCTGCGTGATCAACGACTTCATCGATCGCAACATCGACCCGCATGTGCGCCGCACGCGCGATCGCCCGCTGGCCGCGCGCCGCGTGAGCCCGGTGGAGGCGCTGCTGCTGTTTGCCACGCTGGTGGCCAGCTCCTTCGCGCTGGTGCTGCAGTTGAACATGACAACCGTGCGCCTCTCGTTCATCGGTGCCGCGCTGACGCTCAGCTACCCATTGCTGAAGCGCTTCTTTGCGCTGCCGCAGCTGTATCTAGGTCTGAGTTTCGGCTGGGCGGTGCCCATGGCCTTTGCTGCCGAGCTCGGCACCGTGCCGCGCGTGGGCTGGGTGATGCTGCTGGCAGCCATCCTCTGGGCCTGTGTCTACGACACTTTCTATGCGATTGCCGATCGGCCGGACGACCTGCGCATCGGCATCAAGTCGAGTGCCATCACGTTTGGTGATCTCGATCTGCTGATGATCGGCGCGATGCAGCTGATGGTGCTCGTGGCACTGGGGCTGATCGGCCGGCTGCTGGAGCTGGGCGCGCCCTACTTCATTTCGCTCGCAGTCGGCGCGGCACTGTTCGCCTGGCAGCAATGGTCGGCGCGACATCGCGATTCCGCCGGTTGCCTAGCCGCCTTTCACAACAACAATTATTTCGGGCTGATGGTGCTCGCCGGACTGATCATCGACTACACCAGCCAGAGCTAGAGGTCATCGTCGTCATGAAATATCTGTCGAACATCGTCACGCTGCTGGCGGCGCTGCTCGCCTCACCGCTGGTACTGGCTCACGTGCACCTCGTGGCTTCCACACCGGCCAACGGCAGCGTCGTGGCGAGCGCACCGACCACGCTGGTGTTGAAGTTCTCTGAAGCGGCGCGGGTGACAGCGCTGACCATACGAAAAGCAGGCGCGCCGGGTGCGCAGAAAATCACGCCGCTCCCTGATCATGCTGGCGCCCAGCTCGCCATCGCAGCGCCCACATTGAGTCCGGGTGCCTACCTGGTGATGTTCCGCGCGCTCGATCCGGACGACGGCCATGTCTCAGGCGGCAAATTCAGCTTTACGGTGGCGCCGACCGGCAAGCAGCCACTGCGCAAGGATGCAATGCGCGACATCGGCAAGCCACTGCCCCCGGCCACGATCAAATAGACCCACAGTATCGCGGCCCGCCTGAAGAGCTGAGCAACGAGCCGGCCGGTGTCGCCCGATACGCTATCAATCGCAGTGCGGGCGCTGGCCCTGATCGCACTGTTCCAGGCGGTCGGCGCAGTCTTTTTTATGGTGCTGTCGGAAGCGCGCATGACAGCAGCGCGAACTGTGGTACGGCGCGCTGTGGCCGCTGCTGCTGGTGATGCGCCTGGAAGCTGCGCCCGTTGCTGCGCAGCTCGTGTCCCGTTACTCGACGATCGCCGGATACCTGGTGCCGCTGATTGCCATGGCTGGCGTGGCAATGGCGTATGTACTGACGGGTGAGTGGCCGGGCGCGTGGAGCGTGCTGCAGCTGCCTTACGGCCAGTTGCTATTGTGGAAGCTCCTGCTGTTCGCGCTGCTGATGATTCCTGCGGCCTACAACCGCTGGCGCCTCGTGCCGGCGCTCAGCGACGCAGCGCGTGTAGATACCACCGCGCCAGGAACCGCCGTCGCGCTGCGGCGTAGCATCAGCGTGGAAATGCTGCTCATCGCCGTTGTGCTGACAGTTACGGCTACGCTGACGACACTGTATTCTCCACAGCAGCCGGAGACATCGCGGGCCACGGCGGCCACAATGACTGCACCAGCATGAGCGCGCACTCGCACCACGATCACCACCACGACGCAGACGCTGACGGCGTGCACGCTGACGGCGCACCTGCCCACGCACCACGCGACTTCGGCACCGCTTTCATGATCGGCATTGCGCTGAATCTGGGCTTCGTGCTGATCGAAAGCTTCTATGGCCTGATCGCACACTCGGTGGCGCTGGTGGCCGATGCCGGCCACAATCTCGGCGATGTGCTGGGCCTGGCGATGGCCTGGATTGCGGCGATTCTAGCGCGCCGCGTACCCTCGTCGACCCATACCTATGGTCTGCGACGCGGCACGATTCTCGCGGCGCTCCTCAACGCAATGCTGCTGCTGATCGCGGTGGGCGCGATCGCCGTCGAGGGCGTGCGTCGCCTGATCGAACCTGAAGATGTCGCCAGCCGCACGGTGATGGCGGTGGCAGCGATCGGCATCCTCGTCAACGGCGCCACGGCCTGGCTGTTTGCAGCCGGCCGCAAGGGCGATATCAACGTGCGTGCGGCCTTCCTGCATATGAGCTACGACGCGTTGATATCGCTCGGCGTCGTGGCGAACGCGGGGCTCATCCTGCTGACCGGCTGGACGCGGCTCGATCCGCTGGTCAGCCTCGCGATCGCAGCATTCATCCTCTCCGGCACCTGGACACTGCTGCGCGATTCGCTGGGCATGAGTATGGACGCCGTGCCACCCGGTCTGAAGAAGGATGAGGTCGCCGCCTTTCTGCGCAGCTGGCCCGGCGTCACCGCGATACACGATCTGCACATCTGGTCGATGAGCACCACCGAGACGGCGCTGACCTGTCACCTCTTGATGCCCGGCGGTCACCCGGGCGATTCAGCCCTGGCGAGTCTCGCGCAGCAATTGCAGCAGCACTATCGTATCGGGCACGTAACCGTACAGATCGAGACCGACGCCCACAACGCCTGTGCGCTCGAGCCTGATCACGTGGTCTGAATGAGAGCGCCGCACTGGGGTGACGCCAGTAGCGAGCCCAGGCCGGCCCGCAGCCGGGCAATTGTCGACCTTTGAGGCGTCTTTTGGTTGACATACGGCGGCGGCGCTTGGAACATCGCCCTATTCTGGGCTCGCCGCCACCTGCGGCGCAGCTGGCAATTCTGGCGCAGGCACGGAGTAAGAACGATGATGGAAGCGCGGCACGACTGGACGCTGAGCGAAGCCGAGGCGCTGTTCGCGCTGCCATTTCCGGAGCTCATGTACCGCGCCCAGCAGGTGCACCAGCGCTTTCATGATGTCACACGCGTGCAGATGAGTACGTTGCTGTCAATCAAGACCGGCGCCTGCCCCGAGGACTGCGCTTATTGCCCGCAGAGCGTGCGCTTCGACACTGGCATCGAGAATGAGCCGCTGTTGCCGCTGGAAATGGTGGTGGCACGCGCACAGGCGGCACGTGCGGCCGGCGCGACCCGCTTTTGCATGGGCGCTGCGCTGCGCTCACCGAAGCGGCGCGATCTCGAAAAGATCTCGGCGATGGTGCGCGAGGTGAGCAAGCTCGGCATGGAAACCTGCGTGACCGCTGGCATGCTCGAGCCCGAACAGGCCCAGGAACTGAAGGCCGCCGGACTCGATTACTACAACCACAATCTCGACACCTCGCCCGAGTTCTACAGCAAGATCATCAGCACGCGCAGCTACCAGGATCGCCTCGACACGCTGGCCGCGGTGCGCGCGGCCGATCTGAAGGTGTGCTGCGGCGGCATCGTCGGCATGGGCGAGAGCGTGCGCGATCGCGCGCAATTGCTGGTGGTGCTGGCGCAGCTGCCAGTGCATCCCGAAAGCGTGCCGATCAACCAGCTGGTGCGCGTGCCGGGCACGCCGCTCGCCGATGCGGCACCGGTGGATCCCTTCGATTTCATCCGCACCATCGCCGTGGCGCGCATCATGCTGCCCGAAGCACAAGTGCGGCTCTCGGCCGGGCGCGAGACCATGAGCGACGAGCTGCAGGCGCTCGCGCTGCTGGCCGGCGCCAACTCGATTTTCTATGGCGAGAAACTGCTGACTACCGGTAACCCGGACGTGGCACGCGACCAGGCCCTGCTGCGCCGGCTCGGCATGCAGGCTGAAGACCTGCAGCCAGGCGTTACTCCGGCGAGCGTCGCTGGCGGGCACGCCGCGGCGAGCGCCTGATCGCCGGCGCGCCGGACGCATCGGCAGCCGTGTACAGGGATCCGCTGGCAGTCAAATCCAGGCTCGCCGCGCTGGGCGCGCGCGATCTGCTGCGCCAGCGCCGGGTAATCACAGCCTATCCACGCCGTGGTGATGGCACGCACGCCGAAGTAGCGGGGCAAGAGCTGCGCGTATTCTGCAGCAATGATTACCTGGGGCTCGCGCATCATCCGGCGCTGGTGAGCGCACAGCAGGTCGCGAGCGCGGCGCTCGGCGCTGGCAGCGGCGCAGCGCATCTGATCAGCGGGCATTGTCGCGAGCATCACGCGCTCGAAGAAGAGCTCGCCGCCTATACCGGCCGCGAACGCGCGTTGTTGTTTTCGACCGGCTACATGGCCAATCTCGGCGTACTCGGCGCCCTGCTCGCGCGCGGCGAATATGTGCTCGAGGATCGTCTCAATCACGCTTCGCTGATCGACGGTGCGCGCCTGGCCGGCGCGCGCCTGTTGCGCTACGCGCATGCCGATGCCGCCGATGCCGCCGCGCGCCTCAAGGCGCAGCCGGCCTGCACCGTGCTGGCCACCGACGGTCTCTTCAGCATGGATGGCGATGTCGCACCGCTCCGTGAACTCGCCGCCGCGGCTGCCGCGAGGCGCGCGTGGCTGCTGGTCGATGATGCGCACGGACTCGGCGTGCTGGGCGCGAGCGGTCGCGGCGCACTGGAGCTCGCGGGCCTCGATGCCGACGCGGTGCCGCTGCTGATGGGCACGCTTGGCAAGGCTTTCGGCAGCTTCGGTGCCTTCGTCGCCGGCGATCGCGAGCTGATCGAGTTGCTGCTGCAGCATGCGCGCACCTATATTTATACCACCGCGCTGCCGCCAGGAGTCGCAGCCGCAGCGCGCGCCGCGCTGGCGCTGGCACAGCGCGAGAGCTGGCGGCGCGAACAGCTGCAGCAGCGCGTCGATTATTTTCGCCGCGCTGCCAGCGCGCTGGGGCTGCCGCTATGCGCATCAACGAGTCCGATCCAGCCGCTGATTGTCGGTGAGGATGCGCGTGCCGCGCGCCTCGGCGCCGTGCTGTTCGCGCGCGGCTTCTGGGTCGGCGCGATCCGCGCGCCGACGGTGCCTGCCGGTGCGGCACGGTTACGCATCACCTTGAGTGCGACCCACAGTCTTGCAGATATCGATGCGCTGCTCCAAGCCCTCGCGAGCGAGTGGCGGCGGGAGTTCGCGCCATGAGCGTGATGCCGGCAACGTGTGACCACGCGACGGGTGCGCTGTATGCAGAGCGCAGCGGCCAGGGCGCACCGGTGGTGTTCTGGCACGGTTGGGCCATGAACCTGCGCGTGTTCGACACGCTGCGCGCGAACCTGGACGCAGATTTTCAGACGCAGGCGGTCGACCTGCCCGGCCATGGACGTAGCGCTTGGCAATTTGCCACTTGCACTCATGGCGCCGAGGCCGCAACCGCTGCGACTACAGCGACCGCAGCGACCACGGCGCTGGCCGCGCCGCACGAAGCCCTCGATAGCCTGCTGCATCCGCTGCTGGCCACACTGCCGCACAACTCCACGCTGATAGGCTGGTCGCTCGGTGGTCAGCTGGCGCTGCGCGCTGCAATGCTGGCACCCGAACGCGTGGCGCGCCTGGTGCTGATTGCCACCACGCCGCGCCTGCTGCGCGCAGAA
>JAYUZE010000057.1:0-29346 GCA_043752035.1 Gammaproteobacteria bacterium
TCCGCCACTTTGCGGACGGTGATGTCCTGACGGACCACCAATACCTCACGAGTAGCGCAGCGCAAGTAGCGTAGCGCGTAGCTGCGTCGCTCGCCGCGCGCATCAGGCGCTGTGTATTCGTCGTCGCGCGGGCGCCCATCGGCGGCCGTCGCGGCGACGTTGGCGACCGCGAGCCGTGCGATGTCGGCTGGCAGCATGGCGTCCAGCTTGGCCGGCAGTGTTGTCCGGCCGGTCCGTGGTGCGTCATTCCAAACCCGCTGCACCAGACCATCGGGCGAAACGATGAAGATTGTGTCGGGAATCGAAGCAATCAGTGCGCGATTGTCGGACTCGCGCTGTTCGAGTTTGTGGACGATCTCGGCATTGCGCAGGATGTACTTCAGTCGGTGTGCGATCAATGACCAGTTCAGTGGCTTGGCCATGAAGTCAGTCGCACCGGCCTGGTAGGCGCTGCCTACCGATGCGGCGTCATCCCGGCCGGTGATCATAACGATCGGTACGGTGCGGCCCTGCGGCGCAGCGCGCAGGCGACGGCAGACCTCGTAGCCGTTCAAGCCCGGCATGTCGACATCGAGCAGCGCGAGCTCAAAGGTGGAGTTGAGGCCGACGTTCAAGGCGGACTGACCGTCACCAACGGCGATGACTGACATGCCAGCCTGTTCGACTGCTTCGGTAAGCATGACGCGCATCATTTCGTCATCGTCGGCGATGAGCGCCACGGGCTGAGAGTGAGCGCTGCTCACGCGCTCTCCTGCGAGACTTCCTGCTCGAGGGCGACCAGCGCGACAGCATGCAGGCGCAAGACGCTGGCGACCTGTGCCGCGATCTGCGCCGGGTCGTCGGCATACTCAAGCTCGCGCGCGGCGGCGGCGAGGTCAATAGCGCCGAGGTGAGCGGCACTGGATTTGAGGGCGTGGGCGCTGGCGCGAATCGCCTGGTAGTCGCTGCGGGGCAGAGCCTCCCGGATCGTGTCCAGGTACTGGGTCGAGCTACGGCGGAATACCGGCAACAACCGACTTAGGAAATTTTCCTGGTCACTGCTAGCGAAGTTACGGAGGCTCGCCAGCACCTTTTGGTCCAGCTTGCCTCCAAGCGTGGTGTCGGCCGCGAGCCCCGGCGCGGGCAGCCACTTGACCAGCATGGCGTGCAGTTCTGCTCGCGTAAAGGGTTTGCCAAGAAAGTCGTCGAGGCCGGCGGCCAGGCACCGATCTCGATGCGTGGCCGAAGCGTTGGCGGTGAGCGCGACGATCGGCAGGCGCGCGCCGGCACGCTCCGATCGGCGGATCAATGCGGTGGCAGTCAGTCCGTCCATCTCCGGCATGTTCAAGTCCATGAAGACGAGTGCAAAAGTTTCAATGCTGACACGGGCAATCGCCTCACGCGCGTTGCTGACGCAAGTGACCGAGCAGCCCATCGCGGTCAGGAAGCCTTCAGCCACCAGCCGATTGACCGGGCTGTCCTCGACGACCAGCACCCGGGCAGAGAAGCGCAGTCCCGCGCTGGGCTGCTCCACGGCGGCCTTGCCGTGCGCGCCGAGGCCCGCTCGGGAGCGGAGCGCTGCTAGCAGGAGACGTCGCGAAAGCGGATTTGTGATCAGGCTGTCCTCGTCCAGGCGCGCCTCGAGCAAGCGTCGCAAATTACTACCGGGGGCGCATATGCACAGCATGTTGGCTGGAGGACTGTCCGGCGATCGGGCCAGCATGGCGGTGAGCTCCGCTGCCAGTGAGTCCGCGTCGATGATCGAGAGCTGCTTGCGGGTATCGGCCAGGTCCTTGACGCCAAGGTTCTGGTCTGCTGTCTCGACGCGAATGCCCCAGGCAGCGATCTGCGTGCTCAGCGTATTCAGCAGGGCTGGCCGTCGGCTTGCAACGTGAACCGTAATGTCGCGCAACTCGCTAACGTTGGGTGCATCCAATGGTTGCCCGCGCTGCAGCTGAAAGTTGACCGTGAATGTCGAGCCGATATCCGGTTCGCTGGTTGCAGTAATCTGGCCATGCATCAGCGCGACGAGTTCGCGGCAGATCGAGAGTCCCAAGCCGGTGCCGCCAAAGCGACGTGTGGTTGTTTCATCGGCCTGGGTGAAAGGTTCATACACCTGTGCCAAGGCCTGTGGTGATATGCCGATGCCGGTATCACTTACGCTCATCTCGATCTGCAGGGCGTCGCAGTGCGGAGCGCCTGCGCTCACTTGCGCTGCAACCACAATCTGGCCACGGCTCGTGAACTTGATTGCGTTGCCCAGCAGGTTGGTCAGCAATTGGCGGATGCGCAGCGGATCGCCGACCACGTGATCATGAAGTCCAGCGGGCGGCGAGACGATGATGTCGACCTGCTTACTCTGTGCCTGTGGTGCGAGCAGCTCGACCGTGTCTTCGATCAGCGTTGCGAAATCGAACGGCACCGCCTCAAGACTGAGCTTGCCGGCCTCGACTTTCGCCAGGTCGAGTATGTCGTTAAGAATGCTGAGCAAGGTGCGCGCCGACCCCTGGATTGTGCCCGCGAGCTGTGCCTGGCGCGTGGTCAGTGTCGTTGCGGCCAACAGCTCCGCGGTGCCGAGCACGCCATTCATGGGTGTGCGGATCTCATGGCTCATGCGGGCGAGAAAATCGCTCTTGGTACGATTCACTCGTGCGAGTTCGAGATTTCGCTCCTCCAGATCATGCGTGCGCAGAGCCACCTCGGATTCGAGTCTGCGCTGCGCAGCCGCGGCCTGAGTCAGTTTGCGCGCGTGCGCGCCATGCCAGGCGCGCAGCGACCCCAGTAGGGTCGCGCAATAGATAAGGTACGCCCACGACGTGCGCCAAGGCGGTGGCGTTACGGTAATCGGTAGGCGCAACAGGTTTCGACTCCAGAGGCCGTCACTGTTGCCAGCTTTGAGCTCGAGCAGGTAGTGGCCGGAGTCGAGGTTCGTATAGCTGATGCTGTGCCCCTGGCGCAGCTCAACGAAGCCGGGATCGAAGCCCCGCAGACGGTAGGCATAGCGTGTCTTGGCTGGTGCCGAGTACTCGAGTGCGGCGAAATCAAATGAGACCACTGATTCGGTAGGATTCAGTTGCAGGCTCGTCAGTAGCGGGTACGGTGTCGCCAGCTGTGCCGGCTGGTTCATAATGCGCACGCTGGTGAGTACCGGCGTCGGTGGCGGCTCCCGCACCTGGAGCCGCTCGGGTGCAATCATGTTGAAGCCGTTCGCGCCTCCAAAGAGTAGCCGGCCGTTGCGGGTACGGTAATACGCGCCAAAATTGAATTCCTCGCCCTGCAGCCCCTGTTCCCGGTGAAACTGCCGTACTGTGCCGGTCGCGGGGTCAAATCGCATCAATCCCGAATTCCCGCTCAACCAAAGTCCGCGCTGCATATCACTGCCAATGCCATAGACCACGTTGCTGGTCAGCCCTTGTTCCTGGGTGACCGGCCTGAAACGCACGGCATCGGACTTGGAGGATGAGCCAATGACCAGGTCGATTCCCCCGCCATCGGTGCCTACCCATAGGCGGCCATCAGCGTCGCGATGCAAAGCGTAAATGCTGTTGGAGCTCAGGCTGTCGGCTTGGTTGGGTTGGTGGCGGAACAGGGCGGCGACAGTACCGTCCGGGCGTATGATATTGAGACCGCCGCCGTCGCTGCCGACCCAGAAATTGCCGCTCTCGTCCTCCATGATTGCCGTGGCATTCGGCGAGCCCAGAGTGCCAGGGCTGTTCCGGTCGTAAGCCAGGTTCTGGAAGTGACCGGTGCCGGGGTCGAAGATGCTGATCCCGCCGCCGAAGGTGCCTATCCACAGGCGCCCGCGCTTGTCCTCGCACAGCGCCATGATCCCGTTAGCGGCCAGCCCCTGCGGTTGGTCAGGGGTGGAGCGCCAGGCTGTCACTGCGCCTCCGGGCGAAAGCCTGTACAGGCCGGCAGTCATCGTTCCGATCCAGAGATTGTCGTTCCGGTCGGTTAGCAATGACATAATACGGCGATCGCCGAGCGCGGCGCCTGAGCGTCGCAAACGCTCGAACGGCGTCCAAGTGCTCGTTGCCGCGTCAAATCGGGCCAGACCTTCCTGCGTACCTACCCAAAGGCGATCGCGCTGATCTTCCGCAAAAGCGTTCACGTAGGTGCCTGCGAAGACCGGCGGTTTGTGGTGGCCGAGCAGCCAGGTGCGAGGATCCCAGCGGCTGACGCCACCGGCGCGAGTCCCTACCCACAGGACTCCAGCGTGATCGGCGAACAACGACATGATGTAGTCGCTGCGCAGACTGGTCGGTTCGGCCGGATCGCTGGTGTAAGTGTCGAAGTCGCCCGTCCGTTCGTCATAGAGCGCGAGTCCCGCCGCGGTACCGACCCATACCCGTCCGTCACGGTCGTCCAGAACGGCGCGGATCTCATTGTGCGGCAGACTGCGTGCGTCCTTGGCGCTATGCCGATAGGGCGTGAAGTGGTCGCCGGCTGTATTGCCCAGGTTGATGCCGCTGCCGTAGGTGCCTACCCAGAGACGCGCGTGTTGATCGACGGTGATGGCCGTGATGCCATTGCCGCTCAGCGAGTGAGCGTCCCGTGGATCGTGACGAAACGTCTGAAAACTCCGGGAGGCCGGCAACCAACGATCCAACCCGTCATCGGTGCCCACCCAGAGCGTGCCATCCGGCGATTGTGCCAGCACCGTTACGACATCACTGCTGAGGCTGTCGACGCGCGTCGCGTCGTGACGATAATGCGTAAATGTCCCGACGCGCGGATCGAAGTCGTCAAGTCCGCCGCCGGTCGTGGCGAGCCAAATGTGGCCGCGGTGATCGATCAGCAGCTGACGGATCGAGTCACTGGCAGGCGACGTTTTGGAATGTGCCGCATCGTGGTGAAATGTGGTGAATCGCTCGGTGCGACGGCTCCAACGCACGAGGCCACCGTTCTTGATGGCCAGCCACAAGTCGCTCGCCTGGTCCTCGGCAATGGCCCAGACGTAGTTACCGGGCAGGCTGTCGGGTTTCCCGCTCGCTAGCGCGAATCGTCGGGCTTCGTAGCCGTCGTAGCGAACGAGCCCGTCTTCTGTGGCGATCCAGATAAAGCCCTGCGAATCCTGCAGGGTAGCATTGACGGTGTTCTGCGGGAGACCATCGCTGACTCCCAGATGTTGAAAGATCATGGGCTGTGCGGCACGCGCGAGTTGCGAGCCCACAACCAGGCCCAAGGCGACCAGCCAGTATGTTTTAGGTTGCGTGAGCATCGACCGAAATAGGACCCTGTGCGAGGTGGTACCGCCATCGGCAATCAAGGGACAGCCGCTCCTCAGGATCTGTCATCGGCAGGGTTCGCCAAAACTAGGCGGAACTGGTTCACATCTCGTCTGCGCCCTGAGTTGTGGCCGTCATGCCCAGATCTTTTACGTAGCTTCGATGGCCACAACTGCGGGTGTGGTAAATCCGCGAGGACGACGCTACCTGGGGAGTGGGGGTAAACCCAACGCCAGGCGGCCGGTCGTCGCGGCCCGAGCTGGAAATCACGAAGCGCGCGGCCGTCATCGCCCTGAGCACAGTCTGCCTCGAACCGTTGTCTTCGGTGCGCGCGTCGATCTTGTCCAGGCAGTTGCCCTGCCATAACTCCTGGCTGCCGCGCCAGGTGCTGTTCGCCGGTCGCGCGGGTCAGGTTGCCAGTGCGCTCCGGATTCGCTCTACGCCCGCCGCAAGATCGTTGCCGAGGGGAATGGCGCCGGCATTGACGATCGCATCGCGCTCCCGCACCGAAGCCATGCCGCCCACGAACACCGGAATACCGGCGGACCCCACCAGTTTCGGCAGTTGTTCGTGGAGCACCGGTGGTGATGGCGAAATCGAGCCCGAAAGCACGATGCCGCCGCACCTGGCGCGCCTGATCGATGCCGACAATTCCTCGAGCGGCATGTTCGCGCCCAGCAACACGGGCCGGAGGCCGCGTTCCTGTGCGGCCAGCGCGAACAGCAGCAGCCCGACTTCGTGTTGCTCGCCGGGGAGGCAGGCAGCCAGCAGCCGTACGCCTGTGGCGCCTTGCGCGCGGTGATGCAAGCGGGCGCCGAGCTTGTTGCGAAGGTATACGCCAAAGAAGTGTTCTTCGGCCACCGCGCCCTCACCACGTTCCCAACGAAGCCCCAGTTCGTGCAACAAGGGCATCATGAGCTGCTGCGTCACCTGTGCAATGGGGTGCACGCTCAACGCCTGGCTGTAGGCGTCGTCGAGACTGTCGTCGTCGAACCGGGCGATGGCGCCGAGCATCCGCGACTGGTACAAGGCCCAATAGCGGAACAGGGGCGAATGCCGTTCTGGCATCGCCTGGGGGCTCTCGTGGTCGAGCGCATTTCGGACCTGGCTGATCGCCACGCCCTTTTCGAGCAGGGTCACGGACCGATTGATCCGGTCGATGTCTTCACGGCGGTAAAGGCGATGGCCTTTCGGCGTGCGCGCGGGCCGGATCAGCCCATGGCGCTGCTCCCAGGCGCGTAGCGTGATCACGTTCACCCCGGTCAGGCTCGAAACCGTCCGGATAGGGAACAGCTCCTCCGAGGAAGGGATCTTGGTCGGTTTGGCGGTGCGCATCTTCAAGGGACTTGAATTCTACCAGTTCCCTAATTAGCATATACAAATGCTATACAGAAATGTTAATAAATCTGTAAAAAGCTTATAAATTACAACTAATATCCTATACAAAAGTAATTCGACAACCATTCGCAACAGAAAAGAAATGCTGATGATCAAGCGACTTCAGACCCTGACTTTCACGGTGGCGATCGCGCTGTCAGCCGCGGACCTCGTGACCACGCTCCAGGGCCCAGGCCTTTTCACGGTCTTTGCCCCGATCAACGCCGCATTCGCGAAGATTCCGGCTGCGGTGCTCGGTGCGATTGTCAGGGCCCCGGCACTCCTGTCGCAGGTACTGCTGTATCACGTCGGGGCCGGCCGCGTGCATTTCCGCCGCGCGGACGAGCCTCGTGTTGTGAGTACCGTGCAGGGTGAAAGGTTTTTGCGCGGGCTACCTGTAACGCGGGCACTGCAACACTGCGCGTCAATAACTCGACGGTCGTCGTCAAGCCGATCGTCGTCGACAACGGTATCATCTACGTGATCGACAGCGTGCTGCTGCCGCAGTTCTGATGGCGACCTTGTGCCGCCGGGCTCGGCACCGGGCCCGGCGGTGCAATCAGACGGTGGAACCCTGGTGAAGAGGATCCTGATCATCGGCGCCAGCAGTGGCATCGGGCTCGAGGCGACCAAGGCGGCGCTGGCGCAGGGGCCCGCGGTGCGGGCGTTCGCACGCACCGCGGCGAATATCGCCATTGCCAATCCCAGTCTCGAGCGATTCCCGGGCAGCGCACTGCGCGGCGCAGACGTCGCCGCGGCGCTCGCCGACGTAGACGCGGTCATCCTGGCACTGGGGATCCCTCTGGGTGCACAGATGCTGCTAGGCCCGGTGCGGCTGTTTTCCGAGGCGACTCGCGTAGTCATCTCCGCCATGGAAGCGACAGGCGTCAAACGGCTGGTCTGCGTGACCGGTTTCGGCGCTGGCGACAGCCACGCCAGCATTGGCTGGCTGCAGGGCCTGGGGTTCCGCCTCGTATTCGGGCGCGCCTATGCCGACAAGGACCTGCAGGAATCCCTGATTCGCCAGAGCCGACTCGACTGGGTTATCGCCCGTCCCGGCATGCTGACCAACGGTCCCGCGACGGGCCGTTACCAGATCCTGGAGTCGCCCGCGAGCTGGAGAAACGGTGTAATTTCCCGAGCGGACGTGGCCAACTTCCTTATGAAGGCCTTCGAAAGCAACGCCTACGTTGGCAAGGCGCCGGTGCTCGTCGGTTGATCTGGCGGCCGACGAACAACCCTGTTGCCGAATGCATGCGAGAATGACCCATGGCCAGGCACATGACAGGCGCGGGCACCGTGGATCCGCAGCTACCTGTTTCGCGCAGGATCAGGACCCGCTTGCAGCAGGCGCAACAGCGCTTTCACGCCAACGATAACATTGCGGCGTTCATTGAACCGGGTGAAATGGAAGAGCTGCTAGAGGAAGTCTCCGGCAAGCTGGCTGCCGTGCTCGACAGCCTGGTGATCGAGACCGAGAACGACCACAACACCAAGGGTACCGCCCGCCGCGTGGCCAGGATGTACCTCAATGAGGTGTTTCGCGGGCGCTATGCGCCGATGCCACCGGTTACCGAGTTCCCCAATGCCGAAAACCTGAACGAGCTGATGATCGTCGGGCCGATCACCGTGCGCAGCGCCTGCAGTCATCACCTGTGTCCGATCATGGGGCGCCTGTGGATCGGCCTGATGCCGAACGAGCACTCGAACCTGATCGGGCTTTCGAAGTACTCGCGCCTGACCGAGTGGATCATGACCCGGCCGCAGATCCAGGAAGAGGCCATCATGCAGATGGCCGAACTGCTCATGCAGAAGGTCATGCCTGATGGCCTGTCGATCGTGATGGAGGCTGACCATTTCTGCATGCACTGGCGGGGCGTCAAGGACAATGCCTCGAAAATGGTGAACAGCGTGATGCGTGGCTCCTTTCTCAAGGATCCGGCGCTGCGCCGCGAATTCCTCTCCCTCATCAATCTGAAAACCTGAGGCGCCTATGCTCGTCCGTTGTCTCTATGCCAGCCGCGCGGCGAAGCCGCTGTCCGCAGCCGTGCTCGATTCGATCCTGGAGCAGTCAGCACGGAACAATCCGCGCCTCGGCATCACCGGTATGCTGTGCTTTACCAGCGAAGTCTTCGTGCAGGTCATCGAGGGTGGCCGTGATGAGATCTGCGAAGTGTTCAACGCCATCGTCCGCGACGACCGGCATCTGCAGGTGCGACTGCTCGACTTCGAGGAAATCAGCGAACGGCGCTTCGGCAACTGGACCATGGGTCAGGTCAATATCGACAACATCAGTCCGGCCCTGCTGCTGAAGTATTCCGAGAAAGCCGAGCTCAACCCGTTCAACTGCTCGGGCCGGGTCACGCTGGCGTTGCTGGAAGAACTCATGGCCACCGGTTCCATACTCAACCGGGGCAAATGATCCCTAAGGCGGATAATAAGCTGCCGGCAGTGTTTACGGGGGTATCCGGTGCGATACTTAACCGCACAGTCTCAGCCGAAAACGCTGTAAAACAGGCACGTTCACGCCAGATTGACACTCCGGGCGGGGGCCCCATCCTGAGACCTCCAGGGGCATCCAAGGGGTCCGGATATTCCCTGCGCTTTAGGCTACGTGCCCAAGTCGGCAATTCGCGCTGGCCTTTGCTTTATATAGAGCTGCATCCGCGCGCGCATAGATGCTCTTCCAGTGTACGTCGTCCTCGTAACTCAGGGCGACTCCAAGGCTACAGGTGACGTGAACTGTCTTACTCTGAGCAGCAATCGATTCAGCATTGATCTGCTTGCGGATCCGTTCTGCCAGGTGGCAAAGAGTCTGCTCGTGTATATCGCCGAAGCAAAGGACCGCGAACTCCTCTCCGCCCAGGCGAGCGGCGATGTCCTTGCTGCCACCTCACTGTGTTCACTGAAGACCCGGCGGTTCACCAACTTAGTCAGCGAATCCGTATTGTTCTCTTGAATCAAGTTGGCGTTGACGACCTCAAGTTCCGCAAGTGCTTTCCGTAGCAGCATTATGTCGGTTACCGGAACATAGAACCCCTGGACCTCCCCAGCATCGTCAATGTCCGGCAAGTATTTCGCGCCAGTGAAGAAATGGTGCCGTCCGCCGTCCTTAACGTGCGTTCGAAGTGTTGTTCATGGCCTTCGAGGACCAAACGGCTGTGCGGCTCATTCTTCTTGAAGGGTGCCTCGCCCAGCAGCTGCTGCAGCGACATGCCTGTTATTCGGTCTGCCCCGAAACCGAACCACGATCGGTACCCTTCATTGGCAAACCCACAGCGCAGAGCCCAAGTCCAATAGCCGATCATGGCGGGCAAGAACGACTGCGCCACCAAGGCCAACGCCTGCCACGATCACGTCGCGGTAGATTCCAGCCCCGAGGCGTGGATCTACGTTCCCAAGGGCACCTGCGAGCGAATTGTCGGCGCGCACGTGGTTTCTGTAACCGATCCGACCCCGGTAGCGAAATAGCATGGACAGACAGCGCAATCCGGCTCTGGAGCCCGCAGCGAAAGAGCCGGTGAGCTAACGTCCCCTCCTCAAGGACAGCACTATGGACACGCACCTGGATACGCACAGCTTGCAGGGCCTTGACGTCGCGACGCTCGCGCGCTTGTGGCTGATCGCCCACCAGGGGCGCCACTGGCCGCCCGCGCAGATGCGCGTCGGACTGCGGCTCAATTCCCAGCTCTGGATCGCGCGAGCCGCGCGTGCCGCGCGCACAGGGGTGAGCCCGGTGGCGCGCATCGCGACAGCGCGCTCCGGCGCGGGCCTGCTGGTATGAACCGCATGAATGCGCATGAGTCGCACGCCTGGGCGGTTGTTCTGGCAGCAGGAGACGGTACGCGTCTCGCATCCCTGACCAGGGATGGGCAGGGCAACGCCGTGCCGAAACAGTTCTGTTCCCTGCGTGGTGAGAATTCGCTGTTGCACGATGCGGTGGATCGTGCGGGCGCACTGGTGCCGCGGGCCCGCCTGTGCGTGATTGTCGCCGAGCGTCATCGGCGCTATTGGCAGCCGTCGCTGGGCTCGCTCCTGCACCCCAATATTATTGTGCAGCCGCAAAATCGCGGGACCGCCAACGGCATCCTGCTGTGCGTGCTGCGCATACTCGAGCGCGATCCGCAGGCTCGCATCCTCTTCCTGCCGGCCGATCATTTTGTTGCCGACGAAGCGGCGCTGGCGCGTGGCCTGGTCAACGCCGTCAGGCAACTGGCCGTGGACGCGCGCAACCTGCTGCTGCTCGGCATCGAGCCGGATGAGGCAGATGCAGAGCTCGGGTACATCGTGCCGAACAGCGCGACCGGTTTCGGGGTTCAGAGCGTAGGTCGTTTCGTCGAGAAGCCTTCGGCCGCCGATGCCGCCGGGCTGATCGCAGACGGTGCACTCTGGAACAGTTTCATCTTTGCAGCGCAGGGCGCCGCGTTGCTCGAGCTGATGCGCGGGCGGGTGCCGATGCTTGTCGAGGGCATGAGTGCGGCACTGGCAGGTGCGAAGGGCCTGGCACATAATCTGGCGCTGGCCCGGCACTACGATGAGCTGGCGAACGTGGATTTCTCACGCGGCATCCTGCAGGGCGCCGAGGCGCGGCTGCGGGTCGTGCGCGCCGCCGCCTGTGGCTGGACCGATGTTGGCACAGCCAAGCGCGTGCGCGACACGTTGCGCAGGTCGCCGCCTGCCGCGATACCACGCGCGGCTACCGCTGATTGCCTGAGGAGCGGGCCTCATGAGAACAATCCCCCACTCGTGGACGATCCTGCGAGTACTGCGGATCACCCTGGCCATTGCGCTGGGTTCCTCAGGCGCTCAGGCCGCCGATACGGCAGCGGCACCGACGCTGACGTTCGAGGGAGCGCGGCGCGATCTTGAAGACACCATCATCAAGGGGCGCAACACCATGACCCCGGTTGCCGAGCTCACCTGGTTCACGCCGTTGAAGGGAGGAGTACCCGTTGTAATCGCTGATCTGGTGGTCGGTGGCAACGGTGTCAGTGGCGCGGCCAGCGCGCAGCAGGATGACGAGATTGCCACTGCCGGTGCGCAGGCTTTTGCCAGCGATATGCCAGCCGCGACGGTGCCGCAGCGCGTCAGTACTATTGACGTTGCCGGTAGCACAGTCTGGTTCCAGCCCCGCCTCGACGACTATGCCGAGATCTGGGTCAACGGCGAGCTGGCGCGCGCCTACGACCAGCGAGGGGGCAGCTTAGTGGCGGGCTGGAATGCTGCCAACCGGCTGATCCTGGGCCGCGCGGTGAAGCCCGGGCAACACATCCAGATCGCGGTGTTCGGTATCAATGGGCCGATTTCTGAAGCACCCCCAAACTACATCTTCGTGCGCGAAGCCAGGCTAGAGTTCGTTGCCGGCTCGATTGCACCGGTCGCCGTAACGCCGCAGGAAGTCAGTGTGCGGGTCGAACGCGTCGATTCGCGCATCGACGCGCTCGATGGCTTGAGGGTCGATACCCAGGGAAATTTCTACCTGTGCGCGCGCACTACCCTGTACCGCATTCCGCTGCTGAGCACCGGAGTGCGGCTATGAATAGCAATCTACCGCCGATACCGGAGTCGCCCATGGATACACTGAGCCTGCCCCGCAGCTGCTTCGCGGAGGCCTCGCAGTCCTTGGCGCGCGAGTGGCTGGTGACCAATGGACTCGGCGGCTTTGCGTCCGGCAGCGTGTCGCAGGCGAACACACGGCGTTATCACGGCCTGCTGGTCGCATCCCTGCGCCCACCGCTCGAGCGCGTGCTGATGGTTGCCAAGGTGGATGCAGTTGCGAGCTACGGCGGCAGCCGATTTGAGCTGGCAGCCAATGAATACGCCGATGGTACGCTGGCGCCAAGGGGATTCGAACTGCTCAGTGATTTCCGCCTCAATGGTCTGACACCGGAGTGGACCTATGCGCTGGCCGATGCGCGGCTGGCAGTGCGCGTGTGGATGGATCAGGGCCGCAATACGACTTACCTCAGCTACACGCTGCAGCAGGCGAGCGCGCCGCTGCAGCTCGAGCTGGCGCCGCTGTGCACCTACCGCGACTATCACGCCCAAGCGCGCGGCGGTCACAGGCCGGCCATCGAGACGACCGGGCAGGGCTGCATCGTCACCTGGTTCGAAGGCGCCCGCGCCTATAGCCTGACTAGCGACCGCGGCAGGTTCCGTGCCGATCAGGACTGGCACTGGAATTTCCGCCATCGCCTCGAATCCGAGCGCGGCCTTGATTGCGATGAAGACCTGCTGCGGCCTGGCGTGTTCAGTGCCGAGCTGCAGCCGGGCGAGGCGCTGACCTTGGTGCTCACTGCCGAACAGGATCGGCCTGAGCTTGCGGCGCGCGCATTGCTACGCGAGCACAAGCGCCAGAGCGAACTGCTGGCCGCTGTTCCAGCCGAGACGCCGGATTGGGTACGTCGACTGACGCTGGCGGCCGACCAGTTCATAGTTGCCAGAACCGATGCATCGGGCATGAATGCTGGCAAGACCGTGATCGCCGGCTACCCCTGGTTTGGTGACTGGGGCCGCGACACGATGATAGCGCTGCCGGGGCTGACAATGGCCACCGGACGCTTCGAGGACGCGGCGGCGATCCTGCGCACGTTCGCTGCGCATGTGAGCGAGGGCATGTTGCCGAATCGCTTTCCTGACGGCAACGAACCGCCCGAATATAACACGGTCGATGCGACGCTATGGTACTTCCACGCGATCGCGCAGTACCTCGACGCGCACGACGACCAGCAGCTGCTGGTCGATCTCTACCCGGTGCTCAGGGACATCATTGCCTGGCATCTGCGCGGCACACGTTATGGCATACGCGCCGATGCGCGCGACGGCCTGCTGCACGCGGGCGAGCGGGGCGTGCAGCTGACCTGGATGGACGCCAAGGTGGGCGACTGGGTGGTTACGCCACGCATCGGCAAGCCGGTGGAGATCAACGCGCTGTGGCACTACGCGCTCACCCGGATGGCGGAGTGGGCCCGCCGGCAGCACGATGGAACTTCAGCAGCACTGTACGCGGGCACCGCCATGCGGGTTGCGGGTTCGTTTGCGAATGCGTTCTGGAACGCTGATCGCGGCTATCTGAACGATGTGATCGACACTCCTGACGCCCAGGTGGATGCCTCGCTCCGCCCCAATCAGCTGTTCGCCGTGTCGCTGGGCACTGAGCTGCTGAACGCTGCGCAACAGCGCTCCGTGGTCGAGGCTTGCGCGGGCGCGCTGCTGACGCCGCTGGGCCTGCGTTCGCTCGCGCCAGCGCACCCGGATTACATCGGCCGCTATGGCGGTGGTCCGCGTGAGCGCGATGCGGCGTACCACCAGGGTACCGTCTGGAGCTGGCTGCTCGGAGCCTACGTACTGGCTCACTACCGCGTTCACGACGATGCCGCCGCAGCGCAGGCGCTGCTCGGTGGCATAGCTCCGCACCTGCTGGACGGCTGTGTGGGCACCATCAGCGAAATCTTCGATGCCGACGCGCCACACGCGCCGCGCGGCTGTTATGCCCAGGCCTGGAGCGTTGCGGAAGTGTTGCGCGCCTGGCAGTCACTCGAATCGACGCGTACCGTCCGGAAACTCTCAAAGGTGAAACATGGCTAGCAAGAGCGCAGAACAACTTCGACTCGATGACTGCCGCAGCGGCGCCGGCGACTGGAAGCAATGGGGTCCCTATCTGTCGGAGCGGCAGTGGGGCACTGTGCGCGAGGATTACAGCGAGCACGGTACCGCCTGGGACTCCTTTCCGCACGATCATGCGCGCAGTCGCGCTTACCGCTGGGGTGAGGATGGCATCGCCGGTTTCTCCGATTCCCGGCAGCGCCTGTGCCTGTCGCTCGGATTGTGGAACACCCGCGATCCGATTCTCAAAGAGCGGTTGTTCGGACTGACCAACGGCGAGGGCAATCACGGCGAGGATGTGAAGGAACTCTACTACTACCTCGACGGCACGCCGACCCACTCCTACCTGAAAATGCTGTACAAGTATCCGCAACAGGAATACCCCTATGCGCAGCTGCTGGCGGAAAGCCGCTCGCGCGGTATCGGTGCGGCCGAGTACGAACTGATCGACAGCCCGGCATTTGCCGATGACCGCTACTTCGACGTCTATGTCGAGTATGCGCAGGCCGCGCCGGGTGAGGTGTTGATGCGCGTTACGGCGCACAACCGCGCCGACACTCCGGCGCCACTCCACCTGTTGCCACAACTCACCTTTCGCAACACCTGGAGCTGGCAGAACGGCAGCGCGCGGCCGCAGATGCGCAGCGCTACTGACGGCGCCATCCTGGCGCGGCACGCCGAGCTGTGCGACTACTATCTATATGCCGACGGCACACCGGCAGCCGCACTGTTCTGCGATAACGAATCCAACGCGCAGCGCCTGTGGGGCGACGATTCGCGCACCGGCTATTGGAAGGATGGCATTAACGACCGGGTAGTGAAGGGCGCTATCGATGCGGTCAACCCGGCGGCGGAAGGCACGAAGGCCGCACTCTGGTATCAAACCGCTGTGCCGGCGCACGGCAGTGTCACGATTCGGCTGCGGCTCAGCAAAGCTGCCGTCAATCCTGGATTCAGCGACTTCGATCGCCTCATGGCTGAACGCCTTGGCGAGGCCGACAGCTTCTACGCCGAGCTGCAGACCGGCATGGGCAGCGAGGACGCGCGCCAGGTGCAGCGCCAGGCCTTTGCCGGCATGATCTGGAGCAAGCAATTCTTCCACTACGACGTACCGCAGTGGCTCGAGGGTGACGCGGGCCAGCCTGCGCCGCCGGTCGGCCGCCGGCAGGGACGCAATCGCGACTGGCGACACCTGAACAACGCCGACATCATCTCGATGCCGGACAAGTGGGAATATCCCTGGTACGCGGCCTGGGATCTCGCGTTTCACTGCATTCCGCTGGCGCATCTCGATCCCGAATTCGCCAAAGGGCAGCTGGTGCTGCTGACGCGCGAGTGGTACATGCACCCCAACGGCCAGATGCCCGCCTACGAATGGGCCTTTGGCGATGTGAACCCGCCGGTGCACGCCTGGGCCACCTGGCGCGTGTATCAGATCGATCGCAAGCAATCGGGCGGCAAGGGCGATCTGCAGTTCCTCGAGCGGGTACTGCACAAGCTGATGCTCAATTTTACCTGGTGGGTGAACCGCAAGGATGCCGAAGGCCGCAACGTGTTTCAGGGCGGGTTTCTGGGGCTTGATAACATTGGCGTGTTCGACCGCAGTGCGCAGCTGCCCACGGGCGGTCATATCGATCAGGCCGACGGCACCAGCTGGATGGCCATGTATGCGCTGAACCTGATGCGCATTGCGCTCGAGCTGGCGCAGTACAACCATGTCTACGAGGACATCGCCACCAAGTTTCTCGAGCACTTCCTGCATATCGCCGAGGCGATGAGCAACATCGGCGACCAGGGCATTGGTCTGTGGGACGAGCAGGACCAGTTCTTCTACGACGTGCTGCACCTGCCCGACGGCACGATGACGCCGCTCAAGGTGCGCTCCATGGTCGGTCTGATACCGCTATTCGCAGTCGAGACACTCGAGCCCGAGCTGCTGGAGAAGGTGCCCGAGTTCAAGCGCCGCATGGAATGGTTCCTGGCCTATCGCCCGGATCTCGCCGCGCTGGTGTCGCACTGGAATGTCGAGGGACGCGGTGACCGACGGTTGCTGTCGCTGCTGCGCGGTCACCGCATGAAGCGCCTGCTGGCGCGCATGCTCGATGAGGCCGAATTTCTCTCGGACTATGGCGTGCGTGCACTGTCGCGGGTACACGCCGATCAGCCCTATGTCTATCGGGTGCACGACATGGACCTGCGGGTGAACTACCAGCCTGCGGAATCCGACTCCGGCTTGTTCGGCGGCAATTCCAACTGGCGCGGTCCCATCTGGTTTCCTGTAAATTTCCTGCTGATCGAGTCGCTGGAGAAGTTCCACCACTACTATGGCGATGAATTCAAAATCGAGTGCCCGGTCGGTTCAGGGGTGTACCTGACACTGGAGGAGGCGGCCAACGAGCTGGCCTGCCGGCTGACGCGCATCTTCCTGCGCGATGAGAGCGGCATGCGTCCTGTGTATGCGCATCATCCACGACTGCAGAGTGATCCGCACTTCCGCGATCACGTGCTGTTCTATGAATACTTCCACGGTGACAGCGGCCGCGGTGTTGGAGCTTCGCACCAGACCGGGTGGACCGGGCTGGTCGCCAAGCTGCTGATGCCCCGCTACAGCAATGCGCACAGCAGCATTGCGCCCACGCCGCTCCCGCGCGCGCTCGAGTCGGTGGGTGCTGCGCAGCGGCGCGCCGCTGGCGCGCCGCCCGCTGTCGCAGCCGCCCCTGCGGCTGCCCCTGCGGCTGGCCCTGAATCCCTTCACAACGCCTCATAAGGAACTCCACTATGGACGGTCTGGTTCGATACGATCATCTGCCTGCCCCGGTGATGCCGCGAGTACCGCCGCAAAAGCTGCTGCTGGGACAAAAAGCCATTGTCACTGGTGCCAGCTCTGGCATCGGCCGCGCCGTGGCGCTGGCGCTCGCCGACGCCGGTGCCGATGTGCTGGTCAACTATGCCTCCGGTGAAGACAAGGCACGCGCAGTGGTCGATGAGATCAGCAGCAAAGGCGTGAAGGGCATGGCCGTGCGTGCCGATGTGTCTGATGAAGCGCAGGTACTGGAAATGTATCGCCAGGCGCTGGAAACCTTCGGCACGGTCGACATCCTGGTCAACAACGCCGGTCTGCAGCAAGACGCGCCATTTCACGAGATGACCCTGGCGCAGTGGAATCGCGTGATGGCTGTGAATCTCACCGGCCAGTTTCTGTGCTCGCGCGAGGCGGTGCGGGAGTTTCGCCGTCGCGGCGTGCGCTCTGAGGTGTCGTGCTCGGCGGGCAAGATCCTCTGCATCAGTTCGGTCCATGAAGTGATTCCCTGGGCAGGGCACGTGAATTACGCGGCTTCCAAGGGCGGCGTGATGCTGATGATGAAGAGCATTGCGCAGGAGGTTGCGCCCTATCGTATCCGTGTAAACTCCATCTGCCCGGGTGCGATTCGCACGCCGATCAACATGGAGGCCTGGGATACGCCGGGCGCGTACAACGAACTGATGAAGCTGATTCCCTATAAGCGCATCGGCGAAGCCGACGAGATCGGTCGGGCCGCGGTGTGGCTGGCCTCAGACTATGCCGACTACGTGCACGGCATCAGCCTGTTTGTCGACGGTGGTATGACGCTGTATCCCGGCTTCGAGACTGGCGGCTGAGATGAGCACCGCGCCGGCCGGTACCCTCAATCTGTTGCGCGATCACCTGCCCGAGTATCTGATTGAGGCCTTCTGCCTGGGCGTATTCATGGTGTCGGCGGGCCTGGTCACGACGGCCTTTGAATATCCGGGCTCCCTTGTGCATCGGGCGATCGCTGACGCCAATGTGCGGCGCGCACTGATCGGCGTGGCTATGGGTCTGACCGCAGTGATGCTGATTTACTCGCCATGGGGCAAGCGCTCCGGTGCACATATGAATCCGGCGGTAACATTGAGCTTCCTGCGCCTTGGCCGCATCAAGTCCTGGGATGCGGCCGCCTATATCATCATGCAATTCATTGGCGGCACCGCGGGCGTAATGCTGGTACGGGCGTTGGCAGGCGCGGCCTTCACCGCGCCGCCCGTCAACTGGGTGGTGACTTCGCCGGGACGCTACGGCGAATACGCGGCTTTCGGCGCTGAGGCGCTGATTTCGGCGGCGCTGATGTGGATGGTGCTCAATAGCGCGGCCTCGGCCTGCTACGCGCGCTACACCGGACTGTTCGCCGGCCTGCTGGTGGCGGCCTACATTACCTTCGAAGCGCCACTGTCGGGCATGAGCATGAATCCGGCGCGATCCTTCGCCTCAGCAGCGCCGTCCATGTTGTGGGGCAGCTTCTGGATCTATCTGAGTGCGCCACTGCTGGGCATGTTCGTGGCTGCCGAATGCTTCCGGCGCTCGCGCGGCGCAGTGCCCTGCGCAAAGCTGATGCATACGCCCCGCGAGCGGTGCATTCACTGTGGTCATGTGCCGAACGCGGGTCACGAATCTGGCGCGGCCCCTCGCGGCGCAGCGCCTGCCAACAAATTCAACAATCTTCGGAGTGCATTGTCATGAGTTCTGTAGCTGACTTCGCCGCTGATGTGATCGTGATCGGTTCCGGTGCGGGCGGCGCCGCTGCTGCCTGGCAACTGGTGCGCAGCGGAGTACGGGTGCTGTTGCTGGAGAAGGGAGCCGACTTGCCCCGCGATGGCAGCACGCTCGATGTCGACCGCGTGGTACGGCGTGGTGAGTTCCTGGCCCGCGAACCCTGGATCGACGGCCAGGGCCGAACCGTGATTCCGGAGGAACATTTCAACATTGGTGGCAAGACGCGCTGGTACGGAGCTGCGCTGCTGCGCTTCGCGGCCGCGGAATTTGCCGCTGACCCGCAGTTTCAGTGCCGGGGCTGGCCGATTGGCCTGGAAGATCTGCGTCCCTACTATGAAGCGGCCGAGCAACTGCTGGGTGTGCGCGAGCTGGCCATAGAGCCGGATCTGCGCCGCATCGTCGATCGCGTCGCGCGGCCTGGACAGCCGTGGCGCGTGGCCGCGATGCCGATGGGTCTAGCACCGCACATAGGCGAGCATCGCGAGGAAGCGATGCATTTCGATGGCTTCGCCTCGGTGCTCGGACTCAAGGCTGATGCCCAGCGTTCAATGTTGTCGATGCTGTCCGGTGACGAGCGCCTGCGACTGGTCAGCAATGCCGAGGTGACCGGGTTACTCAGCGCGCCCGGCAACAGTCGCTTCATCGCCGGCGTCAAGTTGGACGATGGCCGGGAATTTCGTGCGCCGCGCGTGGTGCTGGCGGCAGGGGCATTGCATTCGCCCCGGCTGCTGGCGCGTTACCTGAAGGCAGCTGACCTTGACGCAAAGTTGGCCGCGGCGGCTAACATCGGACGAAACCTGAAGCTGCATATCCTGACGGCGATGGTGGCGTTCTCGCCGCGCAAGAAAACTGACCTGATCCGCAAGACTGCGCTGCTCACGCACGATCGCTTTGCGCACTCCACTGTGCAGCCGCTGGGGTTCGACGCCGAGTTGATCGCGACACTAATGCCGGGCTACCTCCCGCGCGCCGTGGCACGCGGCATGGCCGAACGCGCCTATGGCTTTTTCCTGCAAACGGAGGACGGGTCCGATCGCGACAATGCGGTATACGAGCAGAGCACCGCTGGCGGGCTGCAAAGGGTTCTGGACTATGACGCGTCGCGGCTCCAGGCCGCTGCGCAGGAGCACCGGCTGTTCACCCACGCACTGCAGCGCTCATTGCTGGGTGCCGGCATGCTGGCCATCACACGCCGCATCGGGCTTGCCGGCACTGCACACGCCTGCGGTTCACTGGTGTGCGGGAGCGACCCGGCCGATTCAGTAGTGGCAGCCGACGGCCGCGTGCACGGCATGCAGGGTATCTATGTCGCCGATGGCAGCATCCTGCCGCGGATCAGCCGCGTAAACCCTGCGCTGACCATCTACGCCTGGGCATTGCGGCTCGGCACACTGATCGCGCGCGACGTGACCTCGGAACGTGCACTCAGCAGGCTCGCAATCGGCGCTCGGCAAGGCGAACTGGCGTCGGAGTGGAACGCATGAAGACCCTGGCCTTGTGTGCGTGGGCATTGTTGAGCGGCGGTTTGCTGGCCTCGGTGCGGGCAGGTGCAGCACCCGTGCGCGCGGTCGATTCCGTGTCGATTGCGGTCAGCGACTTGGAGCGGTCGGTGGCGTTCTATCGCGATGTGCTGGGTTTCTCCGAAGTTGCCGAGCGTGAAGTGGCTGGCGACGGCTATGAGCACCTCTACGGCGTCTTTGGCATGCGCGCGCGCATGGCGCGACTGCGGCTCGGAGATGAGTCTATCGAGCTGACGCAGTTCCTGGCGCCGCGGGGCCGACCCGCACCGAACGACACACATGCCAACGATCGCTGGTTTCAACACGTGGCGATCATCGTCAGCGACATGGACAAGGCCTACGCGCGCCTGCGCGAGCACAAAGTAGAACAGGTATCGACCGGGCCGCAGCGGCTGCCGGATTGGAACGCCAACGCCGCTGGCATCGAGGCCTACTACTTCCGCGATCCTGACGGCAATTTTCTCGAAATCCTGCACTTTCCGCCGGGCAAGGGCGCCGCCAAGTGGCAGCGGCACGACGGCACGCTGTTCCTGGGCATCGACCACACTGCGATCGTGGTGGCCGATACCGAGGCGAGCCTGGGTTTCTACCGCGACCAGCTGGGCCTGAAAGTCGCCGGCAACAGCGCGAACTACGGCACGGAGCAGGAGCACCTCAATAACGTATTCGGTGCGCGCCTGTGGATCACGGCGCTGCGCGCCAGTGACGGGCCTGGAGTGGAGCTGCTCGAGTACCTGGCGCCGCGCAGTGGCCGGCCGATGCCCCTTGATACTCAGGCGAACGATCGCTGGTACTGGCAGATCAACATGCGTGGCGATGTGCCGGCGGCACTGCAGTCCGGGGTCCGCAAGGCTGGATCGCCCGTCATCTCCGGCCATGTGGTCACGTTGGCCGACGCTGCGCTGGGCTTCGACCATGCCGTAGTGATTCGTGATCCGGACGGCCACGCCAGTCTCCTCGCCGCAGATCATTGAACGCAGTTCAATCGCAAGTGAATATCGCAGTCTCCACCTCAGTGCCCGCGCTCGGCCCCGCGCTGACGCGAGTGCTGCGGTATTACCGCACCCTCAGCGACTTCAGTTTCCGCGTCCTGGGTGGCCTGGTGTGGCCGAAGATCGACCTGGCTATTCGACTCTGGTTGGCCAAGATCTTCGTCGTCTCTGGTGTGCTCAAGGTGACCAACTGGGCAGTCGCCTTGGATCTCGCGGCACATGAGTATCCGGTCAGCTGGATGAACCCGGTGACGGCCGCGTGGCTGGGCGCGTCGATCGAGCTGATAGGCGGGAGTCTGCTGGCGCTCGGTCTGATGACGCGCTACGCGGCGCTGCCGATGCTGGCATTGTCGCTGGTGATACAGCTCAACTACCTGCCCTTCGACAGTCAGCTGTTCTGGGCGGCGTTGTTTGGCTGGTATGCAATCGTCGGTGCCGGCAGCTGGTCAGTCGATGGCCTGCTGCGTCGGGGCCTCGCCGACAGTGCGCTGCCGCTGATTCCGCGCCTGGTCGCCGGCACCGAGTGGGTGCGTGCCAGGTGGGGCCCGTACTATCTGACAACAATGCGCTGCTGGATTGCAGTTGCATTGCTGGTGGCGGCATTGCGCCTGGATCTCGCGGGCAGTGCATGGTCGCTCTGGCTGCCGCTGAAATCGCTGGCTTCGTTGCCGCAGCTGATGTTGCTGGTCGGCGGCGTGTTGCTGCTCGGCGGGATGGCAACGCGCTATGTGGCCGGCTTGCTGCTGCTGGGATCTTCGGCACATGCGATGATGAGTGCGGGTACAGGCGATCAGATGTACCTGTTTGCAGTGCTGTTGATGCTGGTGATCCATGGTGCGGGCAGGTGGTCGGTCGATGGCGCAGTCGAATTATTGCTGCGGCGCTGGTTGCCCGGCGTGGACGGCCGGGCAGATTTCGAACTTGAAGGGCTGCCGCGCGTAGTCATTGTCGGCGCCGGGTTCGGTGGCATCGCCTGCGCCAAGGCGTTGCACGGGGTGCGTGCCTCGATCACGGTTGTTGATCGCGCTAACCATCACCTTTTTCAGCCACTGCTCTATCAGGTGGCTACAGCAGCATTGTCGCCGGGTGACATCGCGGCGCCGGTGCGACCGCTGTTCAGGGACTCGTTCAATACCCGTGTGCTGCTGGGTGCAGTTAGCGGAGTCGACACTGAAGGTCGGCAAGTAATGGTTGGCGGTAAGTCGATCGCCTACGATTACCTGGTGCTGGCCACCGGGGCCACGCACAGTTACTTCGGCAAGGATCAATGGGCACCCTTCGCGCCCGGCCTGAAGCGCCTCGAAGATGCGACCGAGATCCGGCGTCGGATATTGACGGCCTTCGAGCGCGCGGAAGCAACGGACGACGCGCAGGAACGCGCCGCGCTGCTGACTTTCCTGATCGTCGGCGGCGGCCCGACGGGAGTGGAGCTGGCCGGTGCGATCGCCGAGCTGGCACGGTTCGGCATGGACAAGGAGTTCAGGAATTTTGATCCGGCGACCGCGCGCGTGATTCTCGTGCAATCGGCACCACGCCTGCTGCCTGCGTTTCCCGAGGCCCTGGCCGCGCAGGCGCGGCGTGCTCTGGAGCGCCTGGGCGTCGAAGTTGCAGTCGGCAGCCGCGTGGAATCGATCGATGCCACGGGTGTCAGTGTCAGTGGCCAGCGCATCTTGGCGAGCACCGTATTATGGGCCGCCGGCGTCAAGGCGTCCGCCGCAGCGCAGTGGCTCCAGAGTGCCGCCGACAGTTCGGGGCGCGTCAAGGTCAGCGCCGACCTCAGCGTGCCCGGATTGCAGAATGTCTTCGCCATCGGCGACACTGCGCTCAGCGACGCGTGGAAAGGACAGGCCGTGCCCGGATTAGCGCCGGCAGCCAAGCAGGGCGGGGCGTACGTGGCCACAGTGATTCGCACACGGCTCGAGGCGCGCACGCCGCCGGCCCCATTTGTGTACCGTCACCTGGGGAGCCTGGCGACCATTGGTCGTAAGGCGGCCGTCGCCGACTTCGGTTTCATCAAGCTATGGGGTGCACCCGCCTGGTGGTTGTGGGGTCTCGTGCATGTCGGCTTTCTGGTGGGAATACGCAATCGCGTGTCGACGATGCTCAACTGGTTCTGGGCTTACCTGACTTTCGGCGGCGGCATCCGCCTGATTACGGGCGGTGAGACGGCGCCGCCGCCGGCCGATTCACGCGGCTCGAAGGCAGCGTAGCCAGGCCGCTAGTGTCGACAGTGGTGTCGAAGGGGTGCTGCTAGTTCAGCTTGAAATTCACCTTGACCACTTTTCCTCCACACCCCAATCCGCCCTCCGGCCGATAGGTCTGTTCGTAGAGCGCGTTCTTCATCGCCCCGGTCGCCGCGTCTGCAAAGATCAGCGGTGGGTAGGCCACCACAGCACGTCGATTGGTCGTCTTGCCGTCCGCCTGGATGTCCAGTTCCACCATCACCCAGCCCTCAAATCCCCAGCGCCAGGCTTCCTCCGGGAAATCGCCGGAGCCAAGGTTGTTCTTGTGCATGCTGGGTACGGCATCAACAATCGAGCACTGCTGCGCTGATAGCCCGGTCTTGCGGTAGCTCTCGCGCGCAGCAGTCAGATTGCCGGCCGCCGCCTGCAAGGTGGCCAGGCGTACCAGTGCCCCTACCTTGATTGGATCCTGTGCGCTCAGGGCAGGATCCGTCGACACCACGGTCAAGAGTTCGGTCGCGTCTGCAGGAGCCGCCGAGCCATAGTGAGGCTCGGCAATCAGCAGGCGGACAATGTTGGCTACGCGGGCATCGGCACTCACTTCGGGTCTGGCGAGGAGCGAGCGCAGGTACTGGCGGCGCTGGTGGGAGTAGTCACGTCCCAAGGGGAGGTAGTCGGCGAGTATGACGTCCACATAGGTCAGCGCCGCTAGCGGCGGGCCGGCGGCCGCTGCCGCGTCACGTAGCTGCTGGGACCATTGCCCGCGATCATGCCACGACACGTAACGGCTGCCCGACAGCGCGGCCAGAACCGGGATGACCGAAAGTTTGGCGGCGGTGCTCTGTCGCCTCGCCAGTTCGCTCCTGGCTTGCGCCACATTTGCGGCCAGCTTCATGCTGGCGGTGTACGGCTGCAGATGTTGATCGTCCAACCAGCTATTGAAGTCAGTGCGCAACAGCTCCGCTACGTCAGGATGTCCGGCAGCGTCCGAACAGCGCAGCTCGACCCGCGTCACCCGACGAAAGAACAATGGAATACTTTTGGCGCCTTCTGGAGTCCACGACCACCCGGCGACGGCGCGCGCAAACTCCGCGGCGATCGGGCCAGTGCGGCTCGCATAGATGGGCGTCACGCCAAACACTTCGCCACCGTCATCGATCGCAAACTCCACGATGGCCATGTCCTCGGGTCTGAGACCTGCTGTGCCGCCACACGGCGGCGGCCTCATTTCCACCGCCGAGAGAAACGGGGACTTTTTGAATCGGCCGGCACCCGTGTACGCCATGTATTTTCGGGCCTGCTCGCGATCACCGTTCAGCAATGCCGCCAGTGCCAGGTCGGAGCGCGTGACCAGATCGCCAAGGTTGACCTTTTCGGTCAGGCCTCCCTCGGCAGCGAGCGCTTTCTTCAATTCGGCATAGGCGGCAGCGTGCTGGCCGTGATTGAGCAGGGCCCGGGCGTGCAGTGTGTGAAGGCTCGCAGCGCCGTCCTTCCTCAACTCCGGGATGCTCTGGCTTAACCTGAGCAACTCATCCGCGAGCTCGACCGACCGCTGGTCTGCGTCAAACATGGTCGATCGCGTCAGCCACATCAGGGATTCGTACTGCCCTACACCGCTCTGGAGCGTGCGGGCCGCATCAAACTCCCGAGTTGCGGTTTCGAAGTCCTCCGAAAGGTAGGCCATTTTCCCGAGCGACATATGCGCTGCGGCAATGTCGCCACGATTGGTCGGGTCGTCGAGGTTCAGCAGAGGTAACGCGTAGGCAATATCGCTGGAGGCTTCCTCGGTTCTATGTAGCGCGAGCAGGCAGACCGCTCGGCGAATGCGGATGGTTGCCAGCACTTGGGTGTTCTTCGCCAGACCCGGCCGGGCCAGCAAAGCCTCCAGCGCGGCTACAGCTTCGCCGCAACGCCCGTCCTCAACGGCAGCACTGGCGTCATCAAACTGCTGCTGCAAACTGCGTGTCGGAGCCGGTGTTGCCGCTGGCGCAGGTGCTGCCGGCGCGGTGGCCGCGAGTGCCGCTGCCGAGAACACCAGCGCAAACAACGAGACGGCATGGCGCATTGGACGGACTCCCACACGAGATCGCAGAGCTTGCGATCAATGCGGCAGCTTAAACACAAATAACACCGGATGGCCAGCCGGCGTATCGAGCTCGGGAGTCAGGGTTGCGCGGGTCGCCTCGAGTGCGCCGGCCCGCCAACGATGCTCCGTCAGCAACTGGCGGAAGGGCTCGAGCGTCGGCGGCGCCAGCCGGATACGATCTTCGCGGCCTGGCGGCTGTGCGTGATGTGGTTGTTGTCTGTTATGGGTGCGCGTGAGCCTCTATAGTAGGGTTCCATATACACGAGCGCCCCCGACCTCCAGAAGCATGATTTCGCTCATCGTCGTAATGGTCTGCGCGATTGCAGCAGGTTGGCTCGCCAATCGCGTGCGTGTGCCTTATCCAATCGTGCTGGTGATCGTCGGCATCGGCATGGGTTCCGTGTATGACTGGCCGGGCCTCGAGCTCGACCCGCGCTTGGTGCTGGCGATAGTGCTGCCCGCGGTGCTGTATCCGGCGGCCATCAATACGTCGTGGCGCGATTTTAATTCGATGCGCCGTCCGATCTTTCTGCTGGCGGTCGGGCTGGTCGCCACAACAACGCTGGCGGTAGGCGTGGCTTTCAAATGGCTGGTGCCGCAAGTGCCCTGGGCCGTGGTCTTTGCGCTGGGGGCGATCGTCTCGCCGCCTGATGCGGTGGCTGCTACTGCAGTGCTGCAGCGGTTCCATCTACCGCGACGCATTGTCACGCTGCTGGAAGGGGAGAGCCTGGTGAATGATGCCACGGGGTTGGTGCTCTATCGCTTCGCGGTGGCCGCGGCGCTGACCGGGGTATTTTCCGGCTGGTCGCTGGTGGGCCAGTTCGCGCTGGTCGCGATCGGCGGCGGCCTGCTCGGCATCGCGCTTGGCTGGCTGACGGCGCGGCTGCAGGAGCGCCTGCACGATCCGATGCTGGAACTGGCGATGTCGCTGACGACACCCTTCGCGACCTACTGGGTGTGCGAAACACTGCAGCTCTCCGGCGTACTGGGCATCGTCGGCGCCGGGCTCTATCGCTCGCGCTGGGCGCATCTGCGCACCGACGCGCTGGCGCGCCAGAACATCCGCACCGTCTGGAACGCACTGCTGTTCGTGGTCAACTCGCTGGTATTCGTGCTGATCGGCATCCAGTTGCCGCTGATCGCCACATCGCTGATGCACCAGCAGGAGCGTTCGTGGTCGCAGGTGCTGGCACTGATCGCGGCGCTGAGCCTGGTCGCGATCGCGGTGCGCTTCCTGTGGATCTTCACCGCCACCTATGGCGTGCGCCTGCTGGTGCCTTCGATCCGGCGGCGCGATCCGGCTTCGCCCCGCATTTCCACGCTGGTGAGTTGGTGCGGCATGCGCGGCGTGGTATCGCTCGCAGCGGCGCTGGCATTGCCCGCGGTGCTGCCCGATGGCTCGCAGTTCCCGGAGCGTGACCTGGTGATCCTGCTTACTTATGGCATCGTGTTCGTGACGCTGGTGGGGCAGGGGCTCACGTTGCCGCCGTTGATACGCGCACTGCGGCTCGAGTCGGATTCATCCGGCGAGACCGAAGCCGAACTCGGGCGCGATGCGATGCGCCGCGCGGCGGTGCACGCGGTAGACAAGCTGGTGGCCGAGCAAGGCCTGCCGGCGCACGAAGCCGTGGCCGTCAAACGCTTCTTCAATAGCCGCGCAACCAGCCGCGCCGGCACCCACGCGACGGTCGACAGCGAAACGCGGCTGTGGCTGTGCGCGATCGCGGCGCAACGTGTGGCGCTGATCAAGCTGTGGCGCCGTGGCGAGATCGGCGATGACGTGCTCACGCGCCTGGAGCGCGAAGTGGACCTGGCCGAGGCGCGGCTGTCGCGCGACGAGAGCGGCTGACGGCGTCTGAAAGTGCCTGGTGGCGGTGGCTGGATGCGCTGATCAGGCGCCCAGTTCGCGCAGGATCGCCTCGCGCAGCTCCTGTACCTCGGCGCTCGACAATTTGCGCGGATGTTTGAAAGGCACCTGGAAGGTCGCCTGGATCCTGGCCGGGCGCGGCGAGAGCACGAAGATGCGATCCGCGAGGTGTATCGCCTCCTCGACATCATGCGTGATCAGCACCACCGTGTGGCGCTCTTCGTCAAGGATGCGCAACAGCTCGCGGCGCATACGCAGGTTCATCAGCGCGTCGAGCGCCGAGAACGGCTCGTCCATGTAAAGGATCTCCGGCTTCACTACCAGCGCCCGCGCGAGCTCGGCACGCTTGAGCATGCCGCCCGAGAGTTCGTGCGGATAGCTCATCTCGAAGCCCTTCAGGCCTACAATGTCGGCGTAGTGATCGGCAATCTGCTCCTTGTTACGCGGCGCATGACCATTGAGCCCGAACATCAGGTTCTGCTGCACGGTGAGCCATGGGAACACCGAGCCGTGCTGTGAAATCAGGATGCCCTTGGAACTGGGGCCCTGCTTGCTGGCGCCATCGACCAAAATCGAGCCGGCATCGGGCCGATCGAAACCCGCGATCAGGTTCATCAGCGTGGTCTTGCCGCAGCCCGAAGGCCCGACGATGGCGACGAACTCACCATCGCCCACCTCGAAGCTGACCTCGTCGATCACCTGCAGCGCACCCTGGTCGGTGGCGAAGCCTTTTTTCAGGCCCTTGACCTCGATCTTAGTGGGCATAGCGCCACCGCACGATGCGCAGGCCTTCCAGCAGGCGCATCAGGCCATCGAGTGACAAGCCGATCAGGCCGATGATGATCATGCCGCTGATCACCAGGTCGTAGCGATTACCGGCATTGCGCGAATCGATGATCAGGTAGCCGAGGCCTGAGCGCAGCGCGATCATTTCTGCAGCCACCACCACCAGCCAGGCGACACCGAGACCAATGCGCATGCCGACGATGATCTGCGGCAGCACCGCTGGGACAATCACCTGGCGAAACAGGATGTAGCGCGAGACGCCGAAATTCTCGGCGGCGCGCAGATAGCGCCGCTCGATGGTGTGCACACCGGCCGTGGTCTGCACTACCATCGGAAACACTGACGAGATAAAAATCAGAAAGATCGGCGAGGCGTTGCCGACGCCGAACCAGAGTATCGCGATCGGAATCCAGGCGATCGGTGAGATCGGGCGCAGGATCTGGAACATCGGATTGAGCGTCGAGAACGCGCCCTTGACCCAGCCCATCCACAGGCCCAGTGGCACCGCGAACAGTACCGCGAGGCCGAAGCCCGTGCCTACCCGCAGCAGCGAGGCGCCGATATGACCCCACAGCGTGCCATCGCGCATCAGTTCTACGGTGGCGGTCACGACCTGCCAAGGTGTCGGGAAAATAGCGCTGTGGGTCAGGTCGACCAACAGCCACCACAGCGCAATGAGCACTGCAAAAACCGTCAGCGAGGGCAGGACTTTTCTCATAGCCAGAACAAACTTTCCGTCAAGCGCCACCCTAGTGCCCTCACAACCCTCTGTGTTCGCCACCACAGCCTGGCCGGCGCCGTCGCTGGCATCGGCTCGACCACGATGGTCATTTGTCCGCTGGCGTGCGCCGTGCACGCAAATTGATAGTCGGCCGCAAGCGCAAAGGGCAGGCGGAAACTCTGTCCTGGCATCATCAGCGTGGGTCCGAAGACCTGCGGCACGTCATCCAGATTCCTGAGCACCAGAATATCCTGCAAACCCAGTGTCAGGTAGATACTAGAGGGGAGTATTTCGATGTTATTTCCAGCCATACGCTGGGCCCAGGTGCCTTTGGGAATCTCGAAGGCCACATCGCGTGAGGCCGTGTGGATAGGTGCCAGGGCGGCCCAGGTGGCAGCACCCAGTAGCGCGGCGCCCAGCAGGACCCCTAACCAGCGCAGGTATTTCACTTCT